>NZ_CP082922.1:1255000-1569841 GCF_019931675.1 Nocardioides rotundus
ACACCACACGCCCCCGGGTCTGGGGTTGGTCTCTCATCGTGTGTGGGGGGCTGGTTCTGGTGGGGGGTGTGGGGGTGGGTTTCTTGGGTGCCTGGCCTGCCGGCTGGTGGATCGTGATGGTCTGGTGGTGGTGGGTGTGGGTTGGTTGTTTGAGTTGTGGATAGTGGACGCGAGCATCTTTGTAGCTTTTTTGTTTTGTGTGTTTGTTTTGATTGTTGTTTGGCAAGCTATGAAGGGCGCATGGTGGATGCCTTGGCATCAAGAGCCGATGAAGGACGTTGGAGCCTGCGATAAGCCCTGGGGAGTTGGCAACCGAGCGTTGATCCAGGGGTGTCCGAATGGGGAAACCTGGCCAGAGTCATGTCTGGTCACCTGCACCTGAATGTATAGGGTGTGTGGAGGGAACTCCGGGAAGTGAAACATCTCAGTACCGGAAGGAAGAGAAAACAATTGTGATTCCGAGAGTAGTGGCGAGCGAAATCGGATGAGGCCAAACTCGTTTCGTGTGATAGACGGCAGTCGTTGCGGGGCGAGGGTTGTGGGATGAGTGTGTGTTGCCTCTGCCGGGGTGACGCGCGTGGTGTGTGTTGAAGTTGAAGTGGCCTGGAATGGTCTACCGTAGTGGGTGAGAGTCCTGTAGACGTATGACACGCTCCCGTGTGGCGCTTTTTCCCAAGTAACACGGAACTCCTGAAATTCTGTGTGAATCTGGCGGGACCACCCGTCAAGCCTGAATACTCCTTGATGACCGATAGCGGATCAGTACCGTGAGGGAAAGGTGAAAAGTACCCCTGGCGGGGAGTGAAATAGTACCTGAAACCGTGCGCCTACAATCCGTCAGAGCCTCTTTTGGGGTGATGGCGTGCCTTTTGAAGAATGAGCCTGCGAGTTTGCGTTGTGTAGCGAGGTTAACCCGTGTGGGGTAGCCGTAGCGAAAGCGAGTCCGAAGAGGGCGTGTGAGTTGCACGATCAAGACCCGAAGCGGAGTGATCTATCCATGGGCAGGTTGAAGCGTCGGTAAGACGACGTGGAGGACCGAACCCACTTAGGTTGAAAACTGAGGGGATGACCTGTGGATAGGGGTGAAAGGCCAATCAAACTTCGTGATAGCTGGTTCTCCCCGAAATGCATTTAGGTGCAGCGTTGCGTGTTTCTTTCCGGAGGTAGAGCACTGGATAGCCGATGGGCCCTACCAGGTTACTGACGTTAACCAAACTCCGAATGCCGGGAAGTGAAGCGCAGCAGTGAGACTGCGGGGGATAAGCTTCGTAGTCGAGAGGGAAACAGCCCAGACCATCAGCTAAGGCCCCTAAGCGGTGACTAAGTGGAAAAGGATGTGGAGTCGCAGTGACAACCAGGAGGTTGGCTTGGAAGCAGCCACCCTTGAAAGAGTGCGTAATAGCTCACTGGTCAAGTGATTCCGCGCCGACAATGTAGCGGGGCTCAAGTCATCCGCCGAAGCTATGGCATTCACCGTGTGCCCGGAAGGGTGGTGGATGGGTAGGGGAGCGTCGTCTTCTGCTGTGAAGCCCGGGAGTGATCCGCGGGTGGAGTGGAGACGAGTGAGAATGCAGGCATGAGTAGCGAATCACGGGTGAGAAACCCGTGCGCCGAATGATCAAGGGTTCCAGGGTCAAGCTAATCTGCCCTGGGTAAGTCGGGACCTAAGGCGAGGCCGACAGGCGTAGTCGATGGACAACGGGTTGATATTCCCGTACCGGCAATGTAGCGCCCATGACGAACCCGGTGATGCTAACCACCCGACACAGGTCTTCACTCCACCCTTGTGGTGGGGATGGGCCTGGATAGCGTGGGACCCGAACCGGTAGTAGTCAAGCGATGGGGTGACGCAGGAAGGTAGCCCAGCCACAGCGATGGTTGTCTGTGGGCAAGACTGTAGGACCAGACCTAGGCAAATCCGGGTCTGATGTGTCTGAGAGTCGACGCGGAGCCAATATTGGTGAAGTGGGTGATCCTATGCTGTCGAGAAAAACCTCTAGCGAGCTATGCGCCGCCCGTACCCCAAACCGACTCAGGTGATCAGGTAGAGAATACCAAGGCGATCGAGACAACCATGGTTAAGGAACTCGGCAAAATGCCCCCGTAACTTCGGGAGAAGGGGGGCCGGATCCGTCAAGCACCTTGCGTGTGGCAGCGGTGATGGCCGCAGAGACCAGGCCCAAGCGACTGTTTACTAAAAACACAGGTCCGTGCGAAGTTGTAAGACGATGTATACGGACTGACTCCTGCCCGGTGCTGGAAGGTTAAGAGGACCCGTTAAACACGTGTGTTGAAGCGGAGAATTTAAGCCCCAGTAAACGGCGGTGGTAACTATAACCATCCTAAGGTAGCGAAATTCCTTGTCGGGTAAGTTCCGACCTGCACGAATGGAGTAACGACTTGGGCGCTGTCTCAACCATGGACTCGGCGAAATTGCACTACGAGTAAAGATGCTCGTTACGCGCGGCAGGACGGAAAGACCCCGGGACCTTTACTATAGTTTGGTATTGGTGTTTGGTTCGGCTTGTGTAGGATAGGTGGGAGACGGTGAAGCATGCACGCCAGTGTGTGTGGAGTCAACGTTGAAATACCACTCTGGTCGTACTAGATGTCTAACCTAGGACCGTGATCCGGTTCAGGGACAGTGCCTGATGGGTAGTTTAACTGGGGCGGTTGCCTCCTAAAGAGTAACGGAGGCGCTCAAAGGTTCCCTCAGCCTGGTTGGCAATCAGGTGTTGAGTGTAAGTGCACAAGGGAGCTTGACTGTGAGACAGACATGTCGAGCAGGGACGAAAGTCGGAACTAGTGATCCGGCCACGGCATGTGGAAGCGTGGTCGCTCAACGGATAAAAGGTACCCCGGGGATAACAGGCTGATCTTCCCCAAGAGTCCATATCGACGGGATGGTTTGGCACCTCGATGTCGGCTCGTCGCATCCTGGGGCTGGAGTAGGTCCCAAGGGTTGGGCTGTTCGCCCATTAAAGCGGCACGCGAGCTGGGTTTAGAACGTCGTGAGACAGTTCGGTCCCTATCCGCCGCGCGCGTAGGAAACTTGAGAAAGGCTGTCCCTAGTACGAGAGGACCGGGATGGACGAACCTCTGGTGTGCCAGTTGTCCCGCCAGGGGCACGGCTGGTTGGCTACGTTCGGAAGTGATAACCGCTGAACGCATCTAAGCGGGAAGCACGTTTCAAGATAAGGTTTCCCACACTATGTTGGTAAGGCCCCCCACAGACCATGGGGTTGATAGGCCGGAGGTGTACAGCAGCAATGCCCAGCCGACCGGTACTAATAGGCCGAGGGCTTGCCACCAACAATCATGACAAACCCACAACACAAGTCATGAACGCTATCAAGTGCTTTGTCTCGCGTCCACTAGACACAACCCAAACCACCACACCACAACACCAGGCACCACACACGCCCTGGTGACAGTGGCACACAACAGGTGGATAGAGTTACGGCGGTCATAGCGAAAGGGAAACACCCGGACCCATCCCGAACCCGGAAGTTAAGCCTTTCAGCGCCGATGGTACTGCGACCGCGAGGCTGTGGGAGAGTAGGACACCGCCGAACATACTTCGACTGGGAGGTCACCGCTAAGGTGGCCTCCCAGTCTCATTTCCGAGGAAGAGGTTCATCGTGAGCGACGATCGTCGTCGTGGTTCGGGACGCCCCGGACAGGCCCGGTCCGGGCAGCAGAGCCGATCCGGTCAGTCGGGGCGTTCGGGCTCCTCGCAGGGCCGCTCCGGTCGCCCGGAGCAGACCGGCAGGGGTCGACCGCGCACCCAGGGCGGCAAGCCCGCGGGCGCCGGGAGCAAGGGGGGACGCCCAGCCCGGAAGGGGGACTGGAAGCGCCCCGCGGAGAAGCAGGAGCCGCGCACGGCCGAGCAGGCCAAGTACGACGGCCCGCCGATCCCGGACCACATCACCGGCCGTGAGCTCGACCGGTCCGTGGCGGCCCAGCTCAAGGGGCTGCCGGACCGGCTGGCCCTGCGGGTGGCTCGGCACCTGGCCGCCGCGCAGGAGCTGATCGAGGAGGACCCCGAGACCGCCTACCAGCACACCCTGGCCGCACGAGCGCGTGCCGGCCGGCTGGCCGTGGTGCGCGAGGCGACGGGGGAGGCCGCCTATGCGGCCGGGCACTACGCCGAGGCGCTGGCCGACCTGCGGGCGGCCAAGCGGATGAACGGCGCCACCGCCTATCTCCCGATGATGGCCGACAGCCACCGCGCTCTGGGGAAGCCCGAGCAGGCCCTCAAGCTGGCCCGGAGCGAGGGCGTGAAGAACTTCGACTCTCCGGCCCGCGCGGAGATGACCCTGGTCGAGTCCGGTGCCCGCCGCGACATGGGACAGCTGGACGCCGCTCTGCGGGTGCTGGAGCAGGCTCCGCTCATGTCCAGCAGCCGGGAGCCCTGGGTGGTGCGCCTGCGCTACGCCTACGCCGACACGCTGCTGGCAGCGGGACGCGAGGAGGAGGCGCTGGCCTGGTTCCACCGGACCCACGCGATCGACGGCACCGAGATCACCGATGCCGCGGAGCGCGCGGAGGAGCTGGAGCGCGGCCGGGAGTGAGGTCGCCGTACCGCTGGCAATCCTCTCTCCCATGCGTCACAATGGTTGTCACAACCACACACGCGTCACATCCGTGACCGACTCGCATCATCACCTTCGAGGACCGCTGGGGAAGGCGTCGCCTCGACGCCGGTGATGAAGGAGGGTCATGGTGACCACGCACACCCACAGCCGCCGCGGTGGCGGGGCGATGACGCCTGCCACGACGCGCGGTGTTCTCTACGTGCACTCGGCGCCGTCCGCGCTCTGCCCGCACATCGAGTGGGCCGTCGCGGGGGTCCTGGGGTCGGCCGTCAGCCTGGAGTGGACGCCGCAGCCGGCGCAGTCCGGCAGCTACCGCGCCGAGCTCTCCTGGAACGGCGACGTCGGCACCGCCGCGGCCATCACCTCCGCGCTGCGCGGCTGGAACCACCTCCGCTTCGAGGTCACCGAGGAGCCCGGCACGGGCACCGAGGGAGCGCGATTCTCCTACACCCCCGACCTGGGCGTCTTCCATGCCGTCACCGGCGTGCACGGCGACATCATGATCCCCGAGGACCGGCTCAAGGCCGCCGTCGTGCGGGCCGCGGTCGGCGACGCCACGCTGCTCGTCGAGATCGACCGCCTGCTCGGCAAGCCCTGGGACGACGAGCTGGAGAGCTTCCGGTACGCCGGCGAGGGCGCCCCCGTCCGCTGGCTCCACCAGGTCGTCTGAGCGCCCTCCGGCGAGGCAGGACGCAGGAGGGCGACCCGGGCCGAGGCCCGAGCCGCCGTCACGAGGCGCGCCGACGCCGCAGGGCGCCGCCGGCGTACCGGTCAGGAGACGCTGCCGAAGGCCACCGCGACGTTCGCGCCGCCGAAGCCGAAGGAGTTGTTGAGGCCGACGATGTCGCCCTCGGGCAGGTCACGTGCCTTGGTGGGGATGTCCAGGTCGACCTTGGGGTCCTTGTCGTCCAGGTTGATCGTGGGCGGGGAGACCCGCTCGTGCAGCGCCATCACCGTCGCGACGGCCTCCAGCGCGCCCGCGCCGCCGAGCAGGTGCCCGGTCATCGACTTGGTGCTGGTCACGACCACGTCGTCGACCGCGTCGCCGAGCACGGCGTGCAGCATCAGGCCCTCGGCGACGTCTCCCAGCGGCGTGGAGGTGGCGTGCGCGTTGACGTGCCGCACGTCGGAGGGCGAGACCTCGGCGGCCTCGATCGCCTGCCGGATGGCGCGGGTGCCGCCCCGGCCCTCGGGGTCCGGCTGCGCGATGTCGTGGGCGTCGTTGCTGATGCCGGCGCCCAGGACGGCGGCGTAGATCCGCGCACCGCGGGCCTTCGCGTGCTCCTCGGACTCCAGGATCAGCGCGGCGCCGCCCTCACCGAGCACGAAGCCGTCGCGGCCGGTGTCCCAGGGGCGCGAGACCGTCGTGGGGTCGCCGTCGTTCTTCGACAGCGCCATCATGTTCGCGAACGCGGCCATCGGCAGCGGGTGGATGGCGGCCTCGGTGCCCCCGGCGATCACCACGTCGGCGCGGCCCAGCCGGATCATGTCGATCGCCATGGCGATCGCCTCGTTGCCGGACGCGCAGGCCGAGGTCGGCGCGTGGACGGCGGCGCGGGCGCCGTACTTCAGCGACACGTTCGCCGCCGGTGCGTTCGGCATCAGCATCGGGACCGCGAGGGGCGAGACGCGGCGGGGGCCGCGGTCGCGCAACGCGTCGTGGTTCTCCAGCAGCGTGGTCACGCCGCCGATGCCGGAGGCGAGCGCCACCCCGAGACGCTCCCGCTCGACGTCGTCACCGAGGCCGGAGTCCTCCCAGGCCTGGTCGGCGGCGATCACGGCGAACTGGGAGGACCGGTCCAGCCGGCGGGCCTTGACCCGCTCGAGCACCTCGGACGGCTCCACGGCCACCCGGCCGGCGATCTTCACCGGCATGTCCTCGGCCCATTCGTCCTCGAGGCGCCGGACGCCGGAGGTGCCGTTGGTCAGGGCCTGCCACGTGGAGGCCAGGTCGCCGCCGACGGGCGAGGTGACGCCCATGCCGGTGACGACGACGCGTCGAGAGGTCATCGATGCAGTCCGTTTCGTTCGGGTGCGGGTGGTGGGGCGGTCACCGGACCGGCGGTCGAGACGAGCTCGGCCGCCGGCCCGGATCCGGTCAGGCCTGAGCGCGCTCGATGTAGGCGACGGCGTCGCCCACGGTCTTGAGGTTCTTCACCTCGTCGTCGGGGATGGTCACGCCGAACTTCTCCTCGGCGGCCACGACGACCTCAACCATGGACAGCGAGTCGACGTCGAGGTCGTCGACGAAGGACTTGTCCATCTGGACGTCGGCCTGGTCGATTCCGGCGACCTCGTTGACGATGTCGGCCAGGTCGGCGCGGATCTCTTCAGTGGTGGCCATGCGGCTCATCTCTCCTTGGTTGGTTGGTGCTGATGCGGACAATCTGCCACGGGATATGTGGATCAGGGAACGGTGACGACCTGGGCCGCGTAGGCCAGGCCGGCCCCGAAGGCGATGAGCAGCGCCGTGTCGCCGCTCTTGGCCTGGCCCTCGTCGATCAGCCGGTGCAGGGCCAGCGGGATCGAGGCCGCCGAGCTGTTGCCCTGCTCGGCGATGTCGCGGGCGATCACCACGTCGGGCGGCAGCTTCATCGAGCGCGCCATCGCGTCGATGATGCGCATGTTGGCCTGGTGAGGGACGAAGACGTCGAGGTCGTCGACGGTGATGCCGGCGCGGTCGAGTGCCTCGATGGCCACCTTGGCCATGGTGAAGCTGGCCCATCGGAACACCGGGTTGCCCTGCATCACCAGGTGCGGCATGACACCGGAGCCGGGCTTCTCGGGGCTGCCGACGACGTCGCGCCAGTCCTCCCGCTGCCGGATCAGGTCGAACTGCTCGCCGTCGGAGCCCCACACCACCGGGCCGATGCCGGGGACGTCGGAGGGACCCACCACCGCGGCGCCGGCGCCGTCGGCGAAGATGAACGCGCTGCCGCGGTCGCGCATGTCGGTGATGTCGGAGAGCCGCTCGACGCCGATCACCAGCACGTGACGCGAGCTGCCGCCGCGCACCAGGTCCGCGGCCATCGCGATGCCGTGGGAGAAGCCCGCGCAGGCCGCGGAGATGTCGAAGGCAGCGGCTCGGTCGGTGCCGAGCTCGTAGGCCACCGCGGTCGCCGCGGCGGGCGTCTGCAGCAGGTGGCTGACCGTGGCGACGATGACGCAGTCGATGTCCTTGGCGGTGAGCCCGGCGGCGTCGAGCGCCTCGCGGGAGGCCTCCACGCTCATCATCGTGATGGTCTCGTGCGGCTCGGCGAAGCGGCGCTCCTTGATGCCGGAGCGCTGCTGGATCCACTCGTCGCTGGAGTCGATCGCCTCGACGATGTCGGCGTTGGGTACGACGCGGGAGGCGCGGTAGGCGCCGACGCCGAGGATGGCGGCGTGCTCGGCGCCGCGCTGCTGAGTCAGTCCGCTCACTCGGTCGCCTCCTGGGTCGCGTGCTCCGCGCAGAAGGCGCGAGCGTCGTCGAGCTGGTCCGGGGTCTTGAGGGCGAAGGTGTCCACGCCCTTGAGCGCGCGCTTGGCGATCCCGGTGAGGGTGCCGGCCGGAGGGAGCTCGAGGATCCCGGTGACGCCGAGGTCGGCGAAGGTCTGCAGGCTCAGGTCCCAGCGCACCGGGGAGGCGATCTGCCCCACGAGCCGGTCGAGGAGGTCGCGACCGCCGTCGACGACCTGTCCGTCCTTGTTCGACAGCACCCGGGTCGCGGGGTCGCCGGGCTCGACGTCGGCCGCGAGGTCGGCGAGCCGGCCGACCGCGGGGGCCATGTGCTCGGTGTGGAAGGCGCCGGCGACGCTCAGCGGCATCACCCGGGCCTTGGCGGGCGGGTCGGCGGCGAAGGCGTCCAGCTGCTCCGTCGTACCGGCGGCGACCACCTGGCCCGGACCGTTGTCGTTGGCCGCGGTGAGGCCGTGCCGCTCGATCGTGGCCAGCACCTCCTCCCGGTCGCCGCCCAATACGGCGGTCATGCCCGTGGGCGTGACCGCGGCCGCCTCGGCCATCGCGCGACCGCGCTCGCGGACCAGCACCATCGCCTGGTCCGGGGTGAGGACGCCCGCACCGGCCAGCGCGGTGAGCTCGCCGACGCTGTGTCCGGCGACCGCGTCGGCCCGGGCGAGGCTCGGCTCGACCCCGGGGAAGAGCTGTGCGGCCGCGGCGATCCCGGTCGCGACCAGCAGCGGCTGGGCCGTCTCCGTGGCGCGGATCTGGTCGGCGTCGGCCTCGGTGCCGGCCCAGACCAGGTCGAGGTCGGCGGCCGCCGACAGCGACTCCAGGCGGGACCGGAAGTCGGAGTCCTCCAGCCACGGGGCGAGGAAGCCAGGGGACTGGGCGCCCTGGCCGGGAGCGACGATGACGAGCACGTTGTCCACTCTGCCCGGTCCGGCGGCCCTACGCGCCGCCAGGGCCGACGAACTTGTGCGGGATTCTTTGTCGGGTTCCCACAACTGGCGGTTACCCGCTGGTTCGGCTCTGCCGGCCCAGCACCAGGGCGATCCGCAGGGCGAAGGCGTGCCGACCGTCGCTCGGGTCGAGGCCGGTCAGGTCGGCCACCTGCCGCAGCCGGTAGCGCACGGTGTTGGGGTGCACGATCAGCTCGCGCGCGGTCGCCTCGACCGTGCCGCCGTGGTGGAAGTACGCCGCCAGCGTGCCCAGCAGGTCCCCGCGGGCCAGGTCGAGCGGGGTGTAGACGTCGTCGACCAGGTGACGGCGTGCGTGGCCGTCGCCGGCCAGGGCGCGCTCGGGCAGCAGGTCGCCGCTGGCCACCGGCCGGGGCGCCTGCGGCCATCCCGTCGCCGCCCGGTGTGCCGCGAGTGCCGCCCGCGCCGCGAGATGCGCCTTGCCGAGGTCGGGTACGACGGGCCCGACGACGACCGGCCCCGGCCCGAAGAAGCCGGCCACCCGTGCGGCCGCGTCCAGCGGCTCCTCGACGCCGCCGAGGACGACGACCATCCGGTCGCCGTGACCGCCGCAGAGCGCGTCCAGGTCCGCGCCGCCCACGGCCCGGCGTACCTCGTCGAACAGGTCGGTGCCGCCGCCACCCTCCGGCAGGTCGCCCAGCACCACCGTGACCATCCCGCGTCCCCGCCAGCCCAGGGCACTGGCGCGCGACTGCACGGTCTCGTCGGCGTCGGCTCGCAGCACCCCGTCGACCAGCAGCGCCTCGAGCCGGGCGTCCCAGGCGCCGCGGGTCTCGGCAGCTCGGGCATAGACCTCGGCGGTGGCGAAGGCCACCTCCCGGCCGTAGCGCAGGATCGACTCGTGGATGTCGGCCACGTCGTCGGGGTGCACAAGCTCCTCCAGGTGCTCGTCCACCACATCCAGGCCGAGGCGGACCAGGTCGACGGTCTGCCGGAGCGTGATCAGGCCGGTCAGCTCGCGCGGTGCGGCGCCGAAGACGCTGGCCGCGAGGGCGTCCGGGGCGGCCGGGCGCGGTGGGCGCGTGCCGCGGCGGTCGACGTACCACGCGACGAAGTCCCGGACCCCGGCCTGCAGCACCTCGCCGACCCAGGCCCGCTCGCGCGCCGGGAGGTCGCGGAACCAGCCCACCTGGGCCTCCATCCGCGTGGTGGCGGCGGTGCTGAGGCTGCCGACGGAGCGCTGCAGGGCCGCGGCGGCCCGCTCGCGGTCCACTGCCCCTCTGCTGTGCGCCACCCCAGGAGCCTAGCCAACGCCGACGTGGGGGATCGCGCCACGAAATGGAACGTGTTCTGGTTGAATACTTGAATGCGCAACTCATCCTCGGGAGATGCCGAGCGCGACCAGCTGGAGCACGTGACGATCCACGGGCATCGTCGGGCGTTCGTCCGGCGAGGGTCGGGCCCGGCGCTGCTCCTGCTGCACGGGCTCGGGTGCGACCACACGACCTGGAACCCGGTGATCGACGCCCTGGCGCGCCGGTTCACCGTGATCGCGCCGGACCTGCTCGGCCACGGCGCGTCGGACAAGCCGCGGGCCGACTACAGCGTCGGAGGCTACGCCAACGGGATGCGCGACCTGCTGACCGTGCTCGGCGTCCCGCGCGCCACGGTCGTGGGGCACAGCCTGGGCGGGGGAGTGGCGATGCAGTTCGCCTACCAGTACCCCGAGCTCACCGAGCGGCTGGTCCTCGTGGCTCCCGGCGGCTTCGGCCCCGAGGTCTCGCCTGCCGTGCGGGTCGTCACCACGCCCGGCTTCCACCAGGCGCTGGGGGTGCTCACGCTCCCGGGCGTGCGCCACCTCGGCGGGGCCGGGCTGCGGGCGCTGGCCGCCACCGGGCTGCCGGTGACCCGGGACCTCGGCGAGGTCGCCGACATCTACGACACCCTGCGCGACGAGCGCGCGCGTGCCGCGATCCGGCACGTCGTCCGCGCGGTCGTGGACTGGCGCGGCCAGGTGATCACCATGGCCGACCGTGCCTACCTCACCGAGGACATGCCGATGTGCGTGATCTGGGGCGCCCAGGATCAGGTGATCCCCGCCCGGCATGCCGAGATCGCCCGCCAGGTGGCGCCCACAGCTCGGGTCGAGGTGCTGCCCAACGCCGGCCACTTCCCGCACCGGGACCACCCCGAGCGGTTCGTGAGGCTCCTCGCCGACTTCGTGCGGACCACCGAGCCCGCGCGGCACAGCAAGGCGCTCTGGCGACGGCACCTGCGCTCGGGCGGTCGCCCGGACCTGCGGCGCGCCGAGGCGGGGCACTCGCCCGTCGCCCCCGTGGCCTCGGCCTGACGGGTCGCCGTACCTCCGCCCTCGCGGCCTCCACCCGCCGCCTCCGACTGGAGGTAGCCAGGCCACGTGTCCGGCGGCCGCCGGCGTGGCTGGGCTACCTCCAGTCGGCGCTCGGCGTCAACAAGCGCCGACTTGGCGGGGAGGGAGGGGCGGTCGGGTCAGGCGTCGCCGCCCTCCTGGCTCACGCCGGAGACGGCGGTGGGGTCGTCGATCCGGTACTTCTTGAACGCCTCGGCCACCTTGCTCCGGTCGATCTTCCCCGCGTCGGCGAGGGCCTGGAGCGTCTGCACGACCACCGACTCGGCGTCGATGTGGAAGAACCGGCGGGCGGCCGGGCGGGTGTCGGCGAAGCCGAAGCCGTCCGCGCCGAGGACCCGGTAGTCGGCGGGCACCCAGCGGGCGATCTGGAGGGGTACGGCGCTCATGAAGTCGCTGACCGCCACGACCGGCCCCTCGACGTCCTCCAGCCGGGACTGGACCCACGGGACGCGGGCGTCCTGGTCGGGGTTGAGCAGGTTCCACTCCTCGGTGGCGGAGGCCTCGCGGGCCAGCTCGTTCCACGACGTCACCGACCAGATGTCGGCGGCCACGCCCCACTCCTCGGCCAGCATCTGCTGGGCCCGCTTGATCCACGGGAAACCGACCCCGCTGGCCAGCAGCTGGGCGCGGGGCGCGTCGTCGGGCGCGTTCTCCGGCCCGGCGACGTGGTAGAGCCCGCGCAGCAGCCCGTCGACGTCGAGGTCCTCGGGCTCCTTGGGCTGCTCCACCGGCTCGTTGTAGACGGTGAGATAGAACATCACGTCCTCGCCGTGCGGGTGGTCCTCGGTGGAGCCGTACATCCGCTCCAGCCCGTTCTGCACGATGTGCGCGAGCTCGTAGCCGAACGCCGGGTCGTAGTGCACCACCGCCGGGTTGGTCGCCGCGATGAGCGGCGAGTGGCCGTCGGCGTGCTGCAGCCCCTCACCGGTCAGCGTGGTGCGCCCGGCGGTGGCGCCGACCAGGAAGCCGCGGCCGAGCTGGTCGGCCATCGCCCACATCGAGTCGCCGGTCCGCTGGAAGCCGAACATCGAGTAGAAGATGTAGAACGGGATCATCGGCTCGCCGTGGGTGGCGTACGACGTGCCCGCGGCGATCGCCGAGCCCATCGAGCCGGCCTCGGTGATCCCCTCGTGCAGGAGCTGCCCCTGCGCGGACTCCTTCCACGCCATCAGCAGCTTGCGGTCCACCGACTCATAGGTCTGTCCGTGGGGGTTGTAGATCTTCTCCTTGGAGAACATCGAGTCCATGCCGAAGGTGCGGAACTCGTCCGGCGCGATCGGCACGATCCGCTCGCCGATCTCCTTGTCCCGCATCAGGTCGCGCAGCAGCCGCACCAGGGCCATCGTGGTGGCCACCGAGTTCTTCCCGCCGCCCTGCTTGAGCTCGCCGTACATCTTGTCGTCCGGCAGCTTCAGCTCACGCGGCTTCACCCGCCGCTCGGGCACCCAACCGCCGAGCTCCTTGCGGCGGTCGATCATGTAGCGGATCTCCTCGGAGTCCATCCCCGGGTGGTAGAACGGCGGTGCGCCGGTCTGCTCGTAGGCGTCGTCGATCGTCTTGTCCGAGATCGGCAGGTGCAGACGGTCCCGGAAGAGCTTCAGCTCCTCGGGCTTGAGCTTCTTCATCTGGTGGGTGGCGTTCTTGCCCTCCAGGGCCTCGATCGTCCACCCCTTCACCGTCTGGGCCAGGATCACCGTCGGCTGGCCGACGTGCTTGGTCGCGGCGTCGAAGGCGGCGTAGACCTTGCGGTAGTCGTGGCCGCCGCGGGGGAGGTTCTCCAGGTCCTTGTCGGAGAGGTGCTCGACCATCTTGCGCAGCCGGTCGTCGCCGCCGAAGAAGTTCTCCCGGATGTAGGCGCCGGACTCGACCGCGTAGGTCTGGAACTGCCCGTCGGGGGTCTGGTTCATCCGGTTGACCAGGACGCCGTCGACGTCGCGCGCCAGGAGCGGGTCCCAGCCGCGGCCCCAGACGACCTTGATGACGTTCCAGCCGGCGCCGCGGAAGTTGGCCTCGAGCTCCTGCATGATCTTGCCGTTGCCGCGCACCGGGCCGTCGAGCTGCTGCAGGTTGCAGTTGACCACCCAGGTGAGGTTGTCCAGCTCATCGCGGGCCGCGACGCTGATGGCGCCCAGCGACTCGGGCTCGGCCATCTCGCCGTCGCCGAGGAAGGCCCACACGTGCTGCTGGCTGGTGTCCTTGATGCCGCGGTTGTGCAGGTAGCGGTTGAACCGCGCCTGGTAGATCGAGTTGATCCCGGTCAGGCCCATGGACACGGTGGGGAACTCCCACACGTCGGGCATCAGCCGCGGGTGGGGGTAGGAGGACAGGCCGTTGCCGCGGCCGTGCTGGACCTCCTGGCGGAAGTGCGCCAGGTCGGTGTCGGTGAGGCGGCCGGCCAGGAACATCCGGGCGTAGATGCCGGGGGCGGCGTGCCCCTGGAAGAACACCTGGTCCCCGCCGCCGGGGTGGTCCTTGCCCTTGAAGTGGTGGTTGTAGCCGACCTCGTAGAGGCTCGCGGCGGACTGGTACGTCGCGATGTGGCCGCCGACCTCGAGGCCCTTGCGGTTCGCTCCGGTCACCATGACCGCAGCGTTCCAGCGGATCATCGCGCGGATGCTGCGCTCGATCTCCTCGTTGCCGGGGAACCACGGCTCGCGCTCGGGCGGGATGGTGTTGATGTAGTCGGTCGAGCGCAGGGACGGGACGCCGACGTTGGACTCGCGGGCGCGCTCCAGCAGCCGCAGCATGACGTAGCGGGCGCGGTCACGACCGCGCCCGTCGATCATCCCGTCCAGGGACTCCAGCCACTCCTGGGTCTCCTCGGGGTCGATGTCGGGCAGCTGGGTGGGCAGCCCCTCGTGGATCACCGTCGCGCGCGGGCCGGAAGGGGTCGCGGACGCGGACGACTCAGCGGACTCCGAGGAGTCGGCGGGGGCAGTGGTCGCGGCGTCATCCTGGGTACTCACGCCAACATCGTTGCACGCCCCGCGGGGCCGGAAAATCTACCCGCGGGTAGACCCTTGCGGCGAACGTCGTCCACAGCACACCGTGAAGGGTTGCGCCCGGCTGGACGTTCCGGTGGACTAGGCGCCCAACACCGCACCCGCAGCATCGGCAACCCTCAGGAGGACCAGCAGTGAGCCCCACCACGGGCAGCGACGCAGGAGCCGCGTCCCGGCTCGGGATCAACAAGGGCATGGTGGTCCAAGAGCTCGGCTGGGACAACGATGTCGACGACGAGCTCCGTGTCGCGCTGGAGGACGCCATCGACGCCGACCTGGTCGACGGGGACTACGGCAACGTGGTCGACGTCGTCCTGCTGTGGTGGCGCGACGAGGACGGCGACCTGGTCGACGGTCTCGTCGACGCGCTCACCGACCTGGTGGGCGGCGGCGCCATCTGGCTGCTGACGCCGAAGGTCGGGCGCCCCGGTGCGGTGGACCACGCCGACATCGCCGAGGCGGCGCCGGTCGCCGGCCTGAGCCAGACCACGACGGCCGCGGTCAGCAAGGACTGGTCGGCCAGCTGCCTGTTGGCGCCGCGCACGCCCGAGTGACCGAGCGCTCTCTCCCTCCCTGTCCCTCACCGAAAGGCGCCAGTCGTTGAACACCACCATCTCCGGTCGGGTGTCCTCGGCCGGCACGTCGCTGCGGGTCCTTGCCCGCGCCGGAGTCATCCGCCCCTATGGCCCGCGGGCGCTGACCGGCCTCGCCCGGACCCTGGTCCGCTGGGGCACCGGCCCTGCCGGAGGCTTCGCCTCGCTGGCCGCCCGCTCCCCGGACGCGATCGGCGTGGTCGACGAACTGGGTGAGCTGACCTGGGGAGAGGTGCATGCCCGCTCCAACGCGGTGGCCCACGCCCTGCGCCAGCGGGGGATCGGGCAGGGCGACTCCGTGGCCGTCATGTGCCGCAACCACCGCGGCTTCATCGACGCCGTGGTCGGTGCGGCCAAGGCCGGTGCCGACGTACTCCTCATGAACACCGCCTTCGCCGCGCCGCAGCTCAAGGAGGTCGCCGAGCGGGAGCGGCCGCGGGCGCTGATCTACGACCAGGAGTTCACCGGCCTGCTCTCCGACACCCCGGCCGAGCAGCGTTTCGTCGCCTGGGTCGAGGACCCCGAGGACCTGGACGGCGTGACCACGGTCGACGCACTGGTCCGCGACGGGTCGTCGGCGGACCTGACGCCGCCGGGGGAGGAGGCCAAGGTGGTCATCCTCACCTCCGGCACCACCGGCACCCCCAAGGGCGCACCGCGCCAGGCCGGCATCGAGGCGGCCGTGGCGATCCTGTCGCGGATCCCGCTGCGCTTCGGCTGGCGCTGCCACATCGCCGCGCCGATGTTCCACACCTGGGGGTTCGCGCACCTGGCCCTGTCGATGCTGCTCGGTACGACGGTCGTGCTGCGGCGCCGCTTCGACCCCGAGGACGCGCTGCGGGTGACCCAGGACGAGCGCTGCGACTCCATGGCGGTCATCCCGGTGATGCTGCAGCGCATCCTGGCGCTGCCGGAGGAGACGCTGGACCGCTACGACCTCTCCCGGGTCCAGGTGGTCGCGGCGTCCGGGTCCGCGCTGCCGGGCGACCTGGCCCAGGAGTGGATGGACCGCTTCGGCGACAACCTCTACAACACCTACGGGTCCACCGAGGTCGCCTACGCCACCATCGCCGACCCCGAGGACCTGCGCGCGGCGCCCGGCACGGCCGGTCGCACCCCGTGGTCGACCACCGTCCGGATCCTCGACGACGACGGTCGCGAGGTCCCCACGGGCACGAGCGGGCGGATCTTCGTGGGCAACGGGGCGCTGTTCGAGGGCTACACCGGCGGCGGCCACAAGGAGGTCATCGACGGTTTCATGTCCACCGGCGACGTGGGCCGGCTCGACGACCAGGGCCGGCTGTTCGTGGAGGGCCGCGACGACGAGATGATCGTCTCCGGCGGCGAGAACGTCTTCCCCCAGGAGGTCGAGGACTGCCTGGTCCGGCACGAGGCCGTCGTGGAGGCGGCAGCGATCGGCGTCGACGACGAGGACTTCGGTCAGCGGCTGCGCGCCTTCGCCGTCCTCTCCTCGCCGGGTGCGGTCGACGAGGAGGGGCTCAAGGAGTGGGTGAAGAGCAACCTGGCCCGCTACAAGGTGCCGCGCGAGATCGTGCTGCTGGACGAGCTGCCCCGCAACGCCACCGGCAAGGTGCTCAAGCGCGAGCTCGCGGAGCGCGAGGAGTGAGCGGTCTGGAGCTCGGCTCGACCGCGCCCGACTTCACCCTGCGCGACCAATTCGGCCAGGACGTCACCCTCTCGGGCTTCCGCGGCCGCAAGGCGGTCTGCCTGGTGTTCTACCCCTTCGCGTTCTCCGGCGTGTGCACCGGCGAGCTCTCGGCGGTCCGGGAGCGGCTCGACGCGTTCCTCACCTTCGACACTGAGGTGCTGGCGCTCTCCTGCGACCCCGTCTACTCCCTGCGCGCGTTCGCCGACGCCGACGGGCTGAACTTCCCCCTGCTCTCGGACTATTGGCCGCACGGCGCGGTCTCGCGGGACTACGGCGTCTTCGACGAGGAGCGGGGCTGCCCCCGGCGGTCGTCCTACGTCGTGGACACCGACGGCATCGTCCGCTGGTCGGTGCACCACGGCCTGCACGAGGCGCGGGACATGGACGACCACCTGGCGGCGCTGCGCGACGCCGTACGTCCCTGAGACCCGCTGCCGGCGCGGGCAAATCGGTGGCCGACCTGGAAATTTCAGGAAATATCGTTGAAAACGATGCGTGCCCTTGAACCCCGCGCTAGTGTTCTTCATGTCGAACCGCTGGTGACCCGAGACGCCAGCGGTTCGACTCATTTCCGGGTGTTCCCGCCGCGGCCCGACGTGCGCCGGGCGTCCTGGCTGCCGTAGGCTGCGTCCGCTCCCGGGCGCATAGCTCAGTTGGTAGAGCGCTTCCCTTACAAGGAAGATGTCAGGGGTTCGAGTCCCTTTGCGCCCACCCCCGGATCATCGTGCCTGCGCCGCGACGGAACCGTTCCGGCCCGGCGGCCGTCGGATCGGCGAGCCCCTGGCGGCCGGACCGCGCCAGGGAGGACAATCGGGTGAGGGCCCACGGCGGGCCGGAGAGCGGGGGAGCTGGCATGAGGCGGAGATTCCCATTCCTGGGTACGGCGTTGGCCGCGGCGCTGCTCGCCGTGAGCGGCTGCGGCGGCGAGACCGTGGCGAGCGATGCCCCGGAGACCTCGGCCCCGTCGTCCGAGTCCTCCCCGGCGGAGCCCTCGGCGTCCCCCGCGGAGCCCAGCGGCACCACGGAGACGACCGAGGCGCCGGCCGAGCCGGAGTCCACCGGCTCAGCCTCTGGCGCCGCCCCGCCCCCGACCCCGAGCGTCAAGGTGGACGAGGCCGCATGGCGGGCTGACGTGAAGGGTCACGGCCGCTGGACCCGCAACTGGCCGCGGGTGCGCGCCGCCTACATCGGGCCCCAGGGCATGTGTTTCGACGATGCCGACGAGCTCGCCCTGTTGGTGGACCAGATGGAGGACGACGAGCTGGCGGTCACCAGGATCTCCTTCCAGCACGCCTGCCCGGATCGGGTGCCGGTGCTCCGCTCGGCGGTCAAGAAGGCCGATCGCAGCGGGTGAGAGGCCTCTCACGGAGTGCTCACGTGTGACTCACGTTCCGCGACGAGTGTGGTGCTCACCAAGGAAGAGCGCCCCGGCCGAACGGGGCCCGAGCAGAGGAGTCACCCATGAAGCGCACCGCGATCTCCACCCTGATCCGCACCACCGGACTGGGCCTGGTCGGCATGGTCGCCGTCGGCCTGCTGTCCCTGCAGGCACCGTCGGTCTCGCTCGCCGACGACCCGACCGCCCGCCGGGACGAGGACAACCCCGAGCTGGTGCTGGTCGACGACGACGGCGACGACGACGACAGCAACGACAAGGACACCCGCTCGCGCAACACCGGCATCAGCCGGGCGACGGGTGACAACACCCGCAGCAACTTCACCAAGGTCTCGCGGGACCGGGACAAGAGCCGCAGCGACAAGACGCGGGACAAGACCCGCGACGGCAAGGGCGGGGTGAAGCGGGACTGGTCGGCCAACAAGACCAACGACCGCTCGCGCAACGATACCCGCCGGTGATGACGAGCACGATGAACCACATCCGTGAGGACGCCTGGGGCCTCACCGAGGGCGACGAGCTCGCCGCCGGGCTGACCGCGCTGCGGTGGCTCGGCGGCGGGGCGGCGTACGACGTCTATCTCGCCTTCGACGAGGACACCTACGGCCCCGTGGTGGTCAAGCTGGTCCGGCCCCAGCAGGTGGACAACGAGTCCACGCTGCGGGGGCTGCGCCGCGAGATCGACGCGCTGGAGCGGGTGCGCCACCCTGCGGTGGTGCGCAGCCTCCGGCACGACCTCGACGGGCCGCGCCCACACGTCGTACTCGAGCACCTGGACGGCCCGCGGCTGTCCACGCTGGTCCGTCGCTACGGGCCGCTGCAGCCGCAGCAGTACCTGCCGCTGGCGATCGAGGTCGCCTCCGCGCTGCACCACTTCCGCCGGCTCGGGCTGGTGCACCTGGACGTGAAGCCCAGCAACATCATCATGGGGGCGCCGGCCCGGCTGATCGACCTGTCGGTGATGCGGACCGTGGAGGACGCGGCGGCGCTGCGCTACCCGATCGGGACCGACGCCTACATGGCGCCCGAGCAGTGCGACCCGCCGTCGACCGGCATCCCGGGCGTGGCCAGCGACGTGTGGGGCCTGGGGGCCACGCTGCACGAGGCCGTGACGGGGGAGAAGCCCTTCCCCGAGGGCGACCCGGACGCCGACGACGTCGCCGACCGCTTCCCCCAGCTGGTCACGGCGCCGGCTCCCGTGCGGGTGGACGCCCCTGGTGAGGTCGTCGAGCTGATCGACGCCTGCCTCTCGCCCGATCCCGAGGCCCGGCCGCTGCCGCACGAGATCGTCGACCGGCTCGAGCCCGTCCTGGTCGCCCTCCCGCGCGGCCACCTGGCGGGCTTCCGGCTGAAGGGCTGAGGCGGCGCCTGTCCCACCCGTCCCGCGCACTCGTCCCACCTGGCCCGCACCACTCGTCCCACCCGTCCCGCATTTACCAGGTAGTCGCGTCGCTGCGTCGCCGTACCTGGCAGATTCACCCTGCAGAGCGACGCTTTCTCGCGACTACCTGGTCAATGGACGCGGCGGCCGGCGGGCGGCGGGCGGCGGGCACGTTCCGGCGCGGCACCTACCAGAACCCGGGCCCTTGGAGAGGACGTTGTGGTGCCACCCGCACCACAACGTCGGGGCGCGCCATCCCGGGATGTGGGAGGCGACCCACCACAGCGGGTGCGGCGCTACGGCGTGAAGCGGTAGCCCATCCCACGGACGGTGGTGATCGTGGCGGCACCGAACTTCTTGCGCAGGTAGCCGACGTACACGTCCACCACGTTCGAGCCGGGGTCGAAGTCGTAGCCCCAGACGTGGTCCAGCAGCTGCTCGCGGGAGAGCACCTGGCCGGGGTTGAGCATGAAGATCTCGGCCAGGGTGAACTCGCGCGCGGAGAGGTCGATCTCCTTGCCGTCCACGTTCGCCCGCCGAGTGCGCAGGTCCAGCGTCACGCCACCGGCCTCGAGCCGTTCGGGCCGAGCGTCCCCGCCCGCGCCCTGCTCCGCCTGCCGCAGGCGCAACCGCACCCGGGCCAGCAGCTCGGCGAACCGGAACGGCTTGGGCATGTAGTCGTCGGCCCCGCCCTCCAGGCCGGTGACGGTGTCGCCGACCGAGTCACGGGCGGTGAGGATGATCACCGGCAGCCGGCTGCCCTGGGACCGCAGCTGGGAGAGCACCTCGAAGCCGTCGATGTCGGGCAGCCCGATGTCCAGGATCATCAGGTCCATCAGCCCGGAGAGCGCATGCTCGAGCCCCTCCAGGCCGCTCCGGGCGATGGTCGTGCGGTGCCCCTCGGCACCGAGCCCCTTGGCGACGAACGAGGAGATCCGGTCCTCGTCCTCGACGATCAGGATGTGGGCCATGTGTCCTCCTCGGTCGGCAGGATGATGGTCATCGTGGTGCCCCAGCCGGGGGCGCTCTCCACGTCGATGGTGCCGCCGTGCTCCCGCACGACGGCGTTCACGATCGACAGCCCCAGGCCGAACCCCTCGTCCCCGCTGCGCACGCCGCTGCGGGCGAACCGGTCGAAGATCCGCTCGACGTCCTGGGCCGGGATGCCATCGCCGGTGTCGGCGACCCAGAGGCGCAGCCGGTCCGCCGTACGATCCGCTCCGATGGTGATCGTGTCGCCGGGGTCGGTGTGCTTCACCGCGTTGTCGGCGAGCTGGAGCAGCGCCTGGGTGATCCGCTGCGCGTCGAGGTACGCCGTCCCGTGGGCGCGGGAGTCCAGCTGCCAGGTCCGATCGCCGAGGGCGCTCGCCTTGGCGTGGATGCCGGCGACCAGCTCGGGCAGGTCCGTCGGGTGGGGGTCGACGAAGTCCGGCCGCCGGCTCTTGGCCAGCAGGATCAGGTCGCCGACCAGGCGGGACATCCGCTCGGTCTCCTCCAGCAGCAGGGCCTGGGTCTCCCGGACGTCCTCGGGCCGGTCGGGGTCCATCAGCTCGAGATGGCCGCCCATCACGGTCAGCGGGGTGCGCAGCTCGTGGCCGGCGTCGTCGAGGAAGCGCCGCTGCCCCTCGAAGCCCTCCTCCAGCCGCTCCAGCATCCCGTTCACCGTGCGGGTCAGGTCGGTGAGGTCGTCGTTGCCGTACTCCGGGATCCGCTGGGAGAGGTCGGTGGAGCCGATCTCCTCCGTCGTCTGGCGCAGCACCCGGATCGGGGCCAGCAGCTTGCCCGCGAGCAGCCAGGCCAGCAGGGCCGCGACTCCCAGCGCGGCCAATGAGGTGGCGCCGTAGAGCTGCAGGGTGCGGTTCAGCTCCTCCCGCTCGCCCTGCAGGAGGGTCGCGATGACCAGCGCGTCCCCGCGGTTGGACCCGCCGCGGACCCGGACCGGTACGGCGGACACCCAGACCTCGCCGTACTCCGGGTCCTCGAACTTGGTGCGGCCGCCCTCGTCGACCACCCGCTCGGCGGCCTCGCGGTAGCCGGGGGTCTGGAGCCAGTCCTGCCAGGAGCCCCCGTCGCGCCGCTGGACCCCGGCGGAGAGCTCGTGGGTCTCGCCCCCGAGGTAGGTGACGGTGATCTCGTCGTCGTCGGGGACGTTGCGCTGGAGGAACCGCTCCAGCAGCGTCCGAGGCGTGAAGGGCTCGCCCGTCTCCGGGTCGTAGCCCTCGCTCTGCAGCTTGCGGAACTCCTGGAACTCCTGGCTCAGGTCGCCACTCTCGTCGCGGTACATCGAGGCGACCGACAGCGCCTGGAGCAGAGCCCCCACCAGCACCATCGCCATGGCGGTCAGCGCGGCCACGGCGAAGGTGATCCGGGAGCGGACGGACAGGCCGCGACGCGGCCGCTGCGACTCAGTCGTCGCCTCCGTCATCGTCGTCGCCCTCGCCGTCGTCGTCGCTGTCGTCCCCGTCATCGTCCGGTGCGGCCGGCTGTGGCTGCGGGCGGACGACGGTCACCCCATCATCGTCGTCATCCTGCCGCACGCCGTCATCGTCGTCGTCACCGCGCGGTCGGCTCGGCGGGGCGGGGGTGAGCGTCGGGCCGGGCACCACCTCGCGGGTCGGGTAGTCGACATACACCGGCGCGGTCGGCTGCTGATCGAGTCTCGCATCGGTCAGCGAGACACCGGCGATCATCCCCACCACCAGCACCAGGGCGGCCGTCAGGCCGGTCAGCAACCACTTCATGGGCATCATCGTGCACCCGGTGGATGGCGCCGAGGTAAGGCGACGATGAGAGGTCTCTTAGGGAAGGGTTGGTGCGTCTCGATACTCTGACATCCCGATCGGCCACCATCCCCGCGGAGCGACACCACTGTGACCACTGCGAGCCGAACCTCCGACTCGTCCAGCGATCCTGACAGTCCCAGGGGCTCCGGCCCCTCCCGAGGACGACAACCGGCGACCCGCGCGGTCGCGAGGCCGGGTGACCGGCCATGGTGACGGCCACCCTCCTGCTGCTGCTCGGCCTGCTCGTCATCTTCGCGATCATCGCGGCGAACGGCTACTTCGTGGCCCAGGAGTTCGCCTACATGTCGGTCGACCGGTCCCGGCTCGGTGCGCGCGCCGAGGCAGGGGACCCGGCCGCGAAGTCGGCGCTGGCGATCACCCGGCGGACCTCCTTCATGCTCTCCGGTGCGCAGCTGGGGATCACCGTCACCGGCCTGCTCGTCGGCTACGTCGCCGAGCCGCTCGTGGGTCGCTCGCTGGGGGTCCTCCTGGGCGGCGTCGGCGTCCCGACGGCCGTGGGCATCGCCGTCGGCACCGTGCTCGCCCTGGTCATCTCCACCGTCGTCCAGATGATCTTCGGCGAGCTCTTCCCCAAGAACCTCGCCATCGCCAACCCCGAGCCGCTCTCGCTGTTCCTGGCCCGGTCGACCCGGATCTACCTCGCGGTGTTCGGCTGGCTGATCACGATCTTCGACCACGCGGCCAACGGGCTGCTGCGGCTGCTGCGGATCGAGCCCGTCGAGGACGTCGACAGCAGCGCCACCGCGCAGGACCTGGAGTACATCGTCGAGGACTCGCGCGCCAGCGGCGACATCGACGAGGACCTGTCCATGATGCTGGACCGGATCCTCGACTTCCCGCATCGCGACGTGGAGCACGCGATGCGGTCGCGCTCCCGCGTCGACGTCGTCCGCCCCGAGACCACCGTGGCGGAGCTGCGCGACCTGATGGCGACCGGACACACGCGCTACCCGGTGATCGACGAGGCCGACGAGGCGGTCGGCGTCGTCCAGCTGCCCGACCTGCTGCAGACGGGACTGCCCGACGACGTGCCGGTCGAGCGGCTCATGCGCGAGCCGCTCGTGCTGCCGACGCTGATGCCGCTGCCGGCGGCCCTCGCCACGATGACCCGGTCCCACAACGAGCTGGCCTGCGTGATCGACGAGTTCGGCGGCTTCACGGGCATCCTCACCATCGAGGACATGGCCGAGGAGGTGGCCGGCGAGATCACCGACGAGCACGACCCCGACGAGCCGGGCCCGGTGCCGCTGGAGGGCGGCTCGGGCTGGGAGCTGCCGGGCGACCTGCCGCTGGACGAGCTGGAGCGGACCATCGGCCGCGACCTGCCGCGCGGCGACTACGAGACCGCCGCCGGGCTGGTCATCGCGGTCCGCGGGGACCTGCCCGAGGTGGGGGAGCGGCTGTCGATCGCGCTGCCCGACGACCAGGGCGAGCTCGCCGAGGACATCCGGATCCGGCGCGAGCTGGAGGTCGAGGTGAGGGAGCTCGAGCGGCACGTCCCCGGCGTCGTCCGGGTCTGGCTGCGCGAGACCGACGAGGGGGAGCAGGCATGAACGGGTGGGTCGTGCTCGCCGCGACGGTGCTGCTGATCGTGTTGAGCGCCTTCTTCGTCATCATCGAGTTCTCACTGCTCGGCGCGCGCCGGCACCGGCTCGAGGAGGCCGCGGTCACCAGCCGCGGCGCTCGGGGTGCGCTGCGCAGCGTCAACGAGCTGACGATCATGCTCGCCGGCGCCCAGCTGGGCATCACCGCCTGCACGTTCGCGCTCGGTGCGATCACCAAGCCGGCGGTCGACAAGCTGCTGGGGCCACTGCTGGAGTCGGCGGGCCTGCCCGCGGTCGCCGCGGACGTCTCGGCCTTCGTGCTCTCGCTGCTGCTGGTGACCTTCCTGCACCTGGTGGTCGGCGAGATGGCCCCGAAGTCCTGGGCGATCGCGCACCCGGAGACCTCCGCGATCGCCACGGCGCCCCTCGCGCGGGCGTTCATCTGGGTCTTCCGGCCCCTGCTGCTGTGGGTGAACAACATCGCGAACCGGCTGGTCGCGGCCACCGGCGTGACGCCGGTGGACCGCGCCGCGGTGGGCGGCCAGGATGCGGCCACGATCCGGCACCTGGTCGAGCACTCCGCTCGGGTGGGCGCCCTGGAGGAGTCCTACCACGGGCCGATCGCGAGCGCGCTGGCCTTCGAGACGCTCCGGGTCGACGAGCTGGTGCGGGACGACGTACCTCCCACCTCGGTCCCCTGGGACGCGACGGTGGCAGAGCTCCAGCAGGCATCGGCGCGCTCGGGTCACCTGCGCGTCCTCGTCGGTGCCGACACCGACGAGCCCGGGCTCGTGCACGTCCGCGACACCCTGCTGGAGCCCGCCGACCGGCGAGTCGCAGGGATGGCGCGGCCTGTGCTGACGGTCCCGGGCGACCTGCACGTCCACGACGCCCTGACCCGGATGCGCCGGGCCAGCGAGCAGCTGGTCATGGTGACCGACGGGCCGCGGACACTGGGCGTGGTCACCCTCGACGACGTGCTGCGCAACGTCGTCCCCGGGCACGAGGAGGCCCCGGACGACGCCTCGGGCCGGGAGTGACCGGGCACGGTCCTAGGGTGGGGCGCATGCCGACCCTGCGCGAGATCACCGCCCTCATGGACGACTGGTACCCGCCCGCCACGGCGGACTCGTGGGACGCGGTCGGGCTGGTGCGCGGCGACCCCGACCAGGAGGTACGGCGCATCCTGTTCGCCGTGGACCCCGCGCCCGCGGTGGCCGACGAGGCGGCGGAGTGGGACGCCGACCTGCTTGTGGTGCACCACCCGCTGTTCCTCAAGCCGGTCCACGGCGTCGCCGAGACCACCGCGAAGACCCGGACCCTGGGCACGCTCGCCCGGTCCGGCTGCGCGCTGCTGACGGCGCACACCAACGCGGACCAGGCGATCGGCGGGGTCTCGGAGTCCCTCGCCCTGGCGCTGGGCCTGCGCGACCTCGCGCCGCTGCTGCCGGCGCCCGCGGAGCCGCAGGACAAGCTGGTGGTCTTCGCCCCCGCCGACGCGGCGGACCGGGTGCGAGCGGCGATCGCCGAGGCGGGTGGCGGACGGATCGGCGACTACACCGAGTGCACCTTCACCGGCACCGGTACCGGCCGCTTCCGCGGCGGCGAGGGCACCTCGCCGGTCGTGGGGACGGCCGGGGAGCTGGAGGCCGCGGCCGAGGAGCGGATCGAGACCGTGGTGCCGCGGAGCCGCCGTACGGCGGTCGTGCGGGCAGTCGTCGCCGCGCACCCCTACGAGGAGCCGGCCTGGGACCTCTACCCGCTGGCCGACGCCGGGCTCGCCGAGACCGGCACCGGGCGGATCGGCGACGTCGAGCCGACCACCCTGCGCGGCTTCGCCGAGCAGGTGGCCGCCGCGCTGCCGGCGACCGAGCACGGGGTCCGCGTCGCCGGCGACCCCGACCGGCCGGTGCGCCGGGTCGCCCTGTGCGGCGGAGCCGGCGACTTCCTGCTGGACCGGCTGGCCGGGAGCGACGCGGACGTCTACCTGACCAGCGACCTGCGGCACCACCCGGCGAGCGAGTTCGTGGAGAAGGGCGGGCCGGCGCTGGTCGACGTCGCGCACTGGGCGGCGGAGTGGACCTGGCTCCCGGTGGTGGAGGCGCGCGTGCGTGCCGCGCTGGGGGATACGGTGGACACCCGCGTCAGCACCGTCGTCACCGACCCCTGGCGCTTCCGCGTCTGACCGACCTCGTCCTCCAGGAGCATCCTCACGTGAAAGCCGACCCCGCCGACCAGCTGCGACTGCTCGACGTCCAGCGGATCGACTCCCGGATCGACCAGCTGCGGCATCAGCTCCAGACGCTGCCCGAGCTGGCCGAGCTCGACCGGCTGCGCCAGCAGCGGGCCGACCTGGACAACCGGGTCCGGGACGCGCGGATCGTCGTCGACGACCTCACCAGCGACCAGGAGAAGGTGGACGCCGACGTGGAGTCGGTGCGCGCCCGCCGCGAGCGCGACCGCGCGCGGATGGACTCCGGGCAGGTGAGCAACCCCAAGGACCTGCAGCGCATGCAGCACGAGATGGAGTCCCTGGAGAAGCGGGTCTCCGACCTGGAGGACGAGGAGCTGGAGGTGATGGCCCGGCTCGAGGACGCCCAGCGCGACGCCGACTCGCTGGCCGCCCAGCTCGACGAGGTGATGCAGCGCGGCCGGGACACCGTGGCCGCCCGGGATCGCCGTACCTCCGAGATCAACGCCGAGCTCGCCGAGGCCGAGACCGAGCGCGGCCCGGCCGTGGAGGGCATGTCCGGCGACCTGCTCGGTCTCTACGACAAGCTGCGCTCCAGCAAGGGCGGCGTCGGCGCCGCCGAGCTGCGGGCCCGCCAGTGCGGCGGATGCATGCTCACCCTGGACGCCGCCGAGATCACCGCGATCAAGGGCCGCCCGGAGGACGACGTCGTCCGCTGCGAGAACTGCCAGCGGATCCTGGTCCGCACCGCCGAGTCCGGGCTGTAACCGCTCAGAGGTCGGCGACGACGACGTCGAGCCGCGTCCCGGTGCGGGGCGATGCGTCGCTCTCGACCCTCCAGCCGAGGTCGGACAGTGCCGCGGCGAGGTCGAGCGGCGTCCGCGGGTTGGCGCCGTCCTCCAGCAGGGCGCGCACCAGGCGCCCCTTGGTCGCCTTGTTGAAGTGGCTGACCACCTTCCGCCGGCCGCCCTGCTCGTGCAGCACCCGCACGGTCGCGGTGCGCGCGGGGTCGGTGGGACGCCAGAACGAGGAGTACGCCGTGGAGCGCAGGTCGACCAGCAGGCCGCGGCCCACCGCCTCCTCCATCGCCGGGCCGAGGTGCTCGCGCCAGTGGCCGGCGACCGAGCCGAGACCGGGGAGCAGCGTGTCGCCGGAGAGCCGGTACGCCGGGATCCGGTCGGCCGGGCGCACCAGGCCGAACAGGGCGGAGGCGATCCCGACCCGCGCCGTGAGCCGCCGCTTGGCGCTCGACGACAGCGAGCCGGCGTCCAGGGCGTCGTACAGCACACCGGTGTAGACGCGGTCCGCCCGCGCCGTCGGCGCCTCGCGCAGCCGTGCGTTCGCCGCGACCAGCCCGGCCTGCGTCGGCCCCAGCCCGAGGGCGTCGGCCGCTCGCTCGGGGTCGGTGGCGCACAGCTCGACGAGGGCGTCGAGGAGCGTCTCGCGCGCGGGCGTCAGCGTCGGGGCGGACAGGCCGGCGAGGTCGAGCGCGGCGCCGCGGGCGGGGGCGTACTTCCCCTCGCTGGGCGGGAGCAGGATCAGCACGCGGGCCACCCTAGGTGGCGCGCCCACCTGCGCTGAGACGGGGGAGGGCTCGTCTAGGGTGGCCGCATGTCGACCAGCCGCGTGGTCCGTGTCCGCAGCGATCGGGGCGACTCCGTCGCCGCCCGCACCCTCCGCGAGGGGATCGCGACCATCCAGGAGGAGCTCGGCGTCTCGCCGGACTTCCCGCCCGAGGTCGAGCAGGCCGCCGCCGACGCGGCGGCGAACCCGCGTCTGCCCGAGCTGGACCGCACCGACATCGAGTTCGTCACCATCGACCCCGACAGCGCGATGGACCTCGACCAGGCGCTGCACATCGCGCGCGACGGGGAGTGGTACGTCGTCCACTACGCGATCGCCGACGTGATGGCGTTCGTGTCCCCGGGCGACCCGGTCGACGTGGAGTCGCGCCGGCGCGGTCAGACGCTCTACGGCGCGGACTCCAAGATCCCGCTGCACCCCAAGGTGCTCTCCGAGGACGCCGCCTCGCTGCTCGCCGACCAGGTCCGCCCGGCGCTCCTGTGGACGATCACGGTGGATGCCACGGGTGAGGGCACCGAGGTGACGGTGGAGCGGGCCCTGGTGAGGTCCCGGGCCAAGCTCGACTACGTCGGTGTGCAGAAGGAGATCGACGCGGGGACCGCGAGCGAGTCGCTGATGCTGCTCAAGGAGGTCGGCGAGCTGCGCCTGGCCCGCGAGGCCGAGCGCGGGGGCGTCTCGCTGCCGCTGCCCGAGCAGGAGATCGACACCGCCGGCGAGCACTGGAGCCTGGACTTCCGGGGCATGGAGCCGGTGGAGAACTGGAACGCCCAGATCTCCCTGCTCACCGGATTCGCCGCGGCCTCGCTGATGGTCCAGGGCAAGGTCGGGCTGCTGCGCACCCTCCCCGAGGCGGACCCGCGGGATGTGAAGCGGCTGCGGCGGACCGCCCGGGCGCTGAAGATCGACTGGCCCGAGGGTCAGGACTACCCCGAGTTCCTGCGCTCGCTCGACCCGACCGAGCCCGCGCACGCGGCGATGCTGGTGGCCAGCACGCGGCTGCTGCGCGGGGCGGGGTACGTCGGCTTCAACGGCACCGTGCCCGAGCGGTCCGAGCACTCCGCGCTCGCCGCGGAGTACGCCCACGTCACCGCGCCGCTGCGCCGGCTGGCCGACCGCTACGCCGGCGAGATCTGCCTGTCCCTGGTCTCCGGGGACGCCGTACCCGACTGGGTGCTGCAGGGCATCGCCGAGGAGGTGCCTCAGGTCATGGAGGAGTCCGGGCGCAGAGCGGGCCAGTACGAGAGCGCCGTGGTCAACCTGGTCGAGGCGGGCGTGCTCGCCGACCGGGTGGGGGAGACCTTCACCGCCGTCGTGGTCGAGCGGGACGACAAGGACCCGACCGAGGGCACCATCACCGTGGAGGACCCGGCCATCGAGGCCAAGGTCAAGGGCTCGCGCGAGCTGCCGCTGGGCGAGGAGGTCCAGGTGCGGCTGGTGCGCGCCGACGTGGCGAGCCGCTCGGTGGGCTTCGAGCTCGCCTGAGCTGGGGGCCGTACCTCTGTCGGGTCGGCGGGTCGGCGGGCAACGAGCCCGGGAGGGCGGAGGGGCTGGCCTGTAGGCCGGGTTCTGTCGAGGGCGACCATCCATCTAGGGCCGCCGTCGCCGACGGCCTCGTGCGGCCTACCCGCGCACTCGGGCGAGCAGCCCTGGCCTCCCGAAGGAGGCCGGACGTGCGCTGTTCGGCCTTGCTCCCGGTGGGGTTTGCCGAGCCACTCCGGTCACCCGGAGTGCTGGTGGTCTCTTGCACCACCGTTTCACCCTTGCCCCCGGCTGACGAGCAGCCGGTGGCGGTCTGTTCTCTGTGGCACTGTCCCGCGGGTTGCCCCGGGTGGGCGTTGCCCACCACCGTGCTCTGTGGAGCCCGGACCTTCCTCGACCCGACGTGTCGCCACGCCGAGCCGCGGTCGCCCAGCCAACCCCTCCGCGCCGGACAGCCTACCGCCAGGTCAGGCCAGTCGGGTGATCTGCACGTCGACCCGCATCCGCTCGGTCCGGGCGCCGGTGAAGATCCCCGAGAGCGGCTTGACGTCGGTGTAGTCGCGGCCGGTGGCGATCACGACGTAGCGGTCCCCGGGGACGCCGTCGTTGGTCGGGTCGAAGGCGTGCCAGCCGTCATCCCACCACTCGACCCACGCGTGCGACTCCCCGCGCACGGTCTCGCCCACCTCGGGCTCGCGCTTGGGGTGCAGGTAGCCCGACACGTAGCGCGCGGGGATGCCCATGCTGCGCAGCCCGCCGATCACCACGTGCGCCATGTCCTGGCACACGCCGGACCGCTGCTCCCAGGCCTCGGCGCCGGTGGACTTCACGTTCGTGGAGCCGGAGCGGTACTCCATCTCCTCGTGCACCAGCGCGCACAGCGCCCGAGCCGCCTCGCCCGGCAGCGCCGCGTCGGCGCGCAGGTCCGCGCACCGCTCCAGCAGGTCGTCGGTGGGGGCGACGATGGGGGAGAGCGCGAGGTACTCCGTCCACCGGTCGCTGACCTCCGGCTCGGCCAGCTCGCCCCAGCCCAGCATCGGCTCCGGCGGGTCCGCGCGGTGGGTGTGCACGGTCGAGGTGCTGGTGATCTGCAGCGACTCGTGCGGGTCCAGCACCTCGAACGCGGTCACCTGGGTGCCGAAGTAGTCGGTGTAGGCGTGGGTCCACGGCGGCGGCTGCACGTCCAGCCGGCTGTGCACGACGATCTGGTCGGCGTCGGTCTGCGGGGTGAGCCGCGCCTGGTTGTACGACGCCGTCGCCTGGCCGTCGTACTCGAACTCCGTCGTGTGCACGATCCTCAGCTGCATCAGGCCCTCACCCCGTGCCATTCCAGTGCCTCGGCGCCGGCGAAGAAGCGCCGGGTCACCGCGTCCGTGGCCGCCGCGCAGGTGCGCTGCAGCCGCTCCATCTCCGCGGGCAGGTCGGTCATCACGTCGGCCAGGGAGCGGTACTCCAGCTCCGCGCGGGTGCGCCCCAGCAGCCGCTGCGCCTCGTTGCCGAAGCCCGAGCGGGTCGAGCCGGGGCCGCCCGGGCCGGAGGCCGACTCCAGGTTGTCCAGCGCCAGCTCGGCCCGGCTCAGGGCATAGACCACCGAGCGCGGGAAGAGCCGGTCCAGCAGCAGGAACTCCGCGGCGCCGCGCTCGGTCTCCATCCCGCGGTAGGCCCGCAGGAACGCCTCGTAGGCGCCGCACGCGCGCAGCGAGCTGGCCCACGGGCTGCCGGTGCTGCCCGAGCTCGCCGACAGCGCGGCGGTCGCGACCAGTCGCGAGGTCATGTCCGCGCGCTCGATCGAGCGGCCCAGGATGAGGAACTGCCAGCCCTCGTCGCGGGTCATCGTGGCGTCCGCGGCGCCGTTGATCAACGCGGCGCGGTCCCGGACCCATTGGAAGGTGTACGGCGGCCGCAGCTCGCGGAAGCGACCGGACGGGATCGCCCGGTAGGTCGTGTTGAGCGCCTCCCACATCGGCACCGAGAGCGTCTCCCGCGCCCGACGGGCACTCTCCCGGGCCGCGGCCAGCGTGGCCGCGATCGAGGCGGGGGAGCGGGCGTCGTAGGCGAGCCGCTCCATGATCTGGGCTGTGTCGACCGGCCCCTCGCCGGCCGGTGCCACGCCCATGATCGAGAGCAGGGAGCGGCAGGTGGCGTCCTCCTGGATGCTCGGGTCCTCCAGGATCAGCTGGGTCTGGACCTCCAGGATCCGGGCGGTGTCCTCCGCGCGCTCGACGTACCTCCCGATCCAGAACATCGACTCGGCGATCCGGCTCAGCATCACTGCGCTCCTTCCCCGTCGCCCTGCATCTGCTGGGCGGCCTGGTCGCTGGCGACCGCGTCCTCCAGCGGCGGGCCGGAGCTCTGCGGCGCCGCTTGCGGCGGCGCGGCCGGCGCCTCGGGGGACTCCGGCGCGGGGGTACGGCGCGGCCCGGCGAGCACCCAGGTGTCCTTCGACCCGCCGCCGCGCGAGGAGTTCACGATCAGCTCGCCCTCGTTGAGCGCCACCCGGGTGAGCCCGCCCGGCAGCACCCATACCCGGTTGCCGTCGTTGACGGCGAACGGTCGCAGGTCGACGTGCCGCGGCCCCATCTCGCCGTCGACGAAGGTCGGGACGGTGGAGAGCTGGACGACCGGCTGGGCGATCCAGGCGCGTGGGTCGGCCAGCAGCCGGCCGCGCAGCTCGTCCAGCTCCGCGCGGGAGGCGCGCGGGCCGATGACGATGCCCTTCCCGCCGGAGCCGTCCACCGGCTTGAGCACGAGCTCGTCGAGCCGGTCGAGCACCTCCTCCAACTGGGCGGGGTCGCCGCAGCGCCAGGTGTCGACGTTGCGCAGCGCCGGCTCCTCGCCGAGGTAGTAGCGGATCAGGTCCGGCAGGTAGGTGTAGACCAGCTTGTCGTCGGCGACGCCGTTGCCGACCGCGTTGGCGATCGTCACGTTGCCGGCCCGGGCGGCGTTGATCAGCCCGGGGCAGCCGAGCACCGAGTCGGAGCGGAACTGGACCGGGTCGAGGAACTCGTCGTCCACCCGGCGGTAGATCACGTGCACCTGCGCGAGGCCGGCCGTGGTCCGCATCATCACCCGGCCGCGGTAGCAGACCAGGTCGCGGCCCTCGACCAGCTCCACGCCCATGGTCCGGGCGAGCAGGGCGTGCTCGAAGTAGGCGCCGTTGTAGACGCCGGGGGTCAGCACGACGACGTTGGGGTCGGTGACGCCGGCCGGAGCGGCGGCGCGGAGCGCGGCCAGCAGCCGCTGGGGATAGCCCGCCACCGGGCGGATCCGGTGCTCGGCGAACGTCTCGGGCAGCGCGGCGGCGATCGCGCGCCGGTTGGTCATCACGTAGGACACGCCCGAGGGGACGCGGACGTTGTCCTCGAGCACCCGGAACTCGCCCTCGTTGTCGCGCACCAGGTCGATCCCGGAGACGTGCACCCGGACGCCGTTCGCGGGGTGCACGCCGGCGGCCTCGCGGTGGTAGTGCGAGGACGTGGTGACCACCCGCCGCGGGATGACGCCGTCCTCGAAGACCTGCCCCTCGTCGTACACATCGGCGAGGAACGCCTCCAGGGTGCGCACCCGCTGCTGCACGCCCGCCTCGATGCCGGCCCAGGTGTCCATCTCGATCACCCGCGGCAGGATGTCGAGCGGGAAGGCCCGCTCCTCGCCGCCGATGTCGAAGGTGACGCCCTGGTCGAGGTACGACGCCTGCAGCGCCTCGACCCGGCCGTGCAGCTCGGCGTCGGTGAGCTCCTGCAGCGAGTGGCGCAGGCGGGCGTACGGCGGCCGCAGCTCCTGCTCGGCGTCGAACATCTCGTCGAAGGGCCGGTCGGGGCTCCCGCCGCGGATCCGGTCCTGGGTGGCGGCGTACTGACGGAAGCCCTGGAACTGCCCCTGGCTCTGTCTCATGGGGCGACCCTAGGCGGCGCCGCCCGGCGCGGGCGAACGCGGCTCACGGGAGGGTGAGGATCTCCGCGCCGGTCTCGGTCACCAGCAGGGTGTGCTCGAACTGCGCGCTGCGCCGCAGGTCGCGGGTCACCACCGTCCAGCCGTCCTCCCACATCGACCACGCCTCGGTGCCGAGGTTGAGCATCGGCTCGATGGTGAAGGTCATCCCCGGGACGATCACGTCGGCGTAGTGCGACTGGTCGTAGTGCGGGATCACCAGGCCGGAGTGGAAGGAGGTGCCGATGCCGTGCCCGGTGAAGTCCTGGACCACGCCGTACCCGAACCGCTTGGCGTAGGACTCGATGACCCGGCCGATCACGCTGGTCAGCCGGCCCGGCTTGACCGCCTTGATGCCGCGCTCGAGGGCCTCGCGGGTTCGCTCGACGAGCAGCCGCGACTCCTCGTCCACGTCGCCGGCGAGGAAGGTGGCGTTGGTGTCGCCGTGCACCCCGTCGAGGAAGGCGGTGATGTCGATGTTGACGATGTCGCCGTCCTCGATCACCCGCGAGTCCGGGATGCCGTGGCAGATCACCTCGTTGACGCTGGAGCACAGGCTCTTGGGGAAGCCGCGGTAGCCCAGGGTCGAGGGGTAGGCGCCGTGGTCGACGAGGAACTCGTGGCCGATCCGGTCCAGCTCGTCGGTGGTCACGCCCGGCGCGACGTGCGAGCCGACCAGGTCGCGGGCCTGGGCGGCCAGCCGGCCGGCGGCCCGCATCCGCTCGATCGTCTCGGCGTCCTTGATCTCGCTGCCGCGGAACGGCGCGGGCGCGGGGCGGTCGACGTACTCCGGCCGCGGGATCGCCTTGGGTACGGCGCGGCGCGGGGACACGGTGCCGGGAAGCACGGTCGGGAGTGTCGTCGTCACGCTGGCGAGTGTAGTTTCCGGAGGTATGAGCGAAGCACCGGAGTACTGGTTCTGCCTGAAGCACCACCAGGTCGAGGGCCGGGACGGCTGCCGCAACGCGGATCGTCTCGGGCCCTACGCGACCGCGGACGAGGCCGCACGCGCCCTGGACAAGGTCGAGGAGCGCAACGAGGAGTGGGACAACGACCCGAAGTGGAACGAGGACGGTCCCGGGTCCGGGGACGGCATGACGGACGGCACGCCCGACAACTGAGGATCGTGCTCGGTTGACCCGGGGCAGGGTCAGAACGTGTGCTCGGGCCCCGGGAAGGTCCCGTCGCGGACCTCGTCGGCGAACTGCCGCGCGCCCGCGAGCAGCGTGCCGTGCAGGTCGGCGTACTGCTTGACGAAGCGCGGCATCCGCCCGGTCCGCAGGCCGAAGGCGTCGGTCCAGACGAGCACCTGCCCGTCGCAGTCCCGCCCCGCGCCGATGCCGATGGTGGGGATCGCCAGCTCCCCGGTGATCTCGGCGGCGATGTCGCCGGGGACCATCTCCATCACGACCGCGAAGGCGCCCGCTGCCTGCATGGCACGGGCGTCCTCCCTGAGCCGCTCGGCGGCGTCGCCGCGGCCCTGCACCCGGTATCCGCCGAGCGCGTGCTCGGACTGCGGGGTGAAGCCGATGTGCGCCATCACGGGCACGCCGTTGGTGGTGAGCTTCTCCACCTGCGCGGCGATCTCGGCGCCGCCCTCGACCTTGACCGCGTGCGCGCCGCCCTCCTTCATGAACCGCACCGCGGTGTGGAACGCCTGCTCGGGGGAGGCCTGGTAGGAGCCGAAGGGCAGGTCGGCCAGCACCAGCGCGCGCTTCACCGAGCCGGCGACCGCGCGGACCAGCGGCATCAGCTCGTCCACCGTCACCGGGATGGTGGTCTCGTAGCCGAGCACGTTGTTGGCCGCGGAGTCGCCCACGAAGAGGATGTCGATCCCGGCCTCGTCGAAGGTGGCCGCGGTGTACATGTCGTAGGTGGTGAGCATGGTGATCCGCTCGCCACGCTCCTTCATCTGGGCCAGGTGGTGGGTGCGCACCCGCTTCACCGGTGTCGTGGGGGTGGTCGGCCCGGTGCCGTACGGCGCCGTCTCCTCGGTCATCTCGTCCTCTCGGTTCGGGGGCTCACTCGCCCCGGATGATCTTGAGCAGCTCGTTGACCGTGAGGGCCACGAAGGCCAGGGCGCACAGCACCATCGCGATATTGGACAGCGCCTTGTTCCGCCACTGCCGCGGCACCCGGTCGGTGTTGAGCAGCCAGAGCAGGGTGATCGCCAGGAACGGCATGAAGAACGCGCCGAGCACGCCGTAGGCCAGGATCAGCCAGACCGGCTGGCCGAGGAACAGCATGATCATCGGCGGGAAGGTCAGCCAGCAGATGTAGGCCTTGTAGGCCAGGCCGCCGGCGCCGCGCTCGGGGTCGTCCTCGGGCAGCTTGCGCACGTGCCCGGCGAAGTCGGCGAACATCAGCGACACGCCGTTCCACACGCCGATCAGGCTGGACATCGCGGCCGCCCAGAAGCCGACCAGGAAGATCTTCCCGGCCCAGCGGCCGTAGCGGTCGGCGAGCACCCCGGAGAGGTCGAGCATCCCCTGGTCGCCGGTCTCGACCGCGATCCCGGCGGAGTAGAGCAGCTCCGCGCCGACGATCAGGGTGGCGGTGACGAAGAGGCCGGTGACGACGTAGGCGACCACGTTGTCCAGTCGCATCACCCGCATGTGCGCGGGGGTGCTCCAGCCCTTCTCCCGCACCCAGTAGCCGTAGGCCGCCAGGGTGATGGTGCCGCCGACGCCGCCCGCCAGGGCGAGCACGTTGACCAGCCCGCCGTCGGGGATCCGGGGCACCAGGCCGGTGAGCAACTCGCCCAGGTTGGGCAGGGTGAGGGCGGCCGCGAGCATCATCGTGACGAACATCAGCCCGACCAGCGCGGCGCAGACCTTCTCGAACAGCCCGTAGCGGCCGCTGAAGACCAGCACCAGGCCCAGGACCCCGGAGATGATGCCCCACCACTTCACCGCCAGGAACGGGAAGAGCGCGTGCAGGGCGAGCCCCGTGCCGGCCATCGCGGCTGCGCCGTACACGAACCCCCAGATGACGATGTAGGGGCCGAAGTAGATGCTCGTCCAGATGCCCAAGCTGGCCCAGCCCTCGAAGATCGTCTTGCCGGTTGCCAGGCTGTAGCGGCCCGCACCCTCGACCAGCACGATCTTCATCACGCAGCCGACGACCACGCACCACAGCAGCAGGTAGCCGTACTTCGATCCGGCGATCAGGGTGGCGACGAGGTCCGCCGCGCCCACACCGGTCGCCGCGACCACCAGGCCGGGGCCGATGATGCTCCAGCGCGGCGGCGCCTCCGGTGAGGTCTGCGACGTCTCCTGTGACATGGGCGGCATTGTCGCACTGAAGTGACGCCTAGAGTGGCGCCCGTGGACTTTCACTCCGCCTATGCCCAGGGGTTCGCCCGCGTGGCGGCCTGCACCGTGCCGGTCGCCGTGGCGGACCCGGCGACCAACGCCGCGACCACGATCGCCCAGGCGCGCGCGTGTCACGACGAGGGTGTGGCGGTCGCGGTCTTCCCCGAGCTGGGGCTCAGCGGCTACGCGATCGACGACCTGCTGCTGCAGGACCCCCTGCTCGACGCGGTGCGTACGGCGATCGACGAGCTCGTCGCCGCCAGCGCCGACCTGATGACGGTGCTCGTCGTGGGGGCGCCGCTGGTGCACGGGAGCCGGGTGCTCAACTGCGCCGTGGTCATCCACCGGGGGCGCGTGCTCGGCGTGGCGCCGAAGTCCTACCTGCCGACCTACCGGGAGTTCTACGAGCGCCGCTGGTTCGCTCCCGGCGACGACCGGGACGGGTCGTCGATCACCCTGGCCGGCGAGGAGGTGCCGCTCGGCGCGGACCTCATCTTCGAGGCCACCGACGTGCCCGGCCTGCGGCTGCACGTCGAGGTGTGTGAGGACATGTGGGTGCCCGTGCCGCCCAGCGCGGAGGCGGCGCTGGCCGGCGCCACCGTGCTCACCAACCTCTCCGGCTCGCCGATCACGATCGCCCGGGCCGAGGACCGGCGCCTGCTGGTGCGCAGCGCGAGCGCCCGCTGCAGCGCGGCGTACGTCTATGCCGCCGCGGGCCAGGGCGAGTCGACCACGGACCTGTCGTGGGACGGGCAGACGATGATCTACGAGTGCGGCGACCTGCTGGCCGAGGGCGACCGGTTCCCCGAGGACGCGCGGGTCACCGTCGCCGACGTGGACCTCGACCGGATCCGGCAGGAGCGCCTGCGGCAGGGCACCTTCGACGACAACCGGCGTGGGCTGGAGGGACGCGAGTTCCGCACCGTGCCGTTCGCCCTCGAGCCTCCGAGCGGCGACATCGGCCTGCGGCGCAAGGTGGACCGCTATCCCTTCGTGCCCGACGACCCGGCGCGGCTGGCGCAGGACTGCTATGAGGCCTACAACATCCAGGTCTCCGGCCTGGAGAAGCGGTTGGCGTCGATCGGCCAGCCGAAGATCATGATCGGGGTCAGCGGCGGCCTGGACTCCACGCACGCGCTCATCGTCGCCGCCAAGGCGATGGACCGGCTCGGGCGGCCGCGCAGCGACATCCACGCCTTCACCATGCCCGGTTTCGCCACCGGCGAGGCGACCAAGAGCTATGCCACCCGGCTCAGCGAGGGCCTGGGCGTCACCTTCGAGACCCTCGACATCACCGACGCGGCGACGCAGATGCTCACCGACCTCGGCCACCCCTACGCGTCCGGCGAGGAGGTCTACGACGTCACCTTCGAGAACGTCCAGGCCGGCCTGCGCACCGACTACCTCTTCCGGCTGGCCAACCACCGCGGCGGCATCGTCCTCGGCACCGGCGACATGAGCGAGCTCGCGCTCGGCTGGTGCACCTACGGCGTGGGCGACCAGATGTCCCACTACGGCGTCAACGCCGGGGTGCCGAAGACGCTGATCCAGCACCTGATCCGCTGGGTCGCCGACCACGGCGAGCTCGAGAAGGACCCGGACGGGCCGGTGAACACGGTGCTGCGGGAGATCCTGGAGCAGGAGATCACCCCCGAGCTCATCCCGGGCGGGCAGCAGTCCACCGAGGAGTCGGTGGGCCCCTACGCGCTGCAGGACTTCACGCTCTACCACGTCGTACGCCGCGGCTACCGCCCCACGAAGATCGCCTTCCTCGCCCACCACGCCTGGCGCGACCAGGAGGCCGGGGAGTGGCCGCCGGGCTTCCCCGAGGACAAGCGGGGCGAGTTCGACCTGGCCACCATCAAGCGCTGGATGGAGGTCTTCGTCCGTCGCTTCTTCGGCAACCAGTTCAAGCGCTCGGCGCTGCCGAACGGGCCGAAGGTCTCGGCCGGGGGCACGATGTCCCCCCGGGGCGACTGGCGGATGCCGAGCGACGCCTCCCCGGCCGCCTGGCTGGCCGAGGTGGAGGAGATCCCGGCGACCGCTTGACCCTCACACCGTGTCAGGCCCTGGAGTGGTGACGTCATGTTGACCATCGGAGACTTCGCCCGCTTCGGCGGGGTGTCGGTGCGGATGCTGCGCCACTACGACGCCCTGGGACTCCTCGTGCCGACCGCGGTGGACCCGTCCACCGGCTACCGGAGGTACGACGAGTCCCTGCTCCTGCGCGCCCACCGACTGGTGGCCCTGCGGGAGCTCGGCTTCGGTCTGGAGCAGGTCGGCGCCATGCTCGATGGCTCCCCGGAGGACCTGGCACGTCTGCTGGAGAGTCGCCGCGCGGAGCTCGCCGGCCAGATCGCGGCCGACCGGGCCCGCCTCGCCGAGGTGGAGCGACGTCTCCGACTCACCCGAGGAGACCCCATGGAGCTCACCTTCACCCGCCAGTCCCTGCCCGCGCTCGAGGTCAGCCAGCTGACCGCCGAGGTCGCCGAGCAGTCCGAGATCGGGCCGGTCATCGGCCCGCTGTTCCAACGGATCGACCGTGCCGCGGGCGCATCCGGTGTCAGCGCCGAGCCCGGGATGGCGTGGTACGACCTCAGCGACACCGGCACCCGGCTGGGTGCCTGCGGTCCCGCGGGGCTGGCGGGCGACGGGATCGAGCAGGCCCGGCTCGACGAGCGCCCGGATGCGGTGGTCACGACGTACACCGGACCGCTGCTGCGGATCGCCGAGGCCTGGCAGGCGCTCGGCGCCCACCTGGCCGAGGAGGGTCTGCAGGCCGACGGGACCTGCCGGGAGATCTACCGCGGTACGCCGGTGGGCATGGACCCCACCGACGAGTGGGTGATCGAGCTGCAGCAGCCCGTCCGCTGAGCCGGAGGCGTGGGAGCGGAATGCAGGATTCCGGAGCCGAGATCCTGCATTCTGCTCCCCGGCACTCGCCGGCCGGGGCGGGTCAGCCGCCGAGGAGCTTGTTGTCCAGCCGGTAGGGGTTCACGTCGAGCAGGGCGCGGTCCCACGCCGCCAGGTCGGCCTCGGCGTCGTAGCTGCTGGTGAGGAAGGCCAGCAGCGCGGCATCGGGGTCCGGGCTGCGCCGTACCTCCTCGTAGGGGAGGATCCACTCGCCCAGCTGGTCGTCGAAGTAGCCGGGGGACACCGCGGCCTTGTCGTAGCCGTCGGGCGTGGGATAGGCGTAGGCGTAGAACGAGCCCTCGGCGGAGCCGCCCGGCCAGAAGCCGGCGGCCGCGTTCTCCCGCGACTCCGCCTCGGCCATCACCCACGGGGGGCAGCTCGGCGGGCCGCCGCCGGTGTGCGGCGGCGCGGTCCGGCCCGAGTATCGGGTGCAGGAGAGGTCCATCGACCCCCAGAACAGCTGGACCGGGCTGTCCTTGCCGGCGAACCCGGCCCGCCACAGCGAGAAGACGCGGTCGGCGGCGAGGAGCTGGCGCCACCACAGGGTCACCGCGTCGGCGTCGTAGCTCTTGTGCTCGGTGTCCTCGGCGAACGGGATCGCCGGGTCGACCTCGTTGGGTCGCGGGTCGATGTCGCAGCCGACGCCGAGCCCGCCGAGCGCGTCCTGCACCTCGGAGTAGAACTGGGCGACCGTCTTCGGCTCCAGGGCGATGGTCCGGTGCCCGCCGCTGGCGTCCCGGATGACCAGCCGGTGGTCGAGGAGGTCGAACTCGGTGTCGAAGTCGTGGTTCGGGCCCCGGGCGATCCGGGTGCGCAGCCCGCGCGCGGAGACCTCGTAGGCGACGTTCCACCAGTGGTTGACCAGCGGCGTGGAGACCATCTGCACCTTCCCGATGATCTGCAGCCACATGTGCAGGGTGTCGCGGGTGTCCTTCCAGTCGTCGACCTTCAGGGCGGGCCAGGACGATGTGCTCATGCGCGCCTCCTCGCGTGGGTTGCCTCAGCCTTGCATGACGGCGGTCGTGGCGGCAGCGGGTCAGGGGATCCGGATGCCCACGCCCGGGCCGACGTCGGTGCCCGTGTAGTAGAAGACGGTCAGCACCAGCACCCAGGAGATCCAGAACGCCGGCACGAACGGCAGCATCCGCGCCATCACCGTGCCCAGCCCGGCCTTCGGCTCGTAGCGCTGCAGCATCACCAGGAAGATCCAGATGTAGGGGTTCATCGGCGTGATCACCTGGGTCGCGGAGTCCCCGACCCGGAAGGCCGCCTGCACGAACCCGGGCTCGTAGCCGAGCAGGGCGAACAGCGGCACGAACACCGCACCCATCAGGGTCCACATCGACGAGCCGCTGACGATGAACAGGTTCAGCACCGAGCACAGCAGGATGAACCCGATGATCGCCGGATAGCCGGTGAGCCCGATCGCCTCCAGCCCGCGCGCGCCGGAGACCGCCAGCGCCGAGCCGAGGTTGGACCAGTTGAACAGCGCGATGAACTGGCCGAGCATGAACGCCAGCACCAGGAACGCCGACATGTCCTTGATGCCGCGCCCCATGACCTTGGGTACGTCGGCCGCCGTACGCAGGGTGCCGGCGGTGAAGCCGTAGACGAGACCGGGGCCCATGAACAGCACGAAGACCACGAAGACCGTCGAGTCCAGCAGCGGGGACTCCGGCAGGAAGCCGCCGTTGGGGCCGCGCCACGGCGAGCCGCCGGGCAGCACCGCCACCAGGATCAGCGCCGCGAGCACCAGGAACATCACCCCGGCCAGGCGCAGGGCTCGACGCTCCTGCGGCTCCAGGCCGGGGGAGAGGTCGGTGGGCAGGTCGCGCAGCGCCGGCGCGATGTCGTCGCTCGCGGCGGAGTGCCGGTCCAGTGAGTCGTCCTCGGTCTCGACCATCTCGGTCGGCGCGCCCTCGCGCACCAGGCGGGGCTCCACCATGCGGCTGATGATGAAGCCGGCGACGATCGCGAGCACGACGGAGGAGACGAGGTTGAACCAGAAGTTCGACACCGGCGTCACGGGCGCGCCCGCGTTCGGCAGCGTCTCGGTGACCGCGGTGGTGATCCCGGAGAACAGCGCGTCCAGGCTGGTGACCACCGGCGAGGTGGAGTAGCCCGCACCCACGGCCGCGAAGCCGCCGACCAGGCCGGCGATCGGGTGCCGCCCGGCCGCCTTGAAGACCATCGCCGCCAGCGGGGGCACCACGATGAACGCGGCGTCGGACATCACCGAGGCCGTCACGCCGACGAACCCGACGGCGTAGGGCAGCAGCCACTTCGGCGCCGATCCCAGCGACACCCGGATGACCGCCGACAGCAGCCCCGTGCGCTCGGCGACGGTGACCGCCAGCAGGATCGTCACCACCGTCAGCAGGGGCGGGAAGCCGATGAAGTTGGCGCCCAGGTTGACCGTCAGCCAGGTCATGCCCTCGCCGGTGAAGAGACCGCGTACGGCGGTCGCCTCATCGCTGCCGGGGATGGTGACGCTCACCCCCAGCAGCTGCAGGACCGTCGACAGCACGCCGACGAAGAGGAACAGCCCGAGGAAGAGCATGAACGGGTCGGGCAGCTTGTTGCCCACCCGCTCGATGACGTCGAGGAACCGGTCGGTGCGGGTGCGCGCGGCCGTCTCAGCCATGGTCCTCACCCGCCCGCTCGAAGTAGCCCGGCACGTCGATCGCGCCGCCGGCCTCCTCGAAGTCCGCGGCCGCTGCTGCTCGCAGGTCCGGGTCGCTGAGCCAGTCCGCGGCCACCGCGGCCAGGCCCCAGGCGGCGTCGGTGACCACCCGGTCGCCGTCCGGGGCGACGGCCGCCTCGGCGAACTCGCGGGTGTGCAGCCCGATGTCCTGGTCGGTGATCTTGACCATCGCGTGCACGCCGGGGATCCGGAACGAGACGTTCCCGAAGTCGGTCGAGCCGGTGAGGGTGCTGGGCACCACCCCCTCGGGAAGGACGCGGCGACCGCGGTCGGCGTACCTCCTGGCCCAGCTCGCGGCGAGCGGGCCGTTGGTGCGGATCGGCAGGTAGGCCGGGGCCTCGTCCCAGGCGAGCTCGACGCCACAGCCGGTCATCAGCGCGGCACCGCGGACGATGTCGTCGAGCCGGCCGCTGAGGACGGCCAGCTGCTCGGGGTACTCGCTGCGCAGGTAGAACAGGATCTCCGCGCGCTCGGGGATCACGTTGGGGCGCTCGCCGCCGTCGGTGATGATCCCGTGGATCCGGTCGGTCGGCGGCATCTGCTGGCGGTGCAGCGCAACGCCGGTGTAGGTCAGGTTGACCGCGTCCAGGGCGTTGCGGCCCATGAACGGCTGTGCCGAGGCGTGCGAGGCGATCCCGGTGAAGGTGGCGCGCAGCTGGCGGCGCCCGAGGAAGACCGGCTCGGCGACGTCGTAGGTGAACGGGTGCACCATGAGCGCCGCGTCCACGTCGTCGAAGGCGCCCTCGCGCGCCATCAGCTCCTTGCCGGAGCCGCCCTCCTCCGCGGGCGTGCCCATCCAGACCACGCGCCCGGGCAGCCGGTCGCCGAGCGAGGCCAGCGCGAGGAAGGCGCCCACCCCGGCGGTGGCGATGATGTTGTGGCCGCAGGCGTGCCCGACGCCGGGCAGGGCGTCGTACTCCGAGAGCACCGCGATCGTCGGGCCGCTCGGGTCGCCGACCTCGGCGCGGAGCGCGGTGTCCAGGCCGTACGCCGCGCGGGTGACGGCGATGCCGTGGGACTCGACCAGGTCGGCCAGCGCCGCTGCGGATCGGTGCTCCTCGAAGGCGACCTCGGGGTGGGCCGCCAGGTCGTGCGAGGCCGCCAGCAGCTCGGGGCCGAGCTCGTCGACCTTCGCGGACAGGGCCTCGAGCACCTCGGGGGAGGCGCCCTGGGCATCCGACGTCGGAGCGGCCGCGCGGGCGGCCTTCTCCTTGGTCTCGGTGCTCAGCTGGTGCAGCAGGAAGGTGTCGACCGGGGCCGGCTGCGCCTGCGGGTTCGAGTCGTCTGCGGACACGTGCTCGCCTCCTCCGAGTGGGGTAGGTGGCAGTGAATCACAGCGACAAGCGCCGACTCGGCGTCAACTAGCGCCGACTCGGGGTGAAGTAGCGCCGACTCAGCCCTTCTCGGCCCCGCCGGTGAGGCCCTCGGTCAGCCAGCGCTCGGCGATCGCGTAGAGCACCACGATCGGGACGGTGAGGATCACCGAGCCGGCCATCAGCACGGTCTTGGGCACCTCGATCCCGTTGGCCAGCTGGGAGAGGCCCAGGGAGACCGTCCACCGCTCGGGCTGGGCGGCGAGGAAGAGCAGCGCGAAGAGGAACTCGTTCCAGGCGATCATGAAGACGAACAGCGCGGTGGACATGATCGAGGGCATCGCCAGCGGCATGGTGATCTTGCGCAGCGTGGTGAGCCGCTTCGCGCCGTCGACCTCCGCGGCGTCCTCGACGCTGAGCGGGATCGTCTCGAAGTAGTTGCGCAGCATGTGGATGGAGATCGGCACGGTCTGGACGATGTAGACGATCACCAGCCCGATCAGCGACCCGGCCAGCCCGATCTTGGAGAAGAGCACGACCAGCGGGATGGCCAGCACGATCGCGGGGAAGAGGTAGACGCCGAGGAAGAGCAGGCTCACCTCGCGCCGGCCGCGGAAGCTGAGCCGGGCGACGGCGTAGGCACCCAGGATCGAGACGACCATCGTGATCGCGGTCGCGACGCCGGCCACGATCGTGGAGTTGCGCAGGAACAGGGTGAAGTTCTGCCCGCCCTCGACCTTCTCCGGGTCGGCGAGCACCAGCCGGTAGGTCTCGACGGTGAGGTCCTTGAGCGGGATGAAGAGCCGCCCCGGGTTCTGCTGCAGGTCCTCGATCGAGACGAAGCTGAGCATCACCATGTAGTAGAAGGGGAAGACGGTGATCAGCAGCAGAAAGGCGATCGTCACCCAGCGCAGCACGCCCAGCGTGCGGGTCTCCACGGTCAGCCGGTTCACTGGTTCGCCCCCTGTCGCTTGAGGAACCACATGTAGAGGAACAGGAAGCCGACCATCACCGCGGACAGCACCAGCGACTGGGCGGCCGCCCCGCCGGCGTCGAAGCGGCCGGTGAGGTAGTCGTAGACCCGCACGGCGGCGACCTCGGTCCCGGCCGCGCCGCCGGTGAGCAGGTAGACGTCGTCGAACTTGTTGAAGGTCATGATCACCCGGAGCACCGCCAGCAGGCCCATCACCGACAGCAGCTGCGGCAGCAGCACCCGGCGGAAGGACTGCAGCGGCGTCGCGCCGTCCACGATCGCCGCCTCCTCGATGTCCTTGGGCACCGCCTGCAGCCGGGCCACGATGAACATGAACGCGAACGGGAAGTAGCGCCAGATCTCGAAGGCGATCACGGTGATCAGCGCGTGCGGCGAGCGGCCGAGGAAGTCGATCGGCGCGTCCCACCCGAGGAACCGGGTGCCGAGGCTGTTGGCGATGCCGTACTGCGGGTTGAGCATCATCTGCCACACGAACGCGACCGCGACCACGGGGGCGACGTAGGGCAGCAGCATCGCGGCCCGCACGACGCCCCGGCCGGGGAAGGTACGGCGCAGCGCGAGCGCCGCGACCAGCCCCAGGACGATCGAGCCCACCGTCGCGGAGACGGAGTAGATGACCGTGGTCAGCAGGGTCCGCCAGAACCCCTCGGCGCCGAAGACCTCGCGGAAGTTGTCCAGCGTCAGGTTCCGGAAGACGCTGGTCTCCCGGATCTCCAGGTAGCCCAGGTCCTGGAAGGCGATCAGCACGTTCCACAGGACCGGGATCACCACGACCACGACCACCACGAGGACCGTGGGGGCCACCATCGACCAGCCCTCGCGGTCCACCCGCCGCTGCTTGGCGCTCCTCACTGCGACTCCTGGATCTCGGTGAGCTGGGCCTCGACCTCGTCGGCGGCCTCGCGGGGGGTCAGGGACCCGTTGGCGACCGAGGACGCGGCGCGGGAGAACGGCAGCTCGGCGACCACCGGCCCCAGCAGCCGGCCCTGACCCTGGGGGATCGCCCAGCGGTCGATGTTGCTGGTGACCGAGGTGATCGAGTCCAGGGTCTGTCCGGTGTAGAAGTCGCTGAGCGGCTCGCGCTTGTCCACGCCCGCCTCCATCCGCGGCCACGCCTGGGCGTACTGGTCGTTGCCCGGCTCGGGGCCCAGGCGGGCGGGGTACTTGCCCTCCGGGGTGATCTCCAGCCAGCCCTCGTAGCCGTCGCTGAGCATCCAGGAGACGAACTCCTGCGCGGCCTCCTGCTTGCCGTTGTCGGTCAGCCCCCAGGACGCGATCTCGCCGAACCCGGCGGGCTGGTCGTTGTCGGGCCCGGTGAGGGCGCTGACCACGCCGGAGTTCTTGGCCAGCCAGCTCGGGTCCTTCTCGCACTCGGTGCAGGTGGGCAGGGCGTCCGAGCGCAGCCCGGCCATCTCGTCGAGGATGAAGGAGGACCAGATGACCATCGCGGCCTGGCCGGAGAAGTAGGACGCCCGCGTGGTGTCCACGGTCTCGGTGCCGGCCGGGGAGTAGTCCCGGGCGAGCTTGCCGTAGAGGTCGAAGGCCCGCACGCACTCCGGCTCGCCGATGGTGATCTCTCCCGAGGACCGGACCATCTGGCAGCCGTTGGCCAGGGCCAGCATCTCGAAGGTCTGGGCGGTGAACACGTCGGCGGGGTCGCTGGCGATGGTGATCCCGAAGCGGCCGTCCCGGGTGAGCTCGCGCGCGGCGGTGAGCAGGTTGTCGTAGCTGTCCGGCGGCTGCAGGCCCGCCTGCTCGAAGAGGTCCTTGCGGTAGACGATCAGCTGGGCCCAGGCGTCGGAGGGGACGGCGAGGTTCTCCTCCCCGTCGGAGGTCAGGCGCACCGCCCGCTCGGCGAAGGTGTCCTCGCCCAGGTCCTCCATCACCGCCGTGGCCGCCCCCCGATCGAGGACGTCGTAGCTGTCCAGTGCCCGCACGTTGGCCAGCGACAGGCCGCCGATCACGTCGGGCAGGTTGCCGGACTGGGCGGCGCCCGCGATCAGCTGCGGCAGCTGGGCCTCGTCGACCGGGACAAGCTGCACGTCGACGTCGGTGGTCTTGTTGAAGCGGGCGATCAGCTTGTTCAGCGCCTGGATCCGGTCGGTCTGGGCGTCCAGGCTCCAGACCAGGATGCTGCGCGGGTCCGGGTCGCGCTGCGGGGCGCAGGCCGCCAGCAGCGAGCCGATCAGGAGAAGCGCCGTACCGACGGCGCCGGCGAGGATCCGGCGCCGCACCCGTCCCCCGGCGGCGGTCGGTCCGTGTGCGGTTCTCACCCGGGCATGATCGTGGTGTCTCGCCCGCGGCGCACCACCCCTACGGATAGCGGACGCCGGCCCTAGAGTGTGCGCCATGGGCAAGCAGGAAGACTTCGTCCTCCGGGCACTGGAGGAGCGCGACGTCCGGTTCGTCCGGCTCTGGTTCACCGACGTGCTCGGTGCGCTGAAGTCGGTCTCGGTGGACCCCGCGGAGTTGGAGAACGCCTTCGACGAGGGCATCGGGTTCGACGGCTCGGCGATCGAGGGGTTCGCCCGGGTCTATGAGTCCGACATGCTCGCGCACCCGGACCCGAGCACCTTCCAGGTGCTGCCCTGGCGCAACGAGGGCCCGTCGACAGCCCGGATGTTCTGCGACATCCGGATGCCCGACGGGAGCCCGTCCTACGCCGACCCCCGCTATGTCCTCAAGCGGGCGCTGACCAAGGCCGCGGACGCCGGGTTCACCTTCTACACCCACCCCGAGATCGAGTTCTACCTCTTCAAGGACATGCCGGAGAAGGGCGAGGAGCCCGAGCCGGCCGACCGCAGCGGCTACTTCGACCACACCGCGCAGTCGCGCACCTCCGACTTCCGCCGCGAGACGATCACCATGCTCGAGCAGATGGGCATCTCGGTGGAGTTCAGCCACCACGAGGGCGGCCCGGGGCAGCAGGAGATCGACCTGCGGTACGCCGACGCGCTCAGCACGGCGGACAACATCATGACCTTCCGCACGGTCGTGCGGGAGGTGGCGCTGACCTCGGGCACGTGGGCCAGCTTCATGCCCAAGCCCTACACGACCCACCCGGGCTCGGGGATGCACACGCACGTCAGCCTCTTCGAGGGCGACCGCAACGCGTTCTTCGAGGCCGGCGCGGAGTACCAGCTGTCCAAGACCGGCCGGCACTTCATCGCCGGCGTGCTCAACCACGCCGCGGAGATCACCTGCGTGACCAACCAGTGGGTGAACTCCTACAAGCGGCTGATCGGCGGCGGCGAGGCCCCGCCGTACATCTGCTGGGGTCACAACAACCGGTCGGCGATGATCCGGGTGCCGATGTACAAGCCCAACAAGGGCCCCTCGACCCGGGTCGAGCTGCGCACCATCGACTCCGCCTGCAACCCCTACCTCGCGTTCGCGGTGATCCTGGCCGCGGGGCTGAAGGGCATCGAGGAGGAGTACCCCCTGCCGCGCGAGGCCGAGGACGACGTGTGGTCGCTGACGCCCAGCGAGCGCAAGGCGCTGGGGATCAAGCCGCTGCCGCCGAGCCTGGTCGACGCGATCTCCGTCGCGGAGGACTCCGAGCTGCTCGCCGAGACGCTGGGGGAGCACGTCTACGACTTCTTCCTGCGCAACAAGCGCGCCGAGTGGGAGGAGTACCGCACCCAGGTCACGCCCTTCGAGCGCGACCGGATGCTCCCCGTCCTCTGAGCCGATGTCGACCATGTCCCGGATCCTGATCGTCGAGCACGAAGCGGGCGCGCCCGCGGCGCTGTTCGACGGCTGGTTGCGGGAGACCGGAGCCGAGGTCATCGTGTGTCGTCCGTGGGCCGGTGAGGAGGTGCCCCCGCTGCCGGTCGCCGAGGGCTGGGTGGTGCTGGGCGGCCACATGGGCGCGTACGACGACGAGCAGGCGCCGTGGCTGCCGGCGGTGAAGGCACGGATCGCGGAGGCGGCCGAGACCCGCGTGTCGCTGCTCGGCATCTGCCTGGGCCACCAGCTCGCCGCGGTCGCGACCGGCGGCACGGTGATCGTCAACCCGGCCGGTCAGCGCGTCGGGCTGCACGACGTCGGCTGGCTCCCCGAGGCGGACGACGACCCGCTGATGGGCGCGCTCGACGGGTCGCGCCGGGCCGTCCAGTGGAACGGTGACATCGTCACCGAGCTCGGCCCGGGTGCCGTACCCCTGGCCACGCTGCCGGACGGCGAGCTGCAGGCCGCCCGGTTCGCGCCGAGCGTGTGGGGCGTCCAGTGGCACCCCGAGGCCGACCTGCCCGTGGTGCGCGGCTGGGCCGACGGACAGCGGGAGGACCACCTCGACCGGGGCCTGGACTCCGACGCGATCCTCGCCGAGATCGAGGCGGCCACACCCGAGCTGGAGGCCTCATGGCGGCCGCTCGCCGCGGCGTTCGTCGCTCAGCTGGAGCCGCCCCGGTGAGCCGACCCGTCCGCAGTCGCGGCCAGCTGCTCGGCCTGGGGTTCCAGGACGCGCAGGCGGCGACCAGCGGGCTGGCCGAGCTCGGGGAGCACGCCGAGGCGATCGCGCCGCTGCTGGGCCGCGCCGCGGACCCGGACGAGGCGCTCGCCGGGCTGCTCCGGCTGGGTGAGGCCGTCGAGAGCCGGGACGGGGAGCGGGAGAAGCTGCTCGCCGCGGTCGCCGAGGACGAGGGCACCGGGATGCGCCTGGTGCAGGTGCTCGGCGCCAGCCAGGCGCTCAGCGACCACCTCGCCAAGCACCCCGAGCAGTGGCGCGAGCTGCGCGACCCGACGATGGGCAGCACCCGCCCCGCGGCGTACGCCGTCCGCGCCGCCCTGCTGACCGCGGTGGGCGCCGACCCTGACGACGCCAGGCCGACCTCGACCCTGCCGGACCGGGAGGCCGTGGACGCGCTGCGGGTGGAGTACCGCCGCCTGCTGATGCGCCTCGCCAGCCGCGACCTGACGCACGACCTGGCGCTTCCCGACGCGGCCGCCGAGCTCTCCGAGCTGGCCGCCGGCACCCTGGACGCCGCCCTCGCGATCGCCCGCGCGCGCGTCGGAGAGACGGCCGACAGCGTGCGGCTGGCGGTGGTGGCGATGGGCAAGTGCGGCGGCCACGAGCTCAACTACGTCTCCGACGTGGACGTGATCTTCGTGCACGAGCCGGTCGAGGGCGCCGATGAGTCGGTGGCCACCCGGGCGGCCACCCAGCTGGCGTCCAACCTGATGCAGGTCTGCTCCGACTACACCGCCGAGGGCACCATCTGGCCGGTCGACGCGAACCTGCGCCCCGAGGGCAAGCAGGGCCCGCTCGTGCGCACCCTCGCCAGTCACCAGGGCTACTACGAGCGGTGGGCCAAGACCTGGGAGTTCCAGGCGCTGCTCAAGGCGCGGCCGGTCGCGGGCGACCTCGAGCTGGGCCAGGCGTTCGTGGACATGGTGCGACCGCTGGTGTGGCACGCCGCCGAGCGCGACGGGTTCGTCGAGGACGTCCAGGCCATGCGGCGCCGGGTGCTCGACCACATCCCCGCCGACCAGGCCGAGCGGCAGCTCAAGCTCGGCTCCGGCGGCCTGCGCGACGTCGAGTTCGCCGTGCAGCTGCTGCAGCTCGTGCACGGCCGTGCGGACGAGCGGATCCGGCCGCCGACGACGTTGAGCGCCCTGGCCGAGCTGACCCGCGGCGGCTACATCGGCCGCGAGGACGGCGAGCGGATGCACGAGGCGTATGCGTTCCTGCGGCGGCTGGAGCACATGATCCAGCTGCACCGGCTGCGCCGTACCCATGTCGTGCCCGACGACGAGGCCTCGCTGCGGCGCCTGGGCCGGGCGATGGGCTTCGGCTCCGAGCCGGTCAAGCAGCTCGACGAGGCGTGGCGGCACCATCGCCGCGAGGTGCGGAGGCTGCACGAGAAGCTGTTCTACCGCCCGCTGCTCGGCGCGGTCGCGAAGATCCCCGGCGAGGAGGCTCGGCTCTCGCCCGACGCGGCGGTGGCCCGGCTCAAGGCGCTGGGGTACGACGACCCGCAGGGCGCGATGCGGCACCTGGAGGCCCTCACCGCCGGGGTGTCGCGCACCGCCACCATCCAGCGCACCCTCCTGCCCGCGATGCTCGGCTGGTTCGCCGACGCCCCCGACCCCGACGCCGGGCTCTTCGGCTTCCGCCGGATCAGCGAGAGCCTCGGCCGGACGCCGTGGTACCTGAAGATGCTGCGCGACGAGGGCCAGGTCGCCGAGCGGCTGGCCAAGGTGCTGGCCTCCTCCCGCTATGCGACCGACCTGCTGCAGCGGGAGCCGGAGGGGGTGCGGCTGCTCGGCGCCGACCTGACCCCGCTGTCCTCGGAGGCCCTGGCCCGGGAGATGCAGGCCATCGCGGCCCGGCAGGAGGGGGTCGAGGACTCCGTCCGGGCGATCCGCGGGGTCCGCCGACGGGAGCTGCTGCGGATCGCGGTCGGCGACCTGCTCGGCGAGACCGACGTCGCCGACGTGGGCGCCGGGCTCTCCCGGCTCACCGACGCCGTCCTGGAGGCGACGCTGAGCGTGGCGCAGCGGGCGGTGTGCGCGCAGAAGGGCCTGGACCAGCCGCCCACGCGCATGGCGATCATCGCGATGGGCAGGTACGGCGGGTTCGAGCTGTCCTACGCCTCCGACGCCGACGTGATGTTCGTGCACGAGCCGGTCGAGGGCGTCGACCCGCAGCTGGCGGCGGGCTTCGCCAAGGCAGTGGTCCTGGAGCTGCGCCGGCTGCTCGCCATGCCCGCCACGGACCCGCCGCTGGAGGTCGACGCCGACCTGCGCCCGGAGGGCAAGCAGGGGCCGCTGGTGCGGACCCTGGAGTCCTACGCCGCCTACTACGCCAAGTGGTCGGCGGTGTGGGAGTTCCAAGCGCTGCTGCGAGCCGAGGCGGTCGTCGGCGACGCGGACCTGCAACGGCGCTTCACCGAGCTGATCGACCCGCTGCGGTTCCCGGTCGAGGGACTGTCGGACCACGATGTCTCCGAGGTACGCCGGATCAAGGCGCGGGTGGACAACGAGCGGCTGCCGCGCGGCGCCGACCCCAAGACCCACCTCAAGCTGGGGCGGGGCGGCCTGGCCGACGTCGAGTGGACCGTGCAGCTGCTGCAGATGCGCTATGCCGGCGAGCACGCCGGGCTGCGGACGCCGCACACGCTGGAGGCGCTGCGTGCGGCGCGCGACGCGGGACTGCTGGACGGCGACGACGCCGAGGTGCTCGAGCGGGCTTGGCGGACGGTCAGCGAGGTGCGCAACGCGATCACCCTGGTCCGCGGGAAGCCCGGGGACCATCTGCCTCGCGACTCCCGCGAGAAGGCCGCGGTGTCGATGGTGCTGGGCTATCCACCCGGCGACTCCGAGCGGATGGTCAACGACTTCCTGCGGATCACCCGACGGGCCCATGCCGTGGTCGAGCGGGTGTTCTGGGAGTGAGGGAGCCGATCGGATGTCGATTCGAGGGAATTGAAGGTATCCTCTTCAGGTGATGAATATGAAGCAATTTGCTTCAGCGACGCTGATCGGGGACCTGATGGGCTCGCGGACGAGCGGCGACCGCGCGGACCTGCACCGTCACCTGGAGCGGGTGCTCACCGACGCCAACACGGCCCTGGAGCCGGTGACCCCGCTGCGGATCACCGTCGCCGATGAGTACCAGGGCGTCTTCGCGACCCTGGGCGAGGCGCTGGCCGCCACGCTGGTGCTGCGTCTGGCGCTGCTGCCGCAGGTCGACGTCCGGCACGGCGTCGGCTGGGGGGCGATCGGCGTGCTGGCCGAGGAGCCCCGGGTGGAGGACGGCCCGGGCTGGTGGGCGGCCCGCGCCGCCATCGAACGGGTCGAGGAGCAGGAGGCCCGCCCGACCCTGCGATCCGTGCGGACGGCGTACGTCCTCACCGACGGGATCGAGGGCCCCGACCCCGACCTGGTCAACCCCGGGCTGATGTGGCGCGATCAGCTGGTCACCGGCCTGTCCGAGCGCTCCCTGTCGGTGCTGCGTGGTCTGCTGGCGGGGAGCACCCAGCAGGAGATCGCGGCGGCCGAGGGCGTCTCGGCCTCCGCGGTCTCCCAGCGGGTCCGCAGCGACGGGCTCGGGGTGCTGGTCGCCGGGCACGAGCAGCTGGCCCGGGTGGGCCGATGAGGCGGAGAGGAGGAGCGCGGTGAGCTGGCTGGCGCTGCTGCTGATCGGCATGGCGGTGACCGACCTGGTCCACTCCGTCCGGCGCTCCCGGCACCTGCCGCAGGTCGTCGGCGCGGTCTCCGTGCTGGCGGTCGGCGTCCCGGTCGCCGGGCTGACCGGCTGGGCGGACCTGCTCGCGACCTTCGTGATCGCCCTGGTGGTGCTGGAGTGGGGCTACGCCGTCACCCGCGGCTTCCGGCACGGAGGCGCGGCGGCCGCGCTGCCCCTGACCTACGGCAGCGTCGCGCTCACGGTGGCGCTGCTGCTCTCGCCGTACGCCGGCCCGGTGGGCGGGCTGGTCGCGTGGTGGCTGCGTGAGGCGCCGTACGACGTGCTGGTCACGCTCGACCCCGACCGGGCGCTGCTGCTGCTCGGCGTGCTGCTCATCCAGCTCTCCACCGGCAACGTGATCGTCCGACTGGTGCTCGCCGTCACCGGCACGATCAACCCGACCAAGGACGGCTCGCTGCCGCCGACCCCGCTCAAGGGCGGCCGGCTGCTCGGCCCGATGGAGCGGCTGCTCATCGTCGGGCTCGGCCTCGCCGGGCAGCTCACCGCGGCCAGCATCGTGATCGCGGCCAAGGGGCTGCTGCGCTTCCCCGAGCTGTCCTCGCCCAAGGAGCAGGCCGAGGTGCACAGGATGACGGAGTACTTCCTCGTCGGGTCCTTCGGCTCCTGGCTGGTCGCCCTCGGCGGCCTGGTGCTCGTCGGCTGAGCGGCTGCCTAGACTCGGGTCGCATGAGCCGGATCTTCACCACCAGCGTCGCGTCGGTCTACCCGCACTACGTCACCAAGGCGGAGAAGAAGGGACGCAGCCGGGCCGAGGTGGACGAGGTGATCACCTGGCTCACCGGCTTCGACGACGCCGAGCTGCAGCGGCACCTGGCCGACGAGACGACGTTCGAGGACTTCTTCGCCGCCGCGTCGCTGAACCCGAACGCGGAGCTGATCACCGGCTCGGTGTGCGGGGTCAAGGTGCAGGAGGTCGAGGACCCGCTGATGCGGCAGATCCGCTACCTGGACAAGCTCGTGGACGAGCTGGCGAAGGGCCGGCCGATGGAGAAGATCCTGCGGACCTGACCTGCGAGTGTTGCCCAGGTCACATTCGGCCCCCTAGGTTGAGTCGGGCCATCGGACCAGCCTGGGGAGGCAACCAATGACCCGTCCATTCAGCACTCGGAGACTGCTTGGAGCAGGACTCGCGGCCGTGCTCGGCACCAGTCTCGCGGCGACCGCCGTCGTCGCCGCGCCGGACGACGGAGGAGGCGACCGGGTCCAGCAGTATCGGGAGAAGACCCAGGTGGTCTTCGTCAAGGCGCCGACGCGGGCGCAGCGCAACCGGGTGATCGCGCTCGGCCTGGACGCCACCGAGCACGCGACCACCAAGGGCATCGAGGTCGTCCTGTACGGCGACCGCGACGCCGCGACCCTGCGCCGGGCAGGCTTCACCTGGGACGTCCGGGTGGCCGACCTCGAGGCGCAGACGCGGGCGAACGCCCGCAAGAACCAGCGCTACGCCGCCCGGGTGGCGGAGTCGCCGCTGCCGAGCGGGCGGACGACGTATCGACGGCTCTCGGACTACCAGTCCGAGCTCACCGAGCTGGCCAACAAGTACCCCACGCTCACCAAGCCGATCACCCTCTCGAAGCGGACGGTGCTGGGCAAGCGGATCCGCGGCATCGAGATCACCCGCAACGCCGACACCGTGCAGGACGGCAAGCCCACCTTCGTGATGCTCGGCGCCCACCACGCGCGGGAGTGGCCGAGCGCGGAGCACTCGATGGAGTTCGCCTACGACCTGCTCCAGGGCTACCGACTGGGCAAGGCGCGCAACCGGGAGATCCTCTCCAACGAGCGGATCATCATCGTGCCGATCGTCAACGTCGACGGCTTCCAGATCTCCCGTCAGGCCCCGGTCCTGGGCGAGGACTACTCCGCGTTCAACTACGAGATGAAGCGGAAGAACTGCAGGATCTCGCAGTTCACGCCCGAGGAGGAGCGCGGTGGCACCTGCGAGGACAACCCCGCCGGCCGGCTGCGCGGCACCGACCTGAACCGCAACTATCCCGGGTTCTGGGGCGGCAACGGCGCCGCCACGAACTGGAGGCAGGACACCTACCGCGGCGACGCGCCGAGCTCGGAGCCCGAGGTGAGGGCGATCCGCAAGCTGATCTCGGACCGCGCGGTCACGGTGATGATCACCAACCACACCTACTCCAACCTGGTGCTGCGGGTGCCCTCGATCGCCGCGACCGGCAAGTCGCCGGACGAGGTGGAGTACAAGGCGCTCGGCGACTCGATGGCCGAGGCGAACTCCTACACCAGCCAGGCGTCGTACCAGCTCTATGACACCTCGGGCTCGACGGAGGACTGGAGCTACTGGAACACCGGCGGCTTCGGCTTCACCTTCGAGATCGGGCCGGACACGTTCCACCCCGACTACCAGGCGGGCGTGGTCGCGGAGTACCTCGGCGTCGCGCCTGCCGACGGAGCCGGCAAGGGCGGCAACCGGGAGGCCTACTACCGCGCAGCGGAGGCGGCGATGACCAACCGGCTGCACTCGCGGATCAAGGGCAATGCGCCCGCCGGCTACACCCTGCAGGTGCGCAAGCGCTTCATCTCCCAGACCTCCGACGTGATCGACGCCGCGGGCAACGAGGGGCGTCCGCGCTACTACCAGGACACGCTGACCACGCGGTACATCTCCGACGGCGGCAGCTTCACCATGCACGTGAACCCGTCGACCCGGCCGGTCGTGGTCGGGCGCTACGGGCGCGATCCGGTGGCGCCGCCGCAGGAGCCCGCGGACCTCACCAACCCTCAGGGCGTGCCCGCGGTGGGCGGGAGCGAGACCTCGACCTTCGAGATCCAGGGCCCGCCCGCGGCCGACAACGGCACGGCGACGCTGTCGTTCAAGTGGCCCAACGGCGCCGACTGGGACTACCAGATCCTCGACCCCGCGGGTGAGCCGATCGCGTCGGCCGCGACGTTGGACAACCCCGAGGTGGCCACCATCCCCGACCCGGTGCCCGGCACCTACACGGTCGAGGCGGTCAACTACGAGGGCGGGTCGGCCGAGGACGACTGGACCGGAGAGGTCACCTTCCAGAGCCCGGAGCCGGCGACGTACACGGGGCTGAAGGAGGCCTGGACGCTCACCTGTGAGAACCGGCGCGGCAAGATCATCTCCACCCGCGAGGTGATCGTCGACCGGGGCGAGATCTTCCGGGCCGGCGATGCGTGCGCCCCGGGGATCGGAGCGGTCGCCGCCAAGCGGTGAGGCTTGGCTGACTCGCAGGCTCAACAACGCGGCGGGTTGCTGTCACGCGCTGACAGCAACCCGCCGCACTCTCCCCCTGCCCCACCGACCGAGCACGGGTGTCACGGGACGCGGTCATGCGCAATTGGGCCGCTCGGGCCGCATGCACATCACGACTCGGTCCGGGAGCGTGAGTGTCTGCTCGCGCCCGGCGCTGGTGTAGAGCACCTCGATGTTCGTGCCCTGGGTGCTGGTCTTGCCGGCGCGCAGCTGGAGCACTACCTCGTAGGTGTTCGTCTGCCCCTTGCCGCAGACACGGGTCAGGGTCGTGCCGGTGCTCTCGATGTTCTGGTTTGCGAACCTCCCTGGGACATCGCCGGCGAGGAGCTTCCCCTTCTCGCCGGGGTTGGGACGTATTGCCCAGTCGGTGACGTCGAGGTCCCCGGACTCGAACCTGACGTCGGTGACCTTCACCGTGCCGGGTCTGTCCAGGCAGATGACGTAGGTGCCGTGCACCCAGGGCTGGCCGGGCCGCTTTGCGGGCAACTGCGATTCCATCGGGTTTGCTCCGGGTGAGACCAGCTGTGGCGGACGGGATCCTGGCCCAGGGGCGACTTCACCTGCCGTTGAGTCGCAGCCGGTCGCGGCGATGAGGAGGACCGCCACGACGCCCGTGAGTCGCTTCACCTCGGTCCCGCGCTGACTCTAGGGGAGTTCGCCGGGCCACCCTTGCGGTTGCCGCAGATCTTTCCTCGGCGCTGGTACGTGAACGAGACCCGCACGTCCTGACCGTACCCGGCCTGCGCGGAGAGCGACATGATGCCGATGTCCATACCGCCGCCGTAGGTGACGTTCCTGGCTTCTTCCGCCCGTCCGGCGCGTCGATGACCACCGCCAGAGCCGAGCGGTAGATCTGGAGGGGCAGCCACCAGGGAGGTTGACCCTTGAACAGACAGCGCGGTGGTCGGCGTTCCCGAGTCCCCGGCGAAGTCACGACCCGGCGCCGACCGGGTCCTCGCCGTGCCACCAGGCCGCCACCAGGTCGGTCCGGGACCGGGCGCCGCGACGGCGCAGCGCGGAGGAGACATGGGACTCGACGGTGCGGACCGAGAGATGGAGGGCGGCGGCGATCTCCCGGTTCGACAGACCGTCGGCGACCAGGCTCACCACTCGTCGCTCGGCCATGCTGAGCGACCCGGCGACGTGCTGCCGGGCGGTCAGGCCGCTCAGGAACCCGTCCAGCTCCGGCGACTCCGGTTCGGGCCGGGTCGCGACCAGCACCGGCACCGGGTCGGCGTCGACGATCGGCAGCGCGACGATGCCCGGCCGCCGGCACCAGGTGGTGGGCGCGATCCCGGTCGCGCGGCCAGTCCCGATGATCCGCTGCACGTCGAGCTCGTCGGCGCCCGGTCCGCTGGAGTACGTCGGCTCCCCGCCGCGCAGCGCGGTCATCAGCCAGCCGGCATGCCAGCGCTCGTCGACCCCCTCGGGACGTCGGAAGGTCGGCTGCGCCAGTGCCTCGGGCAGGCGCACCGAACGGGCGGCCGCCAGCGGATGCTCCTCGTCCAGGTAGAGAGCCGAACCCACGACGCCCACCTCCCGCTGGCGTACCCGGGCGTCGCCCAGGCGACCGGTGACGACCAGCGCGTCCAGGTCGCCGTCGACCAGGCGCTGCAGGTTGAGCAGGGTGGCCCAGCCCAGCTCCAGGGAGATCTCGACGGGTCGGCTGGAGCGCTGCATCGACCGGGCCAGCTCATAGCAGGTCCGGGTCATCGCGGTCGGCATGACCGCCACACGCAGCCGGGGCGGCGTCACCCTCAGAGTCTCCCGAGCAGCAGGAGCCGCCCGCAACCGGGAATCCGCCCGGGTTCCGTGGTTCCACGGATGCGGGGAGCCGCCGTACCCCGCGATCGTGAGGTCGGGAGGGGGTCGCCATGACACGACGAGGCCGCGACCACGGAGGGCCGTGGGGGGCGTTGCGCACGCAGATCGCTGTGGTCCGGCTGGGGTGTCGGATCGCCGCCTCGACGATGCTGGGGTTCGGCGGCGAGGATCCGTTGGCGGATGCGGAGGATCTGGAGAACTGGCATCACCGCCGGCTCTCGCACGACGCCGCCCTCGCCGTCGGCTGGGCCGAGGGAGCCGCCCGGGAGATGTCGTGGCACACCGACTACGTCGACAGCTACCTCTACAACCCGCTGTGGTGGGTGCCAGGCGGCCTGGACCGGCTCAAGGCGGCCCTCTCCCTCGCCCCGACGCTCACCGCGATGCACTTCGACGACCTGACCGACCTGCGGCAGATCCAGCGGATGTGGCACCGCTACCGCGGCGGGATGATCGCCGGAGTGATGTGGGCGGCGCGATCGGGCATGCCGCTGGCCGACCGGGTGGCTGCCGCGCGGCACATCGTCGGGGTCGCGCTGCATCCCTTCCAGGACTTCTACTCCCACTCCAACTGGGTGGACGATCCCGCGCGCCGCTCGCTGGTCTTCACCGACCCGCTGCCCTTCGGCGGGGATGTCGCGCTCTACACCGGCAACTACGAGCAGTCACCGGTCCCCGGGATCGTGCATCACGGCCGGCTGGCTCCCGAGTGCTCGGTACTGCGGCACGACCCGGGCCTGATGGAGATCGCCTGCCACGCCGCCTCGCCGCTGACCAAGACCCCGGTCTGCGAGATGTACCGCGCCTGCCGGGAGGGGGTCGCGCTCGGGTCGACCACGGTGTACGGCGTCCGGGTGCCGGCGGGGCTGGTCTACCTCGCCCCGCCGGGCATCGCTCTGGACTCCCACTGGGTCGCGCCGATCGGCACCCAGGTCCGGGGGTTCCCCCAGGCCGACGCCGACCTGCTCTTCGCGACCGCGTTGGCCCTCGCCGAGCGGCAGAGCATGGAGATCCTCTGCGGGCTGGCCCGGGCGATGACCGCCCCGGACCTGGCCGTCTTCTGGGATCACGTACGTCGGGACCCGCAGAGCCCGGCGGACCTGCGGGAGGCGCAGTTCGAGGACTTCCACCGCCAGGGCGCCCGGTTCATCGGCACCGGCCCCTATCCGCCCGAGCCGGGTCCGGTGACCGAGGAGTGGTTCCTCCGGCTGCGGCTGGTCACGGCAGACGAGCAGGGAGCCGGCACCGATGCCGACATCTACGCCGGCACCGACACCGCGGTGCGGGAGATGCTGCTGGACAACATGCCCGACGCCGGGCCGGCGCTGGCCTACGACGACTTCGAGATCGGCGACGACCAGGTCTTCCATCTCGGCCCGTTCCCCGCACCGCCGGGCGAGCTGGTGCTCCGCAACGACGCCGCCGACCTGGGCGACGTCTTCGAGTCGCTCGGAAGGTGGTTCGTCACCACGATGCGCGACGCCGCCTACGCGATCGGGGATCTGCTCCTCAGCCTGATCGGCGGCCATGCCGACCAGGTGGCCACCGAGCACCGGGTCTGGACACCGGCCCAGCTCGCCGCGGTCGGTGACGGGCCGTCCCCGTTCAGCTTGCTGCTCGACGGCGGCGACGAGGGCGTCTTCCGCGTGCACGGGCAGATCCGGCGTACGGCGCGGAGCGGGTCCGCCGTACCCCTGTCGGACTGGGTGATCCGGCTGGACCGGCTGGAGTGCCTCGAGGAGTCCGACGTCGATCGCGGTTCGGACTCCGACGAGCCCTTCCTGATCGCGATGCTGGTCAACCAGGCCGCCCGCGACGCCGATGCGCACCTGTTCGGTCCCTACGACGACGTGGACTCCGGCGACTCGTGCGCGCTCGACCGCGAGTTCGTCGCGCGTGGGGTGCCCGACCGGCACGGTCACCTCACCCTGGCGCTGCAGCTGTGGGAGAGCGACGACGAGGGCTCGACCGGCAGGCAGAACGCGTTCGAGGAGTTCACCAGGGAGCTCCGCGAGCAGAGCGCTCCGGCGCGCGACGGGTTCCTGGACACCCTGGGCCGGGCTCTCGCCTCGGCCTGGACCCTGGACCGGCTCGAGATCACGACCTACGGCTTCGCGCCCGACGGGACCGTGTGGTGCGGGCCGGAGCAGATCGCCCGACCGGGCACGATCGAAGGCGGCGCGACCTGGCGGCACCAGCTCGCGGGGAACACCGACTCCGCCCGGTGGGTCGGCCGGGGTTGTGGCCGGGAGCCGCTGCGTCGGCTGGACCTGGACGCATCCGGGACGTCGGAGATCCTGGTCAGCTCCCCCTGGGGCATCGGTGCACTGGCAGCGGACGGCGAGTGGGAGCTGACCAGCCTGGCGATGGCGCCCAACGGGAGTGACCTCGGCGGGTGGAGGCTGGACACCACCCGCGACCGCTTCGGTCCCAGTGGTGAGTTCCGTTCCGGGGAGCCGGACCAGGTGTGGGTGCGCGGTCCCGGTGGCCTGGCGTGCCTGCGCTCCACCGCGGGCGGGTTCGCCCTCACAGCCCTGGCGCCAGCCGGCAAGCCGCTCGACGGGTGGGACGTGCCGGGGCTGGGTGTGCTCGCCGGTCCGGCCGGTCGCTACCTCGACCCGCATCGCGATGACGCGGTCTTCGTCAGCGAGGCCGGCCTGCTCGTCGCCGGGATGGACGGAGACGCCGTACCCCGGCTCGTGTTGACCGCCGGCGCCTCCCTCGGCGCCTGGGACTTCGATCCGCGGACGGATCGGATCGGGCCTGCCGGTGACTTCGACGGGGACGGGTACGACGAGCTGGTGCTCGCCGGCCCGCGCGGACTCGGACTGGTCTCCTTCGTCGGCGGCCCGCACCTGATCGCCCGGATCGATGCCGCCACCGACTTCGGGCTCGGCGCGCCGCTGGACCCCGAGGCGCTGCGGCTCGGCCCGGCCGCGGATCTCCGGGGGAGCGGGCGCTCCGGTCTGCTGGTGACCACGCCTGGCGCTCACGGCTTCCTGGAGCTGGACGAGGCGGGCGCATGGCGCAGTCGGGCCTATGCCAGCCACGGCACGACGGTGCAGGAGTGGGACGTCGACGTGACCCGCGACCGGTTCGGTCCGGTGGGGTACCTGCACACCGGCGCCGAGGACGTCTGGCTCTCCACGCCCGGCCTGATCGGTGTGCTGACCGTCGTCGGGCGCCGGCTCGTGGTCGTCTGCGCGCACCGAGTGGGGGAGATGTTCGACGACTGGCTGCCCACCGTCGACACCCGCTACTCCGTCGGGCGCCCGGTCCGTGGTGAGGAGTCCCTGGTGCTGGCCACCAACGACTGGGGGATGGTGCTGATCAGTGCCCGCGAGGACCGGTTGGGCATCCGCGGGCGTGCCGAGCAGGGGGTGCGTCTCGGCGGCTGGGTGGTCGACACCCGGGTCAACGCGTTCCAGTGACGGTGGTGACGGTCAGCGGCCCGTCGTCAGGTCCCGCAGAAGGTCCGGTAGGTGTCGATGAACCCGGCCGGCGCGGGCTCGGCGTACCTCTCCAGGCCGGGCCGCTCGGTGAAGGGATCGCGTACGGCGGCCAGCAGCGCCTCGAACGGCTCCAGGTCGTCCTTGCGTGCGGCCTCCAGCGCCTCCTCGACCAGGTGGTTGCGCGGGATGTAGAGCGGGTTGATCGCGTCCATCGCCTCCGCGGTCGCCGTGCGCTCCTCCGCGCTCCCCCCGACGCGCGTCAGCCAGCGCTCCTGCCACTCGTCCCAGGCGGCCAGGTCGAGGGCGTGCCCGCGGGCGGCCTCGGCCTCGCCGCGCAGCACCCGGGCGAGGCGGCGGAAGGTCAGGGTGTGGTCGAGCCGGTCCTTCTCCATCCGGGTGAGCAGGTCGGCGACCAGCTCCTCGTCTCCCTCGGCGCGCTCGGCCAGGCCGATCTTGCGGATCATCAGGTCCGAGTGCTCGGCCCGAACCTGCTCGACGAAGGCGTGCAGTCGCTGGGTGGCGTCCTCGACCGCGACCGGGCCGCCGTCCTCGCCGAGCGGGGCGATCAGGCACTCGGCAAGACGAGCGAGGTTCCAGGCGGCGATGCTCGGCTGGGCGCCGTACCGGTAGCGGCCCTGGCCGTCGATCGAGCTGAAGACGGCGTGCGGGTCGTGCGCCTCGAGGAACGCGCACGGGCCGTAGTCGATGGTCTCCCCGGAGATCGCCATGTTGTCGGTGTTCATCACCCCGTGGATGAAGCCCACGGCGAGCCACTGCGCGATCAGGCTCGCCTGCTGCTCGGCCACCGCGCTGAGCAGGGCGAGCGGGTCCTCGTCGTAGGTCGCGATGTCGGGGAAGTGCCGCTCGCGCGCGTAGGCCGCCAGCCGGCGCACGTGCTCGGGGTCGCCGGTCACCCGCACCAGCTCGAACGTCCCGACCCGCAGGTGGGAGGAGGCCACCCGAGTCAGCACCGCCCCCGGCTCGGGCGGCTGCCGGAGCACGACCTCGCCGGTCGCCACCGCCGCCAGCGAGCGGGTGGTGGGGATGCCGAGGGCGTGCATGGCCTCGCTGACGAGGTACTCCCGCAGCACCGGGCCGATGGCCGCGCGACCGTCGCCGCCGCGGGAGAACGGGGTGCGCCCCGACCCCTTGAGCGCCAGGTCGCGGCGCGTGCCCGTGGTGTCGGCGAGCTCCCCGAGCAGCACGGCCCGGCCGTCGCCGAGGACGCCGGCGAACTGGCCGAACTGGTGTCCGGCGTAGGCCTCGGCGATCGGATGTGATTCCTCGGGTACGGCGTTCCCGGCGAGTACGGGGACCCCGTCCGGCGTCCGCAGCGCGGGCACGTCCAGGCCGAGGTCGGCGGCCAGTGGCTCGTTCAACGCCAGCAGTCGCGGCTCGGCGACCGGGGTGGGGGAGACGTCGGCGTAGAGCCCGGTCAGGTCGCGGGCGTAGCTGTCGTCGAAGGGCCAGCGCATGCCCTCCAGCGTATGCACTAGATTCCGGCACCGTGAGTGCTCAGGCCCCTTCCGCTGTCATCTTGATCCGTGCCGAGCGGTTCACCCCGAACCCGGCGACCGCCGCCGACAACGCGTTCCAGGCCGAGGCTCCTGTCGGGCAGTCCGAGGTGGCCACGTCGGCGCGGGCGCTGGCGGAGATGGACGCGGTCGCCGAGGCGCTGCGCGAGGTCGGCGTACGCGTGCATGTCTTCTCCGACTCCGACCACACCCGGCCGGACAGCGTCTTCCCCAACAACTGGCTCTCCACGCACGCCGGCGGCACCGTGGCGGTCTACCCGATGTATGCCTCGAACCGGCGCCACGAGCGGCGGGCCGACGTGCTGGAGATGTTGAAGTCCAGCTATCGGGTGCAGTCGATCGTGGACTACTCCGGTCTGGAGCCGGACGGCATCTTCCTCGAGGGCACCGGCGCGATGGTGCTCGACCATGTGTCGCGGGTGGCCTACACCGCGCGCAGCCACCGGGCGGACACGCACGTGCTGGAGCGCTTCTGCACCGACTTCGGGTATGAGCCGATGGCCTTCGACGCGGTCGACTCCGGCGGCGTGCCGGTCTACCACACCAACGTGATCGCCTGCGTGGGCACGGAGGTGGCGCTGTTCGCGCTGGACATGATCGCCGACGAGCGACGTCGTGCCGAGGTGCGGGAGCGGCTGACGGTCACCGGGCGCACGGTGATCGAGCTGACCGAGGAGCAGGTGCGCGAGTTCGCCGGCAACGCGGTGGAGCTGTGCGGTCGTACGCCGGACGGCCGGCGCCGCTATGTGATGGCGATGTCCGCTCGCGCGCTCGCCAGCCTGCGGCCCGACCAGGTCGCCGCGATCGAGGAGTCCTGCGAGATCGTCGCCGTCGACATCCCGACCATCGAGCTGGCGGGCGGCTCCGTGCGCTGCATGATTGCCGGGGTCCACCTGGACCCGCGGCCGACCGCCGCCGAGCCCGAGCTCACCGAGGCGGTCGAGGCGATCAACGAGGGCGAGCCGCTCACCGCGGACGGCCAGGAGGTCGCGCTCGCGGAGGCGTGAGCTTGCCGCTCTGGGTCGGCCTATCTGCGTCGGTGGAAGGTGACGGTGTTGTCGGCGTGGATCACGGTCTGGTAGGCCGGGTCGTGTGCTCGTCGGTGGTGGTGGGGGCAGTAGAGGCGGCAGTCGCGGATGTTGGTGCTACCTCGGTCGCGGGCCCATTGTCGGTCGTGGTGGGCGTGACAGCCTGAGGGTGGGATGGTGCAGCCGCGGGCGGTGCAGCCCCGGTCGCGGATCCCGAGGGCGATGCGCTGGGCTTTCGAATGGTAGCGGCGGGTCCGGCCGAGGTCGAGGACTTCGGAGGGGCCGCCGAGGACGGCGGGGATGATGCCGGCTTCGCAGGCCAGGCGGCGGGCGGTGCCGGCGTCGATGTGGTCGCCGTTGTCCAGGGTCGCGACTCCGGTGCCGGTGGTGAGGGTGTCGAGGGTCATGGTGATGACGATCTGGGCGTTCACGCCGCCGGTGGAGGGGAGTTGGTCGACCGGGTAGCGCTCGATGAGCTCCCCGAATGCGGCGCCGTGGCGTTCGGGCACGGACCGCCAGTCGCCGGTGGTGGGGTCTTTGAGGGTCTCGTGGTCGTGGCGTTGCGGGTTGGCGATGGCGTGGATGGCTTGGCGGAGCATGGCGCCTTGGTGGGCGGGGATGGTGAAGGTGCCGTGGGTGCGGCCGTGGCCGTCGTCGTACATCGTCAGCGATGCGCCCTGGGCGGCGGCCGCTGCTTCTTTGGCGAGGATCTTCTGTTCGTGGGATTCCCCGATCTCGGGGGCGACGATGTCGAGGATGCCTTTGCCGAGGCGGCGGAGGGCGTCGGCGTCGAAGTGCGCGGCGTCGGCCAGCAGCCGGTCCCGCGCCTGCTCCCGCACCTCGGTGTCGACGGTGTCGGGCAGGGTGTCGACCGCGCGGAGGATCACTGCGGCCTGATCGGCCCGGATCTGACCGGAGGAGAGCGCGTCGGCGACCGGGGCGTTGGCGTCGTAGCCCAGCTCGAGCCCGAACTTCACGAGCCGGCGGGCCTCGCGGAGGGTGACCCGGGTGGCGTCGGCGTACCACGCCGCGGCGGACCGGTGCCCGCTCTGGTGGTGGATCGCGCGGCGTTCGGCGTCCGCGACGGTGCGGGCCAGGGCGTGGGTCAGCCTCCCGGTGGCGGCGGTGAGCTGGTGGACCAGCCCGGCCACCTGCTCGTCCGACAACGCGGTCAGCGGTAGCTCGGCCAGCCCGTCCAGCACCCCCTCGAGGCCGCTGCTCAGTGCCTCCAACCGCGCCGACGCCCCCGTCCCGGGGGCGTGCCACTCCCCGGACGGTGGGTCGGGGACCAGGGAGACCATGAGGGGGACCTTTCGGCGGTGTGTGGATGCTGTGCTGATTCGATCATAGTATCGAATGTGATCGGAAGCACTGCTTCCTTGGTCTACGACAATCGACGGCGAACCCTCCCAAAGACACCGATCCAGCAACCATCTCCGCATCCCGGTCTCAGCGCGGGCTCGGCGGCCAGTCCGGAGCCGGCGGCGCGACGATGAACCCGGTCGCGGCGTCGCCGTACAGGCGCAGCGCGGGCCGATCGTGCTGCCACAGCCAGGCGACGTACGCGCAGACGATCGCGTCGAGCTGATCCTCGACGATCGCCAGGTCCACAGGACGTGTAGCGACGGTGATCGCGCGGCGAAGGTCGGCGAACTCCTCACTGCTCGCGAGCCCGAGTGACGGGAGAGACTCCAGCTGGCTGCACAGAACCTCGAAGGCGGCGATGCGATCCGCCAGCGCGCGTTGCGGCCGCGCCTTGTAGGGGATGACCCGACCGAGGCGGAACAGCCCGACCATCGCGGCGTGCGGGTAGACCTCGAGGGCGAGCGAGCGTACGTCGGACCCGGGATCCACGGACCAGCCGTGACGGCCGGCCAGCGTCCACGCGCGCGGTGGGTCGAAGATGGGGTTGCCCCGGTTGGAGGGGTACGGGCCGGCGTCGAAACGTCCGAAAGCACGGGCGATCGCCTTCTCACACGGCCGCGACCCGGACTCGTCCACCACCATGATCGGAGCGTCGATCCCGACGACAGCCGGCTCCGTGTCGCCGATCCACGTATCGAGCTCGGGGTCGGACCGCAGCGTCCCCACCCGAACCAGTCGACCGGCACCGTCGAGCTCCGCGACGCCCGTCCGCCCGCGCGTGCTCCACGCGAGGTCGATGCCGAGGACGGTCACCGTGATCCCGCGACCGACCCTGAGCCGAGGGAGTGCGCCACAGCACTCCGCACGGTTGCCTTGAGCACCGGGCCGGAAGCAGCCGGCAGAATGCTGAAGGCGCTGCAGAGCTCGTCAGCGGGGTTCCAAGCGATGCCCTCTCGATGCGGCCGGATCAGCGGACGCGGGGGACCCAGAACAGCGAAACTGCCGTCGTTGAGACGCGCCCATAGCTGTTCCGCGTCCCCGAAGCGTCCGAGCTCACGAGAGATCTGCTCCCGGTGGGAGCCGTCGTGACTATGGAGAGCCGAGATCAGGCCGTCGAACATCGGCTTCATCGCCGAGACGAGTGCCGTGACCTGGCCATGGCTCACGATCTCCACGGTGAACTCCGCAGTCGCCTGCGCGCCGGTGGGCTGCACGCGATCCCGGATGGCAGCCCACCAGGCACCCGCCTTGTCCCGAGGCGTCGGCAGCGCGTCCAGCGTGACCTCAGCGAGCGGCTCACCCTGCTGCATCCCCATCTCGCTCCGCGAGGTCAGCTGGTACGACACGTGATGCCGCTCGTCGGAGCTCGAGGTCCGAAATGCCTCGACGCCGTGATGGGTGAGATGCCGGTAGCTGCTGCTCCCCAGGTTGTAGAAGAGCACGTTCTCGAGGTCGGCCAACTCGTGGGTGGGGGTTGAGTAGACGGCGCGCAGCCCTACGTCCTCATAGAGACGCAGCTGACTCAAGGTCGAGCGGAGGCAGTCGCGGTACGACCTGAGCCAGCCCTTCGGCTCGAACGGCAGTCGACGAGTGCTGGACCCGTGCACCGCATCGGTCTCGAATCTGACTTCGTACGCCACTGTCATCCCCAGATTGTGTCCTGAACTCCCACTAGCCTCCATCCATGAACCTGGCCACGTTCCCGCGCTACCCCCTGACCTTCGGCCCGAGCCCGGTGCACCCGCTCCGCCGGCTGAGCGCCCACCTGGGCGACCGAGCGGAGATCTGGGCCAAGCGCGAGGACGTGAACTGCGGGTTGGCGTACGGCGGGAACAAGGTCCGCAAGCTCGAGTACATCGTCCCCGACGTCCTCGCCAAGGGTGCGGACACGCTGGTCTCGATCGGCGGCTACCAGTCCAACCACACCCGGCAGGTGGCGGCGGTCGCGGCGCACCTCGGTCTGAAGTGCCGGCTGGTGCAGGAGCGCTGGGTCGACTGGGACGACCCCGGCAATGACCGGGTCGGCAACATCCTGCTCTCCCGGATCATGGGTGCCGACGTACGCCTCGACGACGCCGGCTTCGACATCGGCATCCGGCCGTCGTGGGAGCAGGCGCTGGCCGAGGTGGAGGAGGCCGGAGGGACGCCGTACCCCATCCCCGCGGGCGCCTCCGAGCACCCGCTCGGCGGCCTCGGCTTCGCCAACTGGGCCTTCGAGATGGCCGAGCAGGAGCGCGAGCTCGGCGTCTTCTTCGACACGATCGTCGTCTGCACCGTCACCGGCTCCACCCACGCCGGGATGGTCGCGGGCTTCGCCGCGCTCGCGGAGAGCGACCCGCGCCCGCGACGGATCCTCGGCATCGACGCCTCCGCCACCCTGGAGCAGACGCGCGACCAGGTGGCCCGGATCGCCCGCAACACCGCCGAGCTGATCGAGCTCGGCCGCGACCTGCGCGACGACGAGATCACCGTGCTGGACGGCTGGGCGGGGGAGGAGTACGGCGTACCCGTCGACTCGACCGTCGAGGCCATCCGGCTCCTCGGCCGGCTCGAGGGCGTGATCCTGGACCCGGTCTACGAGGGCAAGTCGATGGCCGGCCTGGTCGACCTGGTGAACGGCGGCGACATCCCGCCCGGGTCGACGGTGCTCTACGCCCACCTCGGCGGCCAGCCCGCGCTCAACGCCTACCCCGGCATCTTCGACGAGGGACCGGAGGAGGTCCCCGACCAGACGTAGACCCTCCCAAGGGCGCACTCCGGAGGGTGTGCCGCGGCGGCTCGAAGGCTTCTAACGTCGCGCGCATGACTGGATTCAGCACCCTCGTCAGGGCCACGCACCTCCTCACCAACGCCGCGTGGTTCGGAGGCTCGCTGATGGGCGCGGTCGCCCTCAACCCCGCCTCGCACACGGCCGGCGGCGACGCCGCTGCCGCCCGCATCGCCGGGGCGGGCTGGCAGCGTTGGGGACCCGTCCAGGGCGGGGCGATCGGGCTCCACCTCCTCAGCGGCCTCGGGATCATCGCCGACAACCGCCGGCGCACCGTGCTCCACCGCCCGACCCGGAACGCGGTCGTCCTCAAGACCGGGCTCACCGGCCTCGCGCTCGCCGCCACCGCCGCCGCGTGGAGCCAGGGCCGCAAGCTCGCCGAGCAGCGCGACCCGCTCCGCAGCGCCGACGCCGACCCCGCGGCCGCCGTATCGGCCAGCGAGGCCGAGCTGGACCGGCGGATGGACTGGCTGCAGTGGGCGGTTCCCGTGACCACCGGCGGACTGCTGGTGCTCGACTCCTACCTGGGCGAGCAGCAGCGTGGTCCGGCCGGTCTTCTCGATCGGCTGGGGCGCTGAACCGGCGATACCCGTTCGCCTTCGAGCCGTCGTACCGCCGAGCGGCCCTTCCGTTCGGCATCACTCCTCGTACGACGTGGGTCGAGGTGGACGAAGAGGAGCTGCGGGTGCACTTCGGCCCGTGGCGCCTGCAGACGCCGCTGTCCAACATCGACGCGGTCTCCCGCACGGGTGGCTTCAAGTTCCACCGTACGGCGGGCCCGCCACACCTCTCCTTCGTCGACCACGGCATCACCTTCGCCACCAACCGGGACGACGCGCTGTGCATCGAGCTGTCCGAGCCGGTGCGGGGGATCGAGCCGACCGGGCGGATCAGACACCCGGGAGTGACGCTCACCGTGGCCGACGTACCCGGACTGCGGCAGCAGCTGCGACTGTGAGCCCCCTCTGAAGGTCTCTAGCCAAGGCTGAGCGCCAGGAGCATCGTGGGCACTCCCGAGGGAGAGGAGGAGTCCGGCCATGAGTGACTCCAACCGCGTTGTCGTCTACAAGGGCCCCGGCGAGGTGGCCGTCGAGTCGATCGACTACCCCAAGCTGGAGATCCCGCAGGAGGTGGCGTCCCACTTCGGCATCCCGCAGGTGGCCCACCACGCGGTGATCCTGAAGCTGGTCACCACCAACATCTGCGGCTCCGACCAGCACATGGTCCGCGGCCGCACCACGGCGCCGGTCGGGCAGACGCTCGGCCACGAGATCACCGGCGAGGTGGTCGAGGCCGGCGACGACGTCCTCTTCGTCAAGAAGGGCGACATCGTCTCCACGCCGTTCAACATCGCCTGCGGCCGCTGCCGCCTGTGCAACGAGGGCAAGACCGGCGTGTGCCTCAACGTGAACCCGGCCCGTCCCGGCGCCGCCTACGGGTACGTCGACATGGGCGGCTGGATCGGCGGGCAGGCCGACTACGTGATGGTGCCCTACGCCGACTTCAACCTGCTGAAGTTCCCCGACCGCGACCAGGCGCTGGAGAAGATCCTCGACCTGACGATGCTCTCGGACATCTTCCCGACCGGCTATCACGGCGCCTATGCGGCAGGCACGACGACCGGATCCACGGTCTACGTCGCCGGTGCCGGCCCGGTCGGTCTGGCCGCCGCCTTCGCCGCCCAGGTCCTCGGCGCGTCGGTGGTGATGGTCGGCGACATGAACCCGGACCGGCTCAAGCAGGCCGAGTCCTTCGGCTGCGTGGGGATCGACCTGACCACCGACGGCGAGCTGGGCGAGAAGGTCGCGGAGATCGTGGGGGAGCCCCTGGTCGATGCCGCGGTCGACGCGGTGGGCTTCGAGGCGCGCGGTCACGGCCAGGGCGCGGACGAGGCGCCCGCGACGGTGCTCAACGACGCGATGACGGTCGCCCGCGCCGGTGCCGGGATCGGCATCCCCGGCCTCTACGTCACCGGCGACCCCGGCGCCGTGGACGACGCGGCGAAGGAGGGGACGCTCGGCGTGCGCCTGGGTCTCGGCTGGTCGAAGTCGAACTACTTCGTCACCGGCCAGTGCCCGGTCAAGCAGTACAACCGGCAGCTGATGAACATGATCCTGGCGGACAAGGCGAACATCGCCAAGGCGGTGAACGCGACGGTGATCAGCCTGGACGACGCACCCGAGGGCTACCGCGACTTCGACGGAGGCGCGGCCAAGAAGTACGTGATCGACCCGCACGGGATGGTGGGCTGACTCGCGCTCGTCCGGGTGGTCGGGCGACGATGGTCGTCCGACCCCTGGAGGAGGCCCGATGGACCCCGACGACTTCGCCGCCGTGCTGGAAGCGGTCCGCACCTTCGTGCGCAAGGAGGTGGTGGCCGCCGAGGACGAGATCGAGGAGACCGACGCCATCCCCGACCGGCTGCGCGAGCTGGCGGCGGAGATGGGGCTCTTCGGCTACGCCCTCCCCGAGGAGTACGGCGGCCTCGGCGTGACCGCCGAGCAGGACGTCCGGCTGGCCCTCGAGCTCGGCTGGACCACGCCGGCGTTCCGCTCGATGTTCGGCACCAACAACGGCATCGCCGGGCAGGTGCTGGTCAACGCGGGCACCCAGGCGCAGCGGGAGCGCTGGCTCCCCGGCCTGGCCAGTGGCGAGCTGGTCGCCTCCTTCGCGCTCACCGAGCCCGAGGCCGGCTCGGACCCGAGCGGCCTGCGCACCCGCGCGGTCCGCGACGGCGACGACTACGTGCTCAACGGGCAGAAGCGGTTCATCACCAACGCCGGCTCCGCGCAGCTGCTGATGGTCTTCGCCCGCACCGGTGACGCCGACTCCGGGACCAAGGGGATCTCGGTGTTCGTCGTACCCACCGACGCGGCCGGGGTCACCGTCGGCCCCAAGGACGCCAAGATGGGGCAGCGCGGCAGCACCACCTCCGAGGTCTTCCTCGACGACGTGCGGGTTCCCGCCGACCACCTCGTCGGCGAGGTCGAGGGGGAGGGCTTCGGCACCGCGATGAAGTCGCTGGTGAAGGGACGCGTGCACATCGCCGGGGTCGCCGTCGGGATGGCCGAGCGGCTGGTGCACGAGTGCCTCAAGCACATCACCACCAACACCCAGGGCGGGCAGCGGCTGGACTCCTTCCAGCTCGTGCAGGCGATGCTCGCCGAGAGTCAGGCCGAGGCCTACGCCGGCCGCGCCATGGTGCTCGAGGCGGCCCGACAGTACGACGACGGCACCGACCGGCTCGTCGCCCCCTCGGCCACCAAGCTCTTCTGCACCGAGATGGTGGGCCGGGTCGCCGACCGCGCCGTCCAGATCCACGGCGGCATGGGATACATGCGCGACGTCCCCGTCGAGCGGTTCTACCGCGACTGCCGCCTCTTCCGGCTCTACGAGGGCACCTCGGAGATCCAGAAGCTGATCGTCGCCCGGAACCTGGTGCGGGGCTTCGAGGGCTGACTCGGTACGACGGGCGAGGGGCCTCGAGGAGGCTCGGGCGGCGAGGGGCCGTAGGGTGCTCCGGTGTCGAGTCTCCGTGGGCTGCTCGCCGACACCCGCCCGCTGCGCGAGCCGAACTTCCGGCGGCTGTTCATCGCCTCGGCGGTCTCGGTCCTCGGGGCGCAGCTGACGGTCGTGGCGGTGCCGGCCCAGATCTACGGCATGACCGGCTCCTCGGCGTACGTCGGCCTCACCGGCATCTTCGGCCTGGTGCCCCTGCTCGTCTTCGGGCTCTGGGGCGGCTCGCTGGCCGACCACATGGACCGGCGGCGGCTGCTGGCCATCACCACCTGGGGGCTGATCCTCGCCTCCGGGGCGCTGTGGGTGCAGGCGCTGCTCGGCAACACGAACGTCTGGCTGCTGCTGGGCATCTACGCCTTCCAGCAGGCGTGCTTCGCGGTCAACCACCCGGCGCGCGGCGCGATCATCCCCCAGCTGGTCTCGCCCGGCCTGCTCCCGGCGGCGAACGCGCTCAACACGACGGTGTTCATGGCCGGCGCGATCGCCGGCCCGCTGATCGGCGGCGCGCTGATCCCGGTGATCGGGTACTCCTGGCTCTACCTCGCCGACACCCTGACCTTCTTCGTCACCCTGTGGGCCGTGGTCTCGCTGCCGGCGATGCCGGTGGATCGTGATCCGGACGCGCCGCCGAGCACGCCGGGACTGCGCTCGGTGTGGGACGGGCTGGTCTACCTCCGCGGCCATCCGGTGCTGCTGATGTCGTTCGTCCTGGACCTGGTGGCGATGGTGTTCGGCATGCCCCGGGCGCTGGTGCCGGAGATGGCGCACGTCGACTTCGGGGGCCCGCAGGAGGGCGGGCTCGCCTTCGCGATCCTGTTCGCCGCGATGCCGGTCGGAGCGTTCCTGGGCGGTCTCTTCTCCGGCTGGGTGAGTCGGGTGCACCGGCACGGCCTGGCCGTCGCGATCGCGATCGGCTGCTGGGGCCTGGCCATGGTCGGGATGGGGCTCGCGGTGACCGCCGCGGACGGGGCGCTGTCGTGGCTGCTGTGGCTCGCCGCGCTCTTCTTCGTCCTCGGCGGGGTGGCCGACGTGATCTCCGCGTCGTTCCGTACGGCGATGATGCAGACCGCCGCCACCGACGCGATGCGCGGGCGGATCCAGGGGGTGTTCCTGGTCGTGGTGGCCGGCGGCCCGAGGGTCGCCGACGTACTCCACGGACTGGTCTCTCCCGTCCTCGGCGCCGGCCCGACGACGGCTCTGGGCGGCCTCCTCGTCGTCGTTCTCACCGCCCTGCTGGCCCGGCCGAGCACCCCGTTCGTGCGGTACCGGCCGCCGGTGATCGCCTGAGACCTACATCAGTGTGATTCATGGGACACATGTGACAGTTGTGGCGTGTCGCTGCTAGCGTCCCGGACCATGTCTGCTATGAGCCGAGTCCTCGTCCGTGGCGCCATCGGCCTCGGGGCCGCCGCCGCGACCCTGACCGCCGCACCGTCCCTGGCCGCCTCCGACGCCACCTGGGACGCGCTCGCCGAGTGCGAGTCGTCGGGCAACTGGTCGATCAACACCGGCAACGGCTACTACGGCGGCCTGCAGTTCGCCCCGGCGAGCTGGATCGGGTACGGCGGCGGCCAGTACGCCAGCCAGGCGAACCTCGCCACCCGCGAGCAGCAGATCGCGATCGCCGAGAAGGTGCTCGACGGGCAGGGCTGGGGTGCCTGGCCCGCCTGCTCGAGCCGCCTCGGACTGGGCGCGGCGGAGGCGGCGGGGGAGCCCGCCCCGGCCGAGGAGCCCGCGCCCGAGCCCGCGCCCGAGCCCGCGCCGGAGCCCGCCGAGGAGCGCGAGGCGCCCGTCTCGCGCGGGGACTCCGGCGCCACCGGGACCTACGTCGTGGAGCCGGGCAACACCTTCTACTCCATCGCCCGCTGGCACGGCACCGACGTCGAGGGCCTGCTCGCCCTCAACCCCGAGGTCTCCGACCCCTCTGTCATCTTCGTGGGCCAGGAGCTCGCCGTCCCCGAGGGCTGACCCGCTCGCTCCCGTCCGTCCTCGACCGTGTGGGTTCGGAGTCATCCGATGACCTCGAACCCACACGGTCGCCGCGTTTCCCGGGCCGCCGAGCGCTCGCTCCCGTCGCCGGGCACGTAGTGTCGGCCCGTGGCCCTCGACCCCCTCGCCTCCTGGTGGCGGGAGCGGGCCAGCCACGACCACCGGCACGCCGGGCGGGTGATGCTCGGGGTCGCCGTACCCGGCCTCGTCCTGATCGCCGCCGGTCACCCGGAGCTGATCCTCTACGCCGTGCTCGGCTCGTTCGCCGGGATGTACGGCCGGCTCGAGCAGCCGGCCGAGCGGCTGCGGCACCAGTTCCACGGCGCCGGGATGGTGGTGACCGGCGTCGCGCTCGGGCTGGCGGTCTCCCACCTGCGCGCCGGCCCCGCGGTGCTGATCCTCACCGTGACCGCGTTCGCCACCGTCGGCTCGCTGGTCGCGGACCGGCTCCAGCTGCGCCCGGGCGGCCCGTTCTTCGGGATCTTCGCGCTCGGCGCGACCGCCACCGTCGGGCCCGAGCTGGTCTCCTGGTGGGTGGCGCTGGCGATCTGTGCCGGATCGGCGGCCTTCGCGCTGTGGCTGGGCATCGCGGCGAGCGGGCTGCGCACGGTGTTGCACACGCTGCGCCTGGAGTCTCCGCTGCGACGCAACCGGTTCTCCGCGGGCGCCTTCACCCACGCCTCCCGCTACGCCCTGGCGACCGCGGCCGCGGGCACCGCCGGGATGCTGCTGGGCGTCGATCACGCGAACTGGGCGATGACGGCGGCCGCCGTACCCCTGGCCGTGGTCACCTCCGGCGACCCGCCCGACATCCCCGCCGTGCTCCGCCGGGCGCGCGAGCGGGTGAGCGGCACGCTCATCGGTCTGGTCGTGACCGCGCTCGTGCTCGTGCCCGAGCCGAGCGCCACCGTCCTGGCGATCGTCGTGATGGTGCTGATGTTCCCCACCGAGCTCTTCATGAGTCGCCGGCACGGCGTCGCGCTCGGCTTTTTCACCCCGCTGATCATGATCATGACCGAGCTGGCCGACCCCGCCGACCCGCTCACCATGCTGCTGGCGCGCGGCGTGGACACGCTGATCGGCGTCACCGCGGGCGTCGCGGCCGCGGTGCTGGTACGGCGACCCTGAGCCGCCCACCCTGCGGGAGGTGGGCGGGGCTTGCGTCGGCTGACAGCGTGGAGGGACCGACCCCGACCCGAGAGGATCGCCCCATGGCCTCCAAGAAGCCCGTCCCCGACCGCGCGGAGCACAACGCCTTCTTCCCCTCCGACTACTCGCTCGGCGAGTACGTCCCGCCGACGACCGACTTCGACGGCGCCGACCACGACCCGATTACCGGTGGGCCGCGCAAGATCCTGGCCGTCCTCACCGACGAGCGCTACCTGCCGCTCAAGGACGGCAGGTTCTTCTCCACCGGCAACCACCCCGTGGAGACGTTGCTGCCGCTGATGCACCTCATCGCGGCTGGCTACGACGTGGAGATCGCGACCGTCTCCGGGCACATGGCCAAGTTCGAGATGTGGGCCTTCCCCGCCGAGGACGAGGCGGTCCAGCAGGCCTACGAGAAGCTGCTGCCCCAGCTGGAGCGGCCCCAGCGACTCGCCGACGTGGTGGAGTCGGGCCTGGGCCCGGACTCCGACTACGCCGCGGTGTTCATCCCCGGCGGCCACGGCGCCACCCTCGGCATCCCGGACAGCCCGGATGTGAAGGCGGCCCTGGACTGGGCGCTGGACAACGACCGCTTCATCATCACCCTGTGCCACGGCCCGGCCGCCCTCCTCGCGGTCGCCGACGAGAGCGGCAAGAGCCGGCTCGAGGGGTATGAGGTCTGCGTGTTCCCCGACGCGCTGGACAAGGGCGCCAACATCGACATCGGCTATCTCCCCGGGGAGATGCGCTGGCTGGTCGCCGAGGAGCTCACCGGCCAGGGGTTGAAGGTGCTCAACGACGAGATGACCGGCCAGGTGCACCAGGACCGCCGCCTCCTCACCGGCGACAGCCCGCTGGCCTCCAACGCCCTCGGCCAGCTGTCGGTCACCGCGCTGCGCGAGGCGTACGGCGACTGACCCTGCCTCCGCTCGACACTGCCCCGCCCAGCGGGGCAGTGTCGAGCGCTTAGGGGGTGGGCCCCGATCCGGTGGTCGCGACCGGAAAGGTCAGGCGACCTCGTCCTCCATCGCGGTGACGAAGTCCCGCTTCACCTCGCGCCACGCCTCGTCGGTCATGTGGCGCCGCCAGTAGGGGGAGCAGGACATCTCCGAGCGCTGATAGCCGTGGTCGATCAGCAGGTGCCGCCGGATGCCGCGGATCTCGTCGGCCTCGCCGTGCACGAACGCGTGCATCCGCCCGCGGGGGAAGGCGATCTCCCGCAGTGAGTCCAGCAGCAGGTCGGCGTCCGACGGCGAGCCCGTGCGGTGCAGCCAGCGCAGGTCGAGCCGGCCGGGGGAGCGCAGGTCGATCTCGTGCTCAGGCCCGTCGCAGACCAGGCGTACGACGCCCAGCGCCCCCTCGGGCAGGGCATCGAGCGAGGCCGCGATCGCCGGCAGCGCGGACTCGTCGCCGACCAGCAGATGCCAGTCGGCCTCCGGGTCCGGACGGTAGCCGCCCGCCGGACCCTCGAAGACCAGCACCGTGCCCTCCCGCGCCGCGGCCGCCCAGGGACCGGCCACGCCCTCGACCCCGTGCACCACGAAGTCCACCTCGAGCAGGCGCAGCTCGGGGTCCCAGCGGCGCACCGTGTAGCGGCGCCGGGCCGGCCACTGCTCGCGGGGGCGGGAGTCCCGGACCTCGCGCGGGTCGAAGATCTCGCCGTACTCCGCCCCCGCGGGCGGGATCGCCACGTTGATGTAGGCGTCGGTGGCGTCGACCATGCCGAAGCCGTCGAGCCCCTCGCCGCCCAGGGTGAGCCGGAGCAGCCCGGGAGTGAGCCAGCGGGTGCCGACCACGCGTCCGTACACAAGCGCCTCCTAGTTAGGTAAGCCTAACTTTATCTCAGTCGCCCGAACCGGCCCACGGAGGTCCGCCGATTCGCGGGACGACTAGATATCTGCTGTACTTAGATACATGAGCGACACAGCGGAGTGGCCGGCGCCCTGGATCCGCGCCGCCCTCGATCTCGCCGTCCTGGCGAGCCTCACCGACGGGCCGCTGCACGGGTACGCGATCGCCCAGTCGCTGGCGGCCCACGGCTTCGGGCGGCTCAGGGGCGGCTCGCTCTACCCGGTCCTCAACCGGCTCGAGGAGGCCGGCGACGTCGAGGCGGCGTGGGTCGAGGGCCACGGCGGGCCGGGACGGCGGGAGTACGCGCTGACCGGCGCCGGCCGCGAGCGGCTGGACCGCGAGCTCGCCTCGTGGCACGCGCTCGGAGAGAGACTGACGACGATGACCAAGGTGGTCGAGCATGCCTGAAGCAACCACGCCGCTGGCGGCGACGATCGATGACTTCGAGACCGCGCGAGGCGTCGAGGCCGACAGCCTCTGGGCCCATGCCGTCTCGTTGTCCCTGCTGACGCGGGACGTCGACGAGGCCCAGGTCCGCGGGGCCCTGGCGGACGCGCTCGCCCTGGTGGCGGAGACCGGCGAGTCGCCCGAGGAGCTGTTCGGCGAGCCGCGCGAGCACGCGGACGCGCTCTACGAGACATGGCGCTCCGAGGGGCTTCTCCAGCTGGACCCGGCGATCCTTCGCTGGCGCGAGGTCCCCGCCTCGGGGCTGGGCTTCGCGGCGTTCTTCGCGCTCCTGTTTCCCCTCGTCCTGCTGATCGGCCGCGAGACCACGATGCGCTGGACGGTCGGTACGGTGCTGCTGCCCGTCGCCCTCGGGCTGGGGGTGGTCGGCGCGGCCACCGCGTGGGCGTCGTGGAGCCGGCGGGGCGCGATCGTCGGCGCCGTCGGGACAGGCGCGCTGGTCCTCGGCCTGGCGACCGGGGTCGCCCTGGTGATGTACGGGTCGCAGGACCATCCGTTCGCGACGGCAGGCACCTGGTGGTTCCTGGTGGTGGCCGCGGTCTGCGCGCTGCTGTCGACGATCTGGCGCCGGTGGCTCGACGCGCATAACGCGACGACCGCCCCGCCCGTCGCCGACGCCGACGAATGGGCGCGCCGCCTCGCCGGGATCCTGCGGGCGAAGCTGCTGCTCCCCGAGGAGCGGGTGAGCGCCATCGTCGCCGACGCACGCGCGCACGCGACCGAGTCGGGCCGGTCCCTGCAGGAGGAGTTCGGCACCCCCGAGCAGTACGCCGCCCGCTTCCGCCCCGACGTCGCGCGACGCGGCCGGATGGTCGCCCTGCTCTACGCGGTGCTGGCCGGCTTCTACGTCGTCATGCTGCTCGACGGCTTCTCCTGGGCCTACCTCGGCCTGGTGCTCGTCTTGGGCGCGCTGGCCGTCGGCGAGCTCCGCCGCTCGCGGCGGGCCGGCGTGCGCTAGCCGCTCACCCGGCAGTGTTCGTGTAGGGCTGGAGCAACTGGTCGACGGGCGCGTAGTCGTCGGTGAGCACCTGGGCGTCGCCGACCCATGCGGCCGTGCCGGCCGGGTCGCGGACGGTCCAGCCGGTGTCCCGGCGGTCCATCGCCGCCCGGATCGCCGCCGGGTCGAGCGGCCGGTCGGAGGCGATGGCGACCAGGTTGCCGCCGTCGGAGCCGAAGGGGGAGTCGAGCCCGACGTCGCCGGCCTGGCCGGCGATCATCACGTTGTCGAAGACGGCCCGCATGGTCGCGACCTCGGCGCGGGCGAACCGCTGCTCGCCGTAGTCGATGAGGTTGGCGACGTAGACGCCGTCGGGTCGCAGGACGCGCCGTACGTCGGCCAGCGCCTCGCGCGTCGTGAGGTGCCAGGGCACGCTGACCCCGCCGAACGCGTCGCCGACGACGAGGTCGCGGCTGTCGTCGGCGAGGCGGCGCAGGCCGAGCCGGCCGTCCTCGACGCGTACGTCGACCCCGGGCACGTGGCCGAGCCCGAGCCGCTGCTCGTCGATCCGGACCACGCCGCCGTCGATCTCGGAGACCACGCTGCGGGTGCCGGGGCGCTCCGCGGCGAGGTAGCGCGGGATCGTCAGTCCGCCCGCGCCGAGGTGGTAGGCGTCGACCGCCTCGCCCTCGGGGAAGGCGGTGTCGGTGACCGAGGCGATCGCGCGGATGTACTCGAACTCCAGATAGCGCGGGTCGTCCAGGTCGACCGCCGAGTGCCGCAGGTTGTCCAGGACGAGGGTCGTCGAGCCGTTCGGCGCGGTCTCGACGTTCGCGCAGTGGTACGTCGTCTCCACGTCACAACCGCCCGGGGCGACCGCCGCGGCGAGGCCGCCGGCGCCGACGGCGAGCGCGAGTGCCGCCGTACCTCCTCGGGAGCGCGCGGCCCACATCATCGGCAGCGCGGCCAGCACCAGGGTGGCGCCGAGACCGAGGAGGATCGCGGTGACCGGCACCCGGGAGATGAGCACGAAGCCCGTGACCACGGTGCCGACGATCGCGCCGAGCGTCCCGACGCCGGAGAGCTGTCCGACCACGGTGCCGGTGCGCTCCAGGCTGTCCAGCCGCAGCTTGGTCGCCATCGGCGTGACCGCCGAGAGCAGCGTGCCGGGCACCATGATGGTGAGCATCGCGGCCGGCAGGAGCGCGCCGGGCGCGGCCTCGGCCGTGGTGCGCAGCACCGCCGGCGTGAGCGCGACCACGGCGCCGCTGATGCCCAGCGCCGGGCCGATCAGCCGCCGGGGGCCGGTGAGGTCGGCGATCCGGCCGCCGCCCCACGAGCCGAGCGCGATCGCGGCCAGGGCGATCCCGATGACCAGGGTGCTGGTCTCCAGGGTGAGGCCGAGGTACGGCGCCAGCAGCCGCAGCGCCACGATCTCCACCACCAGCACCGCCGCCGACGAGCCGAAGACCAGCGCCACCGCCGCCCGGTGGCCGAGCCCCGCGGGGTCGTCGGGTGTCGGGGTCACGGTGCAGATCATGGCAGGACGCCGGTGAGTGACTGTCGGTGGTGCGGGGCACGATGCGACTCGTGCGGTGGTACACCAAGACGCGTGCCGGGCCTCGACTGCCGTCCCTGGCCCGGTTGCCGCGACGGCACTGGGCTGTGGCGCCGGCGGTCGCCAGACGCGGCTCGCTGGACCGAACGGTGCTGACGCTGCACACGCTGCAGTCTCCGGCGGCGTACGAGCAGTTGAGGACCAGGGGACGGCTCGTCGCTGACCCCTCGCTGGCCGAGCCGGAGTTCGTGGAGGCGTATGGCTGGATGCGTCGACAGATGGATGAGCGCATCGGACCTGGCACCGGGATCGTGTGGTTGTGGGCCGGGGTCGGCTATCGCGAGCTCGCTGCCCTGTGCCGAGGGTGTCGGGGGGAGGTGCTGCTCACGGTCCGGATGCATCGGCGCGACGTACTGCTCAGCGACTTCGGCGACTGGCACAGCGTCCTCAACCGCAGCCTCGCGATCCCGCCCTTGCCCCACGAGACGTGGGAGGCGTGGGAGGAGCGTTTCGAGCGCACCTACGAGGAGTGGTGGCGTCGGGTCCAGCCGCATGCGGACGCTCCGCTCTCGACCTGGCCGCCCCCGCTTCGCGCGGAGTTGGAGGCATCGTGGACGGCCGTCTTCGAGGTGTCGTCGGACGGCCGGGACGGCGCGGGGGGAGTGCAGGCGACGACCACCGTGGTGCGCGTGGAGGACGTCGTCCGGGCAACGCGGATCTGTTGACCCACCGGGCCCTTCTCACCTTCGTTGGCCACGCCGCTGGGAGTTCCGGTCGCCGTCGGCGGCCACTACTGTCTGTGTGGACCTCGTGGAAGGCGGGGGAGGCCTGAATGCGGATAGACCTTCATACCCATTCTCTGCACAGCGACGGCTCGGACGCGCCCCGGAGACTCGTCGAGCTGGCGGTCGACGCGGGCCTCGACGTCGTGGCGTTGACCGACCACGACACCGTCGCCGGATGGGAGGAGGCGCGCGCTGCCGGTGAGGAGCTCGGGATCCAGGTCATCCTCGGAGCCGAGTTCTCCACCTCGAACCAGGATCGCGGTCAGCACCTGCTGGGGTACGGGTTCGACCCGGATCATCGGGGGATCGCCGAGATCCTCCGCAGGGGCGCCTCGGCGCGGGCCGACCGCGCGGACGCTCTGTTCGAGAGGCTGAGCGACCTCGGCCTGGGTGTCGACCGCGAGTACGTCGTCTCACTCGCCGGCGGCATCCCGAGCCGCAAGCACGTGGCGGCCGGCATGGTGAGGGCGGGGCATGTCGCGTCGGATGACGAGGCATTCGCGCGCTATCTGAACGAAGGCGGCCCGGCGTACATCCCTCGCTATCGGCCGACGATCGAGGAGGCCATCCGAGCCATCGGGTCGGCAGGGGGTGTATCGGTCATCGCGCATCCGTGGGACACCCGCCGGGGCGAGGCCGTCACCGAGGCGAGGTTCGCCGCACTCGCGGCGTCGGGACTGGACGGGATCGAGGTGGACCACCAGCAGCACTCCGAGGAGGATCGTGCCGCTCTGCGGTCGATCGCCGCCGATCTGAGTCTCGCGGCCACCGGATCCAGCGACTATCACGGCACCCGGAAGACGAATCACGACCTCGGCTGCCATCTGACGGATCCGGAGGTGGCCGGGGCCCTGCTCGGACTCGACCTGACCTGACCGAGCCCTGTGGGCGAGAAATGGAGTCCAGCAGAACTGTCGGTGCCGCCCACTACGGTCGGTCTGACGGCTCCGGTTCGGGAGCCTGGGGGCCTTGGGGGGAGGCGCATGCCTGTCGAGCGGGGGCCGTCACCTGAGACTTGTGGATGCAGAGGAGACGAGAGATGACTGACGACAACCATGGCGGAACGCCCGCCGAACCTCACCGATCGGGAGTGACCGAGGACGCCGCCTGGGAGAAGTTCCGAGACGGCCTGGCCCTCTATCTCGGATTGATGGACGATCCCGACGACGAGGACCACCTGCGGATCGAGTTGCCCGACCCCGCCGCCGACTTTGAGGACGGCTGCCGCCCCTACGTGCAGTTCGCGACCTTCGGCGCGGGGCAGGGCATCCGCGCGGAGGTCTCCGGCAACGCATACCTGCTGCCCAACTACCGGCTCGGGGCGGCAGGCTGCGCCGCCTTGAGCGAGTTGGGTTGGTCCGGCAACGAGCAGCGGGGGGACCCTGACGACAAGAACTGGTCCATGGAGCGACCGATGAGTGACACCGACGAGGTCGCCGACAAGGTCGCGGTGGTGCTTCAGCACGTCTTCGGGATCGCGCACCCGCAGTTGCTCACCCACGACGCCTGGGGGCCTGCGTCGCCGAGTGCCGACGTACTGCTCGAGTTGTGCGCGACCGATCAGGTTCCGGCTGACTTGCCGACCACCGCTGCCTCGGCGGAGGCGTCGACGAGCGAGCTGATCGTCCTTCCCGCAGACCGGGACGAGCTGCTCAGCGCTGTCGCCGCTGTGTTGCGGGAGAAGTACGACGAGGAGGCGAGCGTCGACGACGACGGTGACTTCGTCCTGGACCAGAGCGGGCAGCTGGCCTGGGTTCGGGTGCGCACGGACCAGCCGGCGGTGGAGATCCTGGCGCGGATCGTGCACGACGTCCGCTCCCGGCGGGCGACCGCGGTCGAGCTGAGTCTGCTCAATCGCGACAACATCTGGGTGCACTGGACGCTGGTCGAACGGACGGTGTGGCAGGGCCTGGCGCTGCCCGGCCATCCCTTCGTGCCGCAGCATCTCGACGCCATGCTGGACCTGTTCTTCAAGGCGGCCGAGTCTCATCGAGACGACCTGGCCTATCGACTGGGCGCGAAGGTGCGCTGAGGTGGCGACGCTGACTCCTGCGCAGCTCGACCGAGCCTGTGGCGCGGTGCTCGGAACGGCGGTCGGAGATGCCCTGGGAGCGCCGTACGAGTTCGGCCTGGCGCGGGTCGGGCCGGAGGGGCCGCAGATGATCGGGGGCGGGCTCGGTGACTTCGCTCCGGGCGAGTGGACCGACGACACCTCGATGGCCTGGGCCATCCTGGACGTCGCCGCGTCCGGTGCGGACCTCCGGACGGAGGAGGCGCTCACCCGGACTGCACGGAACTTCCGCCAGTGGTACGAGTCCCACCCGCCCGACATCGGTAACCAGACCCGGGCAGTCCTGAACGCCGTGGGTGCCGAGCCGAGCAGTGCGACGATGACTGCCACGTCCTTCGACCTGCACGCGCGCACGGGGCACACCGGAGGAAACGGCTCGCTGATGCGGACTGCTCCGGTGGCGTTGGGCTACTTGGATGATCCCGCCGGTCTCGTCGAGGCGGCACGGAAGGTGAGTGTGCTGACCCACTACGACCCACGTGCTCAGGAGGCGTGCGTCATCTGGTCGTTGGCCATCCGGCACGCGATCCTGCACGGAGAGCTCGAGGTGCGCTCTGGGCTCGAAGTGCTGGACGCGGAGGCCGCCGCCTACTGGACTGCGCGGCTGGACGAGGCAGAGGCAGGCCCGCCGTCTCGGTTCCGCCCGAACGGCTGGGTGGTCACGGCGCTGCAGGCGGCGTGGGCGGCGATCGTGCACACGCCGATTCCGGGGGATGGGCCCGAGTGCCTCCATCTCCAGGAGGCGCTGGCAACGGCCATCGGCATCGGCGACGACACCGACACGGTCGCGGCGATCGCCGGCGGACTGGTCGGAGCGCGGTACGGCGCTTCCGCGATCCCGGCGAAGTGGCGGCGGCTGAGCCATGGGTACCCAGGGCTGCGGGGTGAGCAGCTCGTCGAGCTCGCGCATCTCGCGGCCAACGGTGGCCCCGGTGCGTACGGCTGGCCGTTGACGGACCACATCGACTACTCCGGCTACGTCTCGTCGCCGGTGCTGGTTGCTCATCCCCATGACGACGGGGTGTGGCTCGGCGACGTGTCGGCGCTGGATGACTTGCCGGAGCCCATCACCGCCGTGGTCAGCCTATGCCTGGTCGGACGCGACCAGGTTCCGCAGCGAGCGGAGAGTGTGGTGTACCGGTTGATCGATCAGCCAAGCCTGGCTCTGAACCCGAATCTGGACTTCGTCCTGGCTGACGCGGCTCAGACCGTCGCGGCGCTCCGGGCGGAGGGGCACGAGGTGCTCGTCCACTGTGTCGCCACACAGAGCAGGACGCCCGCGGTCGCGATCGCGTACTCGCTCCTGCGGGGAGTGGGTCTGGACGAGGCACGAGACGCAGTCCTGGGTGCGTTGCCCGAGGCGCGACCGAACCAGGGCTTTCTGGCGGCGCTTGGGCGGTTGTCGGATGATCTCCGATGAATTGCGTCAACCCGGCAGAATCTGCGGAACGTTGAGTGCTCCGCCCTGTTTGTGGCACGTTGGCCACATGCCTCGCAAGATTCTGGTGACCGGTCCAAGCGGTGCTATCCACTTGGTGGAAACCCCAGCGGACAACGAGTTTGAGCTCCAAAAATGCCTGCAAGACAACCCACAACTATTGCCCGGAGAGGACATGGGGCTAAGCGGGGAACTACTGGTGGTCGGCCGCGAGACACGGGTAGCGTCGGGCGCGATCGATCTGCTGTGCCTGTCGAGGTCGGGTGAGTTGGTGATTATCGAGTTCAAGACCGGTCCACAGAACACAGACTTCCGTCATGCACTGGCACAGGTCATCGACTACGGCTCCGACATATGGAAACTGGGTGACTGGACAACTTTCGACGAGGGCATCGTTCATCCGTACTTGAAAACCCAACATGATGCAGGGAAACTCATCGACTGCGACGATCTTGAGTCCGCTGCCTCGTCAGCCTGGGGGTTGACTCAGGACGAATGGGATTCGCTCACCGTGCGTCTTGACCAAGTCATCAATCGCGGCGACTTCCACTTCGTCGTCGCGGCGCAGAGGTTTATCGATTCAATGAAGGTGACCGCTAGCTACCTCAATGCAACTGCTCAGTCTGGGCGCTTCTACTTGGTGGAGGTCATTCGTCTCGACGGCGCTGGCGAGTTTGACGGCGCTGGACAGACCGCGTACGCGGCGCAGGTTGTCCATCGTCCCGACGGACGGGCGGGCTACAGTTCGAGCCCTGCGGGGAAGGCGTCGAAAGACGCCTTCCTAGCCGCAATATCGCTTCCCGCTTACCGGGAAGCGATGAGCGAACTCTTCGCGAGGGCCGTTTCGTTGGGGCTTAGCATGGAGTGGGGCGCGAAGGGTGCATCGATTCGTCTGAAATCGCCCGATCGCTCCGAACCCATTTCAGTAGGGTGGGTCTTCCTCGAGGGCGGACAGTACAAGTTCGCCAAGCACGTCACATTCGGTGTCGAGTCCACTTCGCTGGCGAACCATCCGACGATCGAGCCGGCCATCCGCGACTTCTGTCAGCAAGTTAAACAGGTCCCTGGCGCAGTGGTTGCTGGCGGCAAGTCGTACGCTGCCATCTTCGAGCCTGCGGAATTTGTGCAGGCGAAGGACAAATTGATCACGCTCCTTGACGAGCTCGCAAAAGCTACGACTGAGGGAGGTTGAATGCTGTTGATTGGATCCTCCGAGACGTGAGCCGAGGTTCACCGCGCAGGTCGGAGATGGTCTAACTCTCGCGCCGCGGAACGGCGATGTTGCTTGCAGAGATCCTCGCGGCTAGTCATTACCGAGGGCGGGGAGTTGTAGGCGGCCGGGTGGCGTTGGCGACTCCCAGACTTGCTCGTACACATCGGCGACCAGTGGCCAGACCAGCTCGATGCCGTCCACAGGGGAGTTGAGCGAATCCGCGAGGTTGCTGTAGACCACGAACTCGTGGGGGATGAGGCGTCCCGCGGTGTCTCTCCGGCCTAGTGGATCTTCGAAGCGCAGAGCGACGGCGTCAGCCTCTCGTCGCCAGGCACTAGGCCCATCAGTGACGGTCGCGAAGGCGCGCTCGTACGCAGGCAGCGGATCGGGAAGTCCCGCATCGAGGAGGAACCGGAAGCCCCAACTCCGACCGCGCGTGGCCCAGATGATGTCCGTGAGTTGGGGGTCCTCGGTTGTCACTTGGGGCTCCTGATGACCTTCTCGGCCGCCCCCTGCTCCAGATCCTGTTTGAACTGGGTCAGCGTGGCGCGAAGGTAGTCGTGTTGTGATCTAGCCTGCTGGTTCATCTCCTTCAACTTCGGCCCTGCAAGCTGAACCGCGGTAGCCATCATCGGCAGCGCCTTCGACGCAATGATGGCGGCCTTGCCTGACTTCGGGATGCGGGCAAGGAGCTTCTCTACCTTCGCGTACTTGCCGCCGACCAGGCCGGCGGCGATCAGTTCGGCGCCATCAGCCAAGGAGTCGAGCACGTTCAGGGGGACAGTCATCTTCCCCTGCCACAGGACGCGGCGTTCGAGTGGAAGCAGGGACGCAACCGGGAGTACGAGATCTACTCCCACTCGCTCACTGAGGTCGATCTGGACGGGATCCTGACTGCCGGACCCGAGTTCGAACTTGGCGGCCGACAGCAGGATGAAGTCCTCGCCGATGGCGAGCGCGTCGGGTGTCTCGATCAGCTCAGCGATGGTGAGGCGCAAACGCTCGACGTCCTCAAAGGCCTTGAGAAGAACGAGGTCACGGAAGGCGTCGACATCGATGTGAGGCAGGAGGTCGGCTTTGGATAATGCGAGGATCCATATGCGGGGGAACTCGACCAAGCGGCCACTTTCGGCAAGAAACTGATCCTTGAGTCGCAGGAGCCCCTGTCGGTAGTTGCCCAGCACAGACTTGAGGTACCGCTCCTCCTCACCGGGGTGGTCAACCAGCTTCTGTCCGTCGATCAAGAGGAGGGCAACATCCGAGCGGAGCAACGACCGGAACGTGTCGGTCCGACGGTTGAACTCCGCCTCGCTACTTGGATGCTGCTCGAACCACTCTCCCGGGTAGTCGTGCCAGGCAAGCCGCAGAACGTCGAAGGGCCGCTTCTTCGCGGACTGCTCGCCACCGCCTTTGAGCTTCACGGAGAAGTAATACGTGGTGTTGACGAAATGCGTCGTTGCTGGGGTCTGTGCCTCGTCGCGCATCCCCAGGTAGTTCCGGTACAGGCGGGCGCCTTGGCCAGCATCGTCGGCGACGAGATCCCACAAGTCGTTGCGATAGGAGCCGTCCTGGGTAGCTCCGAAGAAGGACGAGACCAGCACGGTCTTCCCGGATCCACTCTCGCCAAACACTGCTATGTGCTGCTCTCGGACCTTGGGGTACTTCGCCATGGCAGGGAAGGTAGCCGAGCTTTCCGAAGGGGTGAAGTCCTCTGCTTGCTGAATCCCGATCAGGGGTCCTGGAGCGCTTGACGGCGCACGGTTCGCATGCCAGTCTCATCTGTACGTACAAGTTGTACGTACAGAACTCCGAAGGTGACCCATGACCGATACGACCACCGAGCGCGAGATCGTCCCGCTCTACCAACTCATGAGCCGCGTCCCGGGCGGCCTGATGCTCATCCCGCTCGTGATCGGCTCGCTGCTGGGCACCTTCGCCACGGGCTTCTTGGAGATGGGCTCGTTCACCACGGCGCTGTTCCAGGAGAGCGCGCTTCCGCTGATCGCGCTGCTGATCTTCGCGACCGGCACCCAGGTGACGCTCAAGACCAGCGGCCCGGTGCTCGCGACCGCGGGCGTCGTCCTGGTCTGCAAGAGCATCATCCCCGCCACGATCGTGATCCTGATCGGGCAGGTGGTCGGCATCGACGGCATCCTCGGCATCTCGATCCTGGCGCTGCTGGTGGCGGTCGACAACAGCAACGGCGGCCTGTGGCTGGCGTTCACCGGGCGGTACGGCGACAAGCGAGACCGCGGCGCCTACATCGCCTCCGCCCTCAACGACGGGCCCTTCTTCTCCATGCTCTTCCTCGGTGCCTCGGGTCTGGCGGACATCCCGGCCACCGCGATGATCGCCGCCGTCATCCCGTTCATCCTCGGCATGGTCGTCGGCAACCTGGACCCGCAGTGGCGGGAGATCCTGCGCCCGACCCCGGCCATCGTGATCCCGTTCTTCGCCCTCGCGCTCGGCACCGGCATCGACCTCAAGGCGATCGTCGCGGGCGGCATCGGCGGCGCTGTCATGGGCGTGGTGGTCGCCCCGATCACCGGCCTGTTCGTCTACCTCGGCTACAAGCTCATCCTGCGTCGCGGCTATCGCTCCGGCATCGGCTTCGCCGCCGGCACCACGGCGGGCAACGCGATCGCGACGCCGGCCATCGTCGGGCTGGCGGATCCGCGGTTCGAGCCGTACGTCGAGACCGCGACCGCGCAGGTCGCCGCCTCGGTGTTGGTCACCGCGATCCTCGCCCCGCTCATCGCCTCCGCCGTACTCAAGCGGGAGGGCGGCCTGCTCACCGAGGAGGAGATCGAGCGGATCGACGAGCTGGACCTCGGGATGACGGAACCGAAGCTGTGAAGGTGCTGGTGCTGGCCGACGACCTGACCGGGGCGGGGGACACCGTCGTGGCGTTCGCCCGGTCGGGCTGGTCGGCCCTGCTCTCCCTCAGCGGCGGCTGGGTCGAGCTGCCCAGCGAGGACGCGGTGGCGCTCACTCTGGACACCCGCAACGATCCGCGCGCGGCGGAGGTGACCGCGCGTGCCGTCGCCGACCTCGGCGGGGACCGGATCTATCTGAAGATCGACTCCACCGTGCGTGGCCGGGTCGCCGAGCAGGTGCGCGGCGCGCTGACCGGGCGGCGACGTACCCGACCCGGTTCCTTCGCGGTCGTGTGTCCCGCCTACCCGGCGATGGGCCGCACCGTGGTGGACGGCATCGTGAGCGTGGACGGGAGGCCCGTGCACCAGGGGCCGGCCGGTCACGACCCGGTCACTCCGGTCGCCACCTCCGATCTGCGCGAGCTGATCCCGGGCGGCGCGATCGCCGCGACCACGGACGCGGCGGCCATCCGGGAAGCGGCCCGGGAGCACGACGTGGTCCTGGTCGACGCCCGCGAACAGCGCGACCTCGACCGGCTGGCGCTCGCGGTCGCCGAGATCGGCCCGGACGCGATCCCCGTCGGCTCCGCCGGCCTCGCCACCGCACTCGCCCGGGTGTGGGGCGGGCGCGAGACCGCGGCGGCCGAGCCGGCCGCCGTACCGCACCGAGGCCGGGCCCTGGTCGTCGTCTCCTCCCTGCACGAGACGGCGCGGGCGCAGGTCGCCCGGCTGCGGGAGCGGGTGGCCGCGGACCGGCTGCCCGTGGACCTGCTGGTGACGCCGGAGGAGCGGGACGCCGACGCGGGAGTACGCCGAGCCCGCGAGCTCGCCGTCGAGGCGGCGGCCGCCCTCGGGACTCGGGAGCACGACCTGCTCGTGCTCGTCGGCGGCGACGGCGCCGCGCAGACCCTGCTGGCGCTCGGCGCGACCGGGGTGCGGGTGAGCGACGCGCTCGTCGAGGGCTTGCCCGTCGGCACCATCGTCGGCGGTCCGTACGCCGGCCTCGCGGTCGCCACCAAGGCCGGTGGCTTCGGCAACGACCAGACTCTGACGCAGATCATCGACGCCGCCGGCGTCGGGAAGGAACCCACCCATGAGTGACCACCACCTGCCCGTCCTCGGGATCACCCTCGGCGACGTCGCCGGGATCGGCCCGGAGATCACCCTCCGCACGCTGCTGGAGCACCCCGACCTGCGGGAGGAGTGCGTGCCGGTTGTCCTCGGGGACGCCGGTGCGCTGCGCCGGGCCGCCGCCTCTGTCGGCGCCGACCCGGACGTGATCGTCACCATCGACGACCCGCGGGACGCGACCAACGATCCCGGTCGGGTCGAGGTGGTCCAGGTGGGGGAGCCGATGCCGGAGGTGCCGGTGGGCGAGCTGAGCGCGGTGGCCGGCGACGGCTCCTACCGCTTCGTGGTCGCGGCGTGCGACCTGGCGAAGCAGGGGGCGATCGACGGGATCGTGACCGCGCCGCTGAACAAGGCGGCGATGCACGCTGGCGGTCATCAATACCCCGGCCACACCGAGCTGCTCGCCGAGCAGTTCGGGGTGAAGAACTTCTCCCTGGTGCTCTCCGCGGGTGACCTCTACTTCTTCCACCTCACCACGCACGTGTCGCTGCGGCAGGCGATCGAGGGGATCACGAAGGAGCGGACGACCGACGTGCTCGACCTCGCGCACGCGTTCGCGGTCGCGCTGGGCCGGCCGGACACGCCGATCGCCGTGGCGGGGCTGAACCCGCACGCGGGGGAGAACCGGCTGTTCGGCGACGAGGACGCCGACGTGCTCGAGCCGGCGATCGAGGCCGCCCGCGAGCGCGGCATCGACGCCCGCGGTCCGCTGCCCGCCGACGCGCTGATCCCGCAGGCGGTGCGCGGGAAGTGGGAGCTGGTGGTCGTCTGCTACCACGACCAGGGGCATGCGCCGTTCAAGGCGGTCTATGGCGACGACGGGGTCAACATCACCGTCGGGCTGCCGGTGGTGCGGGTGTCGGTGGACCACGGCACCGCGTTCGACATCGCCGGCGAAGGGGTCGCGCGGGAGGGCAGCCTGGTGCTGGCGACCCGGCGGGCCGCCGCGTTGGCGCCGGGGTGGGACGCGGTGTGGCGTACGGCGAGCCGGGCCGACGGCTGAGCGGCTCGCGGCGCCGTAGGCTGAGCCTCGTGAGCGATTCCCGGGTGCCGCTGCATGCGCGCGTCGAGCAGGCGCTGCGGGAGCGGCTGACCAGCCGTGAGCTGCGGCCGGGGGATCTGCTGCCGAGCGAGGCGGCGCTCCAGGCCGAGTTCGACGTCTCCCGGTCGGTGGTCCGCCAGGCCCTGGCGACCCTGGAGTCCGACGGGCTGATCCGCAAGGTGCGCGGCAAGGGGTCGGTGGTCGCCGAGCACGGTGAGGTGCATCGCGACGTGCTGCGCTCCGGGCTGACCCTGCACCACGGCGAGGGCGAGGTGAGCACGCGAGTGTCGTCCTACGATGTCGTGCCGCGCCCGGACCACCTGACCTCGATCCCCGGCGAGCGGGTGCTGCGGCTCGGCCGGGTGCGCTCGGTCGGGGGAGTGGTGCTGAGCTTCATCCGGACCTGGCTGCCCGCTGACGTCGCCTCGGCCGTCTCCGCCGACGACCTGGTGGACGCGTCGCTGCATGCCCTGCTGTCCGCGCGACTGGACCGGGTGGTCACGGGCGGGCAGTCGCAGGTGCGCGCCGTGCAGGCGACCGACTGGCTGGCCGAGGTGCTCGGCGTCGCGCCGGGTTCGCCCCTGCTGTTGCTGGAGGGGCGCAGCCTGGACGCGGACGGCGTCGTGTTGGAGGAGTTCTCCACCTGGCACCGCGGCGACCTGGCCGCCTTCGACATCGACGCCATGCCGCCCTCGGCCTCGCAGGGTGAGGACCCCCGGCTCGACCGGCTGACGCGGACGGCGCGCGACCTGCTGGCCGAGTTGGAGGGGATGCGGTGATCCCGCTCCACTCCGGGTCAGCGCGGTCACGACTGCGTCCTTCGCGCTGATGCCGGCGTGGATCGCGTCGCCCGCGGGCGCCGGACTCGCCGTACCGAACGGTAGGCACGCCTCCCGCGCTGCTACCGATCAGTACGCACCGTCTGCGTGAGATTTCGCTGTCAACTGTTCGGTACGACGTCAGGGGGGTCGCGCCACGCCAGTCGACCGGTCCCGGCGCCCGAGTTCGCACTTGTGCGTCACGACGCGGCCGGGTGCAGCTCGAAGCGGAGGCCGAGCGCGTTGGTGACCTTCAAGATGGTCGACCAGGTCGGGTTTCCGTCGAGCGGGCGATGATTCCGAGCGCGTGGGCACCGCGCTGATGGCCTTCCCTCCTTGTCATTCTCCTCCGCCCGGGGGGTTGCGTGTTCGCTTCTCCCGAAGTGGATCAGCGTGGCGAGAGCTCAAGGGCGATGGGGCGGTGCGAGCAGATCACGATGCCAGGCAGTTGCGCGAGGAGCGCGCAAACGAACGACGAGCGCTTCACGTTGAGGCCTTCGGAGGCGAGCAGTTCTCGATTGGTGAGGCTGCCGCGCTCGTGAAGCCGTCGCCAGGCCACGTCCACCATCCATGCTGGGACCAGCTGTGGGGCGTCGCCCCTCGATCGGCTGCGATCCGTCTCCACGCCAATGCCGATCGGACGCAGATACGCGATGCGGTTGGGTGCACCGGATGAGATTGTTGGGATGATCGACCCGGCCGGGCAGTGCTTCTCGAGATGAGCGAGCAGGTCGGGGTTGAACTCGCTGGATCGCATGGGCGAAGTCTGCCTCCGCTTGGGGCCGGCGGCCACATGGTGAGGTGACGCGGCGGGTCACGGAGGCAGGCCCAGCAGTTCTGTTGTTCGGCATACGCCCCGACATGACTCATGGCACAGTTGCGGAATGCAGCGGCTTCGCACCCTCGGTCCTGAGGTTCCCCCCGGACCGTAGAGGCATCGACAATGAGGATCGAGATGCCACAGAAGCGGAAGAAGTACGACCGGGAGTTCCGTGAGGGAGCTGTCCGGATCGTCGAAGAGACCGGGAAGCCGATCGCTCAGGTCGCGCGCAACCTCGGCGTGGTCGAGGGCACGTTGGGCAACTGGGTCAAGCAGGCCCGGGAAGCACGCGAGGGCCGCGACGGAATGTCGAAGGACGACCACGAGGAGCTCAAGCGGCTGCGTGCTGAGAACGCCGAGCTCCGGATGGAGCGTGATGTCCTCAAGCGATCCGTGGTCCTGTGGGTGAAGGAGGCGACGAAGTGAGCGTGGCACGCTTCATCGCCGACCAGAGGACGATCTACCGGGTGCCGCACACGATGACCTGCCTGCTGCTGGGGGTGTCCCTGGCGTGGTTCTACAAGTGGCGCGACCGGTCGCTCGGCCCGGGCGCCTCGAGCGGCCTGTTCACCGCTATGGACCGTCGCCGCTACACCATCGACCGGGCCGTGAAGGTGATGTTCACCAAGAAGCGGGGCCTGCACGGCTCCCCGCGGTTGCACGCTGACCTGCTCGATGATGGGTGGGAGGTCAGCGAGAAGACCGTCGCGGACTCGATGCGCCGCCAGGGGCTGGTCGCCGGCGGATCAAGCGGAGGAACGGTCTGACACGCCAGGACAAGACCGCACCGAAGTTCGCCGACCTGCTGCGCCGTGACTTCACCGCGCAGCGGCCTAACGCCCGCTGGGTTGGCGACATGACTGAGATCCCCACGGCCAGCGGGAAGCTGTACCTGGCCACCGTGATCGACCTGTACTCGCGTCGTCTGCTCGGCGCCGCGACCAGCCTGCACCCCGACGCCGAGCTGGCGTGCGCGGCGATCAAGATGGCCGTGGCGGCTCGCGGTGGCGTCGATGCGGTCAACCAGCCGGGTTGGCGCACCGAGGAGACCAAGCGGGTCATCTTCCACACCGACCGGGGCTCGACCTACACCGCGACCTCGTTCACCAAGCTGTGCCGCGACATGGGCATCCGGCAGTCGATGGGCCGGGTCGGGTCGTGCTTCGACAACGCCGCCGCTGAGGCGTTCTTCAGCAGCCTGGAGTGGGAGGTTCTCTCACGCCACGAGTTCGAGCACACCCGCCAGGCCCAGGCTGTCGTGCTGGACTGGTGCTACGGGTTCTACAACCACGAACGCCGGCACAGCTCGGCAGGCATGATGAGCCCGGTCAGCTACGAGAACACCGCGGCCCCCGACCGGGAAGCCGCATAAGGAAGCCCTCCACGATTCGGGGGGAACCACAGTCCTATCGTGGCGTCCCTGATGATCGGGCTCGTCAATATGAGCTCTGCTGCCGCTGTAGACACCACAGCTGAGCACGTCGTCACTTCATACGACGAGAGTGGAGACGTGCGCCTCTACGGTCGTCACCTGCTCACGACGTCGGAGAAGAAGTCCGTCGACCTTCGACGAGTCACCGTCCAGCGTGTGGGAGACAAGGCGCGGGTCATCATCCGGTTGCGCGATGTGATCCGGGTTCGCAAGTTCGACCAGATGCTCTTCGTGAGCCTCGTCGAGCGCAAGGATGTGCCGGGTGGTCAGTGGCGAACCGACGCCGGCTTCACGACCAAGGGTCGCGATAGCTACGTCACGTACTCGTCGGTGGACGGCGACAGGTTTGAGAGCTGCAATCTGGATGTCCACGTGCGACCGCGCAAAAGTTTGGTCAGCGCGACCGTTCCGTGGCGCTGTACCGCCGAGGGGCCGGTCAAGGTGTCGGTTGAGTCCTTGACCGGGACCTTCAGATCCGATGCCACGGTCTTCTCCCGCGACCGTCACTCCATCAGCGGGCGGCATGCGATCCTGCCCTGATTGACGGCCGAAGCGCTGCCGTCATTGGAGGCGTGTGCCAGTCCGTAAGCTGGTCGCGCGGCCGGAGGAAGGGGAGCGGGTGGATGGCGCGATCGGCATCGGGGGAGTCCGTCCTGGAGCGCGTCGTACGCATCCTGGACGCCTTCGGTCCGGACAGCCCGGCGCTGCAGATCTCGCAGATCGCCTCCCGCGCACAACTCCCGCTCTCGACGACCTCGCGGCTGGTCGACAAGTTGGTCCGGCAGGGGCTGCTGCGCCGGGACGGCCAGCGCAGGATCCGGGTCGGCGTCCGACTTTGGGAACTTGGCCAGCGGGCCTCGCCGCCCAGCTGTTCGGGTGGTTCCGCGCGCTTACTCATCTGATCCACCGCTCAAGGCACCACTCCAGCCGCTGGTCGCGCAAGCGATCGGGATTCGACTGAAGCTTCTTTAGAGCGTGGGGAAGGGCTTGCTGCAACTTGCCCGAGCCCTGATATCCAATTGCGTCCAGGAGCGCGAGTGCCCTCGGTGGAATGCAGTGACGAAGCGGAGCCAGCCTGGGTTGGGGACCGACCAGGTTCAGCGCCACGCCGATGGCTCGATCGTCGCCGCCTTGCAGGCTGCGGAGGTACTCGGCGTTGAGGGCGCTGCCAGCCGTCATGCCTGGCTCTGTGGACAACCATGCTGAGACCTGACGGCCCTGGCCAACATGGAATGCGAGCCCCTGGTCTCGGAGGGGCGAGTGCAGGTCGTCCACCTTCATCGCCTGGAGCAGTTGGTCACGTTGATCGCAGTCGCCGTACTTGTAGGCAGCGACTGCCCAACCGGAGGCGCCTCGTTCAACTAGCTTGGGGTTAGACGCGTCTTTTAGGCGGTTGACCTCCTGTAGGCATTGAGCGGCGATCCAAGTCCAAAGGCCTGGGTCATTGGGAACTGGCGCCACTGAAACTGTCTCGGCGGTCAAGATCGATAGATCGGGATACAGAGCGCCCTGGTCGAGACTCACGGAGAGCAGTTCAGTCACGGTTGCGCGATCGAGCGGCCACGATCTCACGTATTCAAGGATGTGTGCCGCGGAGCCAGGGTAGGCGTCCAAGTCTTCGCGCCAATAGCACCACCAGTCCTTCACGCCAGCGCGCCGATGGATCGTGTAGAAGCGCCGCATGACGCGGTCCCACCGGCGCGGTCGAGGATCGACTTGGCGGAACTCCGCGGAGAGGCGTGCGATGGCATCCGAGTCCGTCTGTGACACCTGGACCTCGGCTGGCTTGCCCTTCTCCAGGGCTCGAAAGATCGCCTCGAATCGCTCAAGATCAGCGTTCGTTTGAACCAGGTGCTCATCGAGAAAGGCTTCCAGCGCGACGACGCGGGTCTTCGCAGCATTGGGATAGAGCCCCAAGGCTTCGAGAGATCGCTGAAGACGGGCGACGGTTTGCTGACCCTCGGCGATTGAGCCGACCCCGATCATGATGTCGTCCATGAACCTCGTGTAACGCCCAGTTTCGCCTTCGGACACGAACTCTTGATCGACGTGGAGCAGGAGGCTATGGGCGATCTCGCGCGAAGCTCCAACGACCTCCTGTGGCAAACCGAGCATCGACGTTTCTGAATAGTCAGTCCGCGGCATGACCCCGTCGATGAGCTGGATGCACAGCCTGACAACCTCCTTGCTCAGTCTGGTCGCGGAATGGAGGTGCTCACGGATCGCGTCGAGGCGTATCGAAGGGTAGAAGTTCGCGATGTCAGATTCGACAATGAAGGTGACGTCGTCGTCAGCGACCCACTCGGAAATCTTGCCTTCGCGCTGCAGCCAATACGCGAACCAGTCGAAGCTGTCGACACCCACAGGCTCGAGCGCCTGCACTCCACCTTCGGTGCCGCCCTTGCTCGACCGAAGGAATGCAACGTACTCGCGAGCACCCTTGGTGAGGTCGTCGCGAACGAGCCAAGTGATGGCGCGATAGACAAGAGCATCACGCACTGTGAGGTATGCGAGCGGCCGGGAGAGGCCGACAGTCTTCGCAGCGCGAACGATCTCGGCCTTCTCGGCGACGTAAGCGCCCGCTGTCAGATCGCGGGAAAGGTGTTGAATGAAGACTTCGAGGCCCCACTCGTAACCCACGTATGCAATCGGATCTGGCGCAAGGTTGCCGTCTCTGAAGGTAAGGGTGCGGAGAACCTTTCGGACCTCCTTCTTCCAGATAGTCCGCAGGTGGGCCACGTCGGCCACGTCGTCGATGGTGATGTCCTGCGGGGCCACGTTCTGCGCCTCCCCCAGGGGGGTGGCCGTTGAGGGCTCGTGATTCGCATCGGCACAGTCGGGGGCCAACGCTAGGCTCCCGGTCGCTCAGATTGTGACGATGGCGAGCGTTGCGATGAGTCCGCGAGTGTCGCTGGTCGACGTGCTAGTCCACTGCACGCGAGCAGGCATCGGTTACAGGCCGGATCGTCGCCGGGCTCGAAGCCCTCGCCGAGTTGCCGGCGAAGGTCGTCGAGTGTGCAGAAGAGCGAGGTGATGCGAGCATCGGGGTTCGGGGGGTTGTAGACGCTGCGGACTTCCTGGACCTGCATGGTGACGACGATGACGATCAACCGTGCGCTGTAGCGCTCGCTTGGGACGTGCCCACACTGCTCGCGGGCACCGCACACCCGACACCACTCGAGCGTCCCGATGCCGCCTTCGACGATGTTGGTGTCACCGGCCCATACGACAGTTCCAGTACGGTCGCCGGCTGGCCAAGCCTCAGCGGGCAGTTGCTCGATCCGTCCCTTCGTGAGTAGGAAGGCGTCGCCCGGCATCAGCCCAGTTAGATCCGAGCCGTTGGCTTTGGCGGTGTTGCCGTTTGGGAGCTCAAGCGGAATGGCTCCGTCGACGTTGGTGAGCACTCGGAACAACTGGCCCTCGTTGATCTCAGGCACTTTGCCCCCGAACTCGCCCAGGAGGACAGCGGTCATGTCAATTCTCGCGCGCTTGAGTCGCCACCTGGCTGGGCGACAAGTGTTCGAGTATAACCCGATACGTTGCCCGAGGATCGGCGACACTTCCGGTCATGCGACATCCTCGGGGACGGCGGTCTGCTTGATGCGGTGGAGGGTTTCGACAATGGCGTCGACGTCTGCGTCCGGGAACATGTGGTCCGGCCCCGTGGGGGCGTGGTCGGTGTAGGGGGACTCGAAGAGCCGCGTCGGCTCCATGACGCCGTTCTTCGTCAACTCGTCGATGATCAGGTTCACGAAACGGACCTGATCGGAGGTGAACCGAGTGCCGTCCAGATAGTTCTCGAAGGCTTCGGTGGCCGCGGCGCGGTCGAGTCCGACGAGACTGCGGACGAAGATGCCGAGGCCCCCACCCTGCTCGGTCGCCCAGGCGATATCGACCTGCTGGCCACCCGAGGCGACCAGCATCTGCTCCAATTCGGTGAGGTCGTCTGCGGTGAGCTGCTTGTTGCGGTGCAGGCGCTGGAGGGCGATGTTGTCCAAGTGTTCGCGCAGATACGCCTCGGCCTTGGCGCGGAAGCGGTCGAAGTTGGTGCCGGGCGTGACGCGGGGGAGGACGACCTCGACTCCTTCCCCGACGGTGTCTTCGAAGTCGGTGTAGACCGGGTTGCGGGTGGTCTTCTCGATGAAGCGGGCGAGTCCACGGAGGCGCAGTCGGGCGAGCTCGAGCATCGGCAGCGTGACATCGATCCACCACTCGTCACTGGCCACCGACTCGAGCAGCACGGCCTGTTCGGCAACGCTCGGGATCGTGGTCTTACTGAGGAGCGCCGCGGCGATGTGCTGCACGGTCTCGCGCAGCCGTTCGGCCAGAGCCGCGTCACCCTCGAGTTGGGCGAGTTGACGGCGAAGGATCAGCAGGTCGAACCGCTTGGCGTCCTCGTCGTCGTCGCGGACCGAGGAGGGCAATCCGGCCAGCGCCAGCAGCGCCCCGGACTCTTCCGGTCCGAGGTTGTTCCACGCGTCAGCGGACGCATACTGCTCGACGGCCCTCCGGTGGCGCCGAACGACGAAGTTGTCGAGGTTCATACCCGCCACGACCTCGTGCAGCGTCTTCACCGTCGACGACCGAAGGTCGGGTTCATCATCGCCGAGCGCGAAGACGAGTCCGACCCGCGCCTCAAAGAGGCGCTGGGAGAGTGACTTCTGGATCTGACCCGGGGAGCCGGGCAGGTCCTGGCTGAAGTATTCGAGGTTGCCGCAGAAGTCGAAGACGAGAAAGTCCTCCTTGTCCTCGCCGGGGCCGAACAGATCGGGACACAGGCGGGTGCCGCGGCCGATCATCTGCCAGAACTTCGACTTCGACCGCACCATCTTGAAGAACACGAGGTTCACGACCTCGGGGACGTCGATGCCGGTGTCGAGCATGTCGACGCTGATCGCGATGTGCGGCGCCTTGTCCTTGATCGAGAAGTCGTCGATCAGGGACTGGGCGTACGGCGTGCCGTGGGTGATCACCCGGGCGAAGTGGCCGGCGAGCTCGGGGTAGGCGAGGTTGAACCGCTTCTCGATGAACTCGGCGTGCTTCTGGTTCTTGGCGAAGATGATCGTCTTGCCGAGCCGGTCGCCGCCCGCGACCGTGTAGCCCTGCGTCATCAGGGTCTCAAGGACCTTGTCGACGGTGTCCTCGTTGAACAGGAACCGGTTCAGCTCCTCGGCGCCGACCTCGTGGGGCGGGCCGTCCTCACCCCAGTCCAGTGCGTCCCACTGGTCTTTCTCCTCCTCGGTGAGATCGTCGTACTTGATGCCTGAGCGGAGGAACTGGGTGCCGACGCTGATGCCCTTCGGCGGCACGAGGTAGCCGGCGTCGACGGCTTCGTCGAGCGAGTAGTTGTCGGTGGGGACACCGTCCTCGAGGTGGAACAGCCGGTAGGTGTTGTGGTCGACCTCGTCCTTCGGGGTCGCGGTGAGGCCGACGAGCTGCGCGTCGAAGTAGTCGAAGATCGCACCGTACTTGGCATAGACGGAACGGTGGGCCTCGTCGATGACGATCAGGTCGAAGTAGCCGGGGCCGAAGCGACGCCGGCCGCCGTCGACCTCATTGATCAGGTTCATCATCGTCGGGTACGTCGACACGTAGACGCGTCCCTCGACGGCCTTCTCCGTCACGAGGTTCACCGTGGTCGAGCCGGGAAGGTGCTCCTTGAACGCGTTGGCGGCCTGGTTGACCAGCGCGGTGCGGTCGGCGAGGAAGAGCACCCGCTTGATCCAGTTCGTCTTCTGCAAGAGGTCGACGAGCGCGATGGTGGTGCGGGTCTTGCCCGACCCGGTCGCCATCACCAGCAGCGCCTCGCGTTGCTTGCGGTCGAACGCGTCACTGACCGCCTTGATCGCCCGGACCTGGTAGGGCCGACCGGCGATGTCGGTGTTCACCGGCGCGCTCGACAGCGGCAGCTTCGTTCGACGGCGCTGAATGAGCAGCTCCAGCTCTTCGCGGGTGTAGAAGCCCTGTGTCTCGCGGGGTGGGTAGCCGCCGGCGTCGTCCCAGATCCGATGCTCGTAGCCGTTGGTGTAGAAGATCACCGGCCGCCGGCCGAACTGCCTCCCCAGGCAGTCGGCGTAGAGCTTGGCCTGCTGCTGACCGACTTCAGGGGACTTCGACGTGCGCTTGGCCTCCACCACGGCCAGGGGCAGGCCGTCGGCGCCCCACAGCACGTAGTCGACGTAGCCCTTGCCGCCACCGGTGGTTGAGCCTGTCGAAACCGGCATGCCGGTGACCTCGTATTCGCGGTCACGCTCGTCTGTCAGCTCCCACCCGGCTTCGTTCAGCAGTACGTCGATGAACAGGTCGCGAGCGGCGCCCTCGTCGTAGTCGCGGGTGTCCGGCGCGGTTGCGGCCTGGGCCGCTGCAATGTGCTTCTTCAGCTCGGCGATCTCGGCCTCGTGCTGGGCCAGTCGGTCGTCCTTCTCCGCGAGCGCGCGAGCGTGGGCCTCATCCTGCTCCCGGAACTTCGCAGCCAGCCGAACTACCTCGTCGCGCGACAGCGGTGCGGCTTTGGCGGCCAGTGCGGGGTCGAACCGTGCCTGCAGCGGCACTACGTCGGGGGAGGGCGAGTGGTGGTACGACGTCCACACGACGACGTGGAACAACTCGCGCAGCACCGCGAGCGAGACGTCGGGGCGGATCTGCCTGTTCTCGTGCACCGCGGTGTTGGCGATCCGACGAATGGCGGTGAGCTTCTGCGTGATGCCCTGCGGCACCTTCGCCTTGAAGGCCGGGTCACCGATCTTGGCGGCGAGGTCGTTGCGGTAGGGGATACGCAGGGACAGGACGTCGTAGAGGTAGCCGACCAACTCCTCGACTACCCGGCGGCTGTAGAAGCACGCCGAGCGAGGATCCGACGACAGGTACGACTCGGCCCGGACGCAGTCGTCATGTAGCGACGGCAGCGTCTGGCGGACGAAGTCGAAGTTGCTCATCCGTCGTGCCCTGGCAGTCCCGGCAGGACGATGTCGACGAGGTAGTTGCGCAGCGCCGGCACGTCCTGGGTGGCGGTACGCCAGACGCGCCGCGGGTCGAGGTCGTCGTACTGGTGTGCGGCGAAGTTGCGCATCCCGACGATCGACCGCCAAGGCTGTCCGGCGAACTGCTCCAGCACGTTGGCGGGGATGCGGTTGGTGCCCTCGCCGATCCGGATCAGGCCCATCTCCACGGCCCACTGAGAGCGGGTGTCGTTCACGAACACGTCCTGTCCAACCCTGGTGAGCTCGGCGACCGTGTCGCACACGGCAATCACCCGCTGTGCCGCGTCGCGGGCCTTGCGGCCATCGTCGGTCTCGTCCCTCACACTGCGACCGCTTCCCGCAGGAGTCGGTCGCGCATCTCGCCGTGCAAGGAGTCGTCCGCGATCACGTCCACCTCAACCTGGAGAAGGTCGCGCAGCGCGAGGCGCAGCCCGACCTCGTCCAGCAAGGTTGCTTCATCGGTGAAGTCGACGAGCACGTCGACGTCCGAGCCGTGATGGTCCTCGCCGCGGGCGACCGACCCCACGAGCCGCGGCCGGGTCGCGCGGAACTGCGCGACCAGGGCCCTGATGTCCTCGCGATGGTGCTCGACGCGGACCGACGGTCGACCGGCCAGCGCCCGGGCGATCCGGTCGAGCACCTCGGGGCTAGGGGTGCGCCGACCGTTTTCGTACGCCGACAGGTTCGGCTGGGAGACGTGCGCCGCGCGCGCCAACTCCGACTGGCTCATGCCAGCCGCGAGGCGTTCTGCGCGGATGTTCACCAACTCAGGGTAGCGAAGTGTTATCGAGGGCGATATGGATTCGGCGGTCAGAGTTCGCCGCGGAAGGCGCGAGACTGGAGGGCGGTGAACAGTTCGTCGTCGGCTGCCAAGGCACGCCTCACGGAAACTGCCTGACTTCTTGTGACGTCGATACGCTGGGCGAATTCGCGCTGAAGTTCAATCGGCGGTAGTGGCAGCGGGGCGGTCCGCACCGTTGATGCACTGATCGTGTTCAGGCCCGAGGTCGTTCTTCCTGCCCGGCGGAAGTGGGTAGCTCCGCGATTGGAGTTGAGCCAACTCGAAGCGAACACCGGCAATGCTCGGGTGGCATCCAGCCGGGCTCGGATGAGGTGGTTCTGGTGGACACAGTTGTCGAGCTCACCGGTCCACGTCGCAACGCGGCCGACTTCAAGCGGGTTGGCGTGCCCCTCCACAAAGAGAAGATCGCCGGTCACCAGGGTCGTGCGTTCCACCTCGGCGGTGGTCGCCTTCAGAGTCTTCATCTCGGACAGATCCAGACGTCCGCGATAGACGTTCGCCACTCGTAGATAGGGGACCTCCACCGGCAGGTTCACACGCTTGGCCGACACCTGCAGACCGCCCTGGATCTGCGCTACATCTCCGACGGTCGCTTCCGCCGCGATCCCGCTGAACATTTCCTTGAAGATCGACAAGGTGAGGGCATCGAGGTGGGTGAGGACCTGGCGGCGCTTGGCGCGGAGGGCGTCGGCGTGGTCGAGGATCGCGGCGATGCGACGCTGCTCGGAGAGGGCCGGCACCACGATCGGCATCGCGCCGATGTCGTTCTTGTTGACCTGGAGGAAGGTAGCGCCGCGTCCCTTGGATGCAAGGTCGAGTTCGGACCGGGTGAGCCAATGCCACAGGTACTTGTCATCGAGTCCGGGTCGAGCTCGTAGGCCCGCCACGCCGCGGCCGAGGCAGTACTCGCCGTCAGCCCACACCTTCGCGCCGATCGAGGCGCGAATGCTCAGGACTATGTCACCCGGCTTTGAGAGCTTTCCGGGCTCGGTCGTGAACTTCGTCGGGGCGAGTACCCCTCCCTTGAAGTCGCCGGCGCCGGCGATGAGGGGCACGCCTTCTCCGCGCTCGTTGTACGAACTGCCGGACGGAGCTTGGCCCATCGTGATCGTGCAGACGTCTGCGAGGGTGGTGGTCACGAGAGCATCGCCTTCAGCTCGGCCAACCCCTTGGCGATCTCGTCCTCGAGCGTCTCGATGTCGGCGATGATCTCCAGCGGGGCCCGGTGCTCGACCTCGTCGTACTCGATCTCCTTATAGCGGGTGAGGGAGAGGTCGTAGCCCTGGGCGACGATGTCGGCCTTGGGAACCAGGAAGGACTGATCGGTGCGGGCACGTTCCCGCTCGGCGGAGTCGGGTTGCGCCAGGCTCAACCAACGACTGAGGACGTCCGGGAGGTCGTTGACCTCGACCGGGTTGCGCTTGTCGTCCAACGAGAACCCGTCGGCGCGGACGTCGTAGAACCAGACGTCGTCGGTGCCGCCGGAGTTGGTCTTGGTGAAGAACAGGATCGCGGTGGAGACACCTGCGTACGGGCGGAAGACACCGGAAGGTAGCTTCACGACGGCGTCGAGCTTCTGCTCGTCGACCAGGATCCGGCGCAGGTCCTTGTGCGCCTTCGAGGAGCCGAACAGCACGCCGTCGGGCACGATGACAGCCGCCCGGCCGCCGGGCTTGAGCAGCTTGAGGAAGAGCGCCAGGAAGAGCAGTTCGGTCTTCTTGGTCTTGACGATCTGCTGCAGGTCTTTAGCGGTGGACTCATAATCCAACGACCCGGCGAAGGGCGGGTTGGCCAGGATCAGCGTGTACTTGTTCGCATCGCCGGCGGAGCCTTCGGAGAGCGAGTCGCGGTAGCGGATGTCGGGCGACTCGATGCCGTGGAGGAGCATGTTCATGCTGCCGATGCGGAGCATCGTGGAGTCGAAGTCGTAGCCGTGGAACATCGAGGCGTGGAAGTGCTTGCGCTGCGCCGAGTCGAGGAGCGCGTCGGCGTGGGTGGCGCGGACGTACTCGCTCGCGGCGACAAGGAAGCCGGCGGTCCCGCACGCCGGGTCGCAGATCTCGTCCGACGGCTTCGGCGCGGTCATCTGAACCATCAGCTCGATGATGTGGCGCGGGGTGCGGAACTGGCCGTTGACGCCGGCGGAGGCGATCTTCGAGAGCAGGTACTCGTACAGGTCGCCGTTGGTGTCCCGGTCAGCCATCGGAATGTCGTCGAGCATGTCGACCACCTTCGACAACAGCGCCGGGGTCGGGATCGTGAACCGTGCGTCCTTCATGTGCTCGCTGTAGGTGGTGCCGTCACCCATGCGCCGCAGGAACGGGAAGACGTCGTCGGCGACGGTCTTGTGCATGACCTCGGGGGAGGCGTTCTTGAACTCGCTCCACCGCAGGTGCGCCTGACCCGGGAGGAACACGGGGTTCTCGACGTCGGTCTTGGTGATGCGGGCCTTCTTCTCCGCCCGCGTCTGGAGGTCGTCGAGGCGGCGGATGAACAGCAGGTAGGTGATCTGCTCGATGACCTCCAACGGGTTGCTGATGCCGCCGGACCAGAAGGCGTCCCAGACGCGGTCGATCTTGCCCTTCAACTCACCAGCGATCACAGTCGCAACTCTAGTAGGGGCCGGTCCGTTGGGCTGGAGAACGCAAGTCCGGTGACGGGCGATGGGACTGCTGCAGCAGTCCCACATCTATCTCCCGCGCGGTAAGGAGGGAAAAGGACACCCTTGTCAACGGCGGCTGAAAACTGACCCTCTCGCGGCAATCGAAAACTGACCCCCTCGGTTACTGGTTCTCTTCGTTGACGGCCGCGGGGACGCGGCCGAGTTCTCGGTTCTTCAGCCGGTAGGAGTCGCCCTTCAAGGCGATGACCTCGGCGTGGTGGACGAGCCGGTCGATCATGGCCGCGGCGACGGTGTCGTCGCCGAAGACCTCGCCCCAGCGGGCGAAGTTCTTGTTGGACGTGACGATCAGGCTGGCGCGTTCGTAGCGGGATGAGATGAGTTGGAAGAACAGGTTGGCGGCTTCGGGTTCGAAGGGGATGTAGCCGACCTCGTCGATGACCAGCACCGGGTAGCGCACCAGCTTGCGGAGTTCGTCTTGGAGTTTGCCGGCGTGGTGGGCCTCAGCAAGCCGGTCGACCCACTGGGACGCGGTGGCGAACAGGACGCGGTGTCCGGCCTGGCAAGCGCGGATCGCCAATCCGGTGGCCAGATGGGTCTTCCCGGTCCCGGGCGGGCCGAGCAGCACGACGTTCTCCTTGGCGGCGACGAAGTCCAAGGTGCCCAGGTGCGCGATCGTCTCCCGCTTCAGACCACGGGCGTGGTCGTAGTCGAAGTCCTCCAAGCTCTTGCGGCTGGGAAAGCGGGCGGCGCGGATCCGTCCCTCGCCGCCGTGGGACTCCCGGGCCGACACCTCGCGTTGCAGGCAGGCGGCCAGGAACTCCTCATGGGTCCATGACTCCTCCCTGGCACGCTCGGCCAGCCGCTCGACCGACTCCCGCAGGGTGGGTGCCTTCAACGCCCGGGTCAGGTACTCCAACTCGCTGGTGACGTCTCGCCCGGTCTTCGGCTTCGTCGTGGTTCTGGTGGTCGACCTGGTGGCCATCAGGACACCTCCCCGTCGACCACGCCGAGTGCTTGGTCGTAGAACCCGAGTGAGCGGATCTCGACCTCCTCGCCGGTGACCGCGTCGGCGACCGGGCGCAGCAGGTCCGCCCGACCGTGCCGCAGGTGCTTGGCAGCGACGGTGTGCTCGAACTCGGTGATGGTCTGGTGCTGGGCCCACACGCGGGCGTGGTCGGCGACGATCGCGCCCTCACATGTCACCCACACTCGTTCGAGGTCGGCGTGGATCTCGATCCGCCGCCCGACCACAGCCGGGTGAACGGAGTAGTCGTTGGAATCGAGCCGGACGTAGTGGTCGCGCGGCAGCCGCATGGTCTTGCGCCAGCCGACCTCGGGCGGCACCGGCGGCAGGGGCATCATCGCGGCACGGTCCGCGGCAACCCGGTCACCCGGGCTGCAGCCCAGGACCCGCATCCGGCGGGCGTTGGCTCTCACGAAGAACGCGGCAAGCTGGGTGTTGAAGTCTTCTGGTGAGGTGAACGTGCGACCGGGCAGGAACGATTTCTCCAGGTAGTCGTGGAGCCGCTCGAGCATGCCCTTGGCTTCGGGATCGGCTGGCTTGCAGACGTAGACCTTCGCGCCGAGCACGCCACGGAACGCCTGGCAATCGCCGGTGAGTTCGGGTTGGCGGGCGCGCCACCGACCGACTGCTCCTTCGCCGTCCCACACCAGTGTCTTCGGCACGCCCTGCAGCTGGGTCGACAGCAGCTGCCACCAGCTGGCGTAGAGATCCGCGGCATCGCGGGAAGGGATCAACAAGCCGCCCGACCACCGCGAGTAACCGGTCACCGTGGTCATCACCGGCAGCCGCTTTGCCGTCCGGATCTGGCCGTACCCGACGGGGAGCTCGATGTCGGGGAACCAGAAGTCGAACTGCGCCAGCTCACCCGGCTCATAGGTCGTGCGCGATGCCGGGTCCGGCGGCAGGTACACCGGCCGCAGGTCGCTGACCCGGGTCCGCAGGATCCGGATCGAGTGTTCCCACCCGATCCGTTCGGCCACGACCGTCGCCGGCATGGTCGGCGTCACCCGCAGCAGCTCTCGGATCTGCGGCTCGACCGCATCAACCAGCGACCCACGCCCGACCCGCTCGTAGCGCGGCGGCCCGTCATCGCGCAGCGCCTTGCGCACCGTGTTCTTCGAGATCCCCATCGACCTGGCGATCACCTTGATCGGCACTCCCTCCACGCGGTGCAACCGCCGGATCTCCGCCCAGTCCTCCACTGCCAACACTCCGCATCTCCCTGCCTCGAGCTCGAGGACAGGGTCTCGGAGGGGGTCAGTTTTCAGTTGCCGTTTGGGGGTCAGTTTTCACGTGCCGTCGACAACCCTCGGCCCGGGCAAGCAGCTTCCGCTCGCACTCGCCCCACGTCACGCCGCGCGGCTGACCGTCCTCTCGGTCCAGAGAACGGCGCCACCCGCCATCCGGAGCTGGCGAAGCAGACCATCGTGACGGGCGCAGCCGCCCAGTCGAACAGGCGGAGTCGTTCTCGCATCGGGTCCGCGCCACATGACGATGGGGGAACCTGCACCACTTGGGGAAGAGCGTCATCGTGCTCTGGAATGGATCCCCTCCGAGATGGGGCCTGGGCCAAGGTCAAGCAGGCCTACCGCATTGTCTCAGGTGAGGTCATGGACGCTGGCTTGAGTCACCAGGCCACCGAGATCCTCGCCAGCATCTGCACGAGGGGTACAAGGGCTGGACCGACAGAACCTCCGAGCGCTTGGTCCGCAGCTGGCTTGACGACCGTGACGCCGTCAGCGAATACGACCATGATCTGGTGCTCAGCTACGCCAGGCGAACGAAGCACGAGCTGAGCATCGGAAGCCTGGAGGAATTCATCGACAAGTTCGAGGCGAGCAAGGTGCCGCGAACATGAGTTCTCGTCCGAGGTTAGTCGTGAGCAGCCTTCGACGGTCGGGCGCCGACCGTCCCCACTCGCTACCCGAATCTCCTCTTCCCCTCGCCGATCCCGGATACGCTCAAGGCGGCGAAAGGAGAGCATCGAGGTGTCTAACCAGGTCGAGTTGGTCAGCGACGGCGAAGGCGTCGTCGTTGCCGGCGATCGCGGGTCCGTCGAGCGGTTCTTGGATGGAGCAGGACTGCTTGAGCAGGCTCGCGAGTTTGCATTTGGCAAGCTCAGCGGCACGCTACGGGCCGGCTCGGACCTCGCCGAGGTGGCATCGGGCATCGCAGAGCAATCGGCGATGTACCTCAAGCTCACTCCTGAGTCGGCCAAGGCACTCAAGGGCGGGGGCGGTCTCATGAAGACCAAGACCGGGGGCGTCAGTTACGCCATGCTGGGAGACCCCGGCCGCATCGGAAAGTGGCTTCAGGTGGAGGACGGTCCGGCGTCGCTGCTCACAAATCCTGCAGTGCTCTCCGGCGTAGCCGGCCTCATGAGTCAGCTCGCCCAACAGGTTGAGGCGCAGGAACTCAAGTCGCTGCTGCTCAGGATCGACGCCAAGCTCGATGACGTGCGGCGGGATCAGCGCGATGAGGTACTCGCGAAGATGGACCGTGCGGCTGCGGCCATTCAGGAAGCCATGACCATCCACGACCACGGGGGAGACCCCAAGACGCTGTGGACAAAGGTCAGCGGCGAGTCAGCCACGATCCTGGAGGTTCAGAACCGAGCCCTCCTCAAGCTGGGTGCCCTCTCGGAGAAAGGGCAGGACCTGAGCCGCCCCGGTCAGATCAAGAAGACGATGCGCGAACTCGAGCAGGAAGTGGGCCTGCAACTCTCGATTTTGACCCGCTGCTTCGAGTTGCAAGACCAATTTCGGGTCGTCGAGCTGGACTACGTGTTGGCTACGGCGCCCGAGAGCCTGGACGGACACCGCAGAGGCGTTTCCGAGGCACGGGAGACGCGGCGGGCGAGCGTGCTGGAGACCACCTCACGGCTCATGGGCGAATTGACAGCAACAGGCGGGGTTGCGAACGAGCACGTTCTCCTGCACGCCCGGGCGGCCAACTCGGTGTTCGGGTCGCTCAACAGGATCGGGGTGAGCGTCGACGAATTCCACGCACCGTTGAGCATTGCTCCGACGACCCGTGCCCCCTTGAGAGCGACCCCGTGGCGGGCCGCCCTGCGCGATTCGGCCCAACTCAAGACGGCTGGGACAGAGGTGGGTCAGAAGGCGGTCGTCGTCGTAGGCGGGGTTGCGCTGATTGCTGTGGGCAAGGGACAGTTGTCGAAGCCGGACGCCTGACGTCGAATGCCGACAGGCGATCCGACGGCATTGCTGCTTTTGCCCAACGCTCGCAACGGGGTCCGCGAGCTCGACGGGGCCCTGGCCTGTCACGGCGTCGCTAGAAACAGCGGGGGGCGTCAGACGTTCGACCGACGATGGCGGATCACCGGAGGGCGCCTAGGTCGGACTCGAGCAGACGCGGGGCGGGCAGACGTGCCTGCGGCGGCCAGCTGCAGGATTTGAACCTCGACCCTCTGGGGTGGATCGATGCCCTTGTCGACCGCTACCGAAGGTTTGCGGGACGCCAGTGTTTGCTCACCTATACCCGGTCCGGGTAAGCGCCGAGAACGCCCCGTGGGCCGGACTGGGCCGCAGGCGAACGAAAAGCGACCCCTGACGCTGGAAGACGTTGGAAAGTGTCTTCGCAGGTCAGGGGCCGTTTCAGGCACCTAGCCCGGTGGGCGTCACCCACGCGAGACTAGATGTCGTAGTACTGACTGACTGACCCATGCTGACCTGCGCAAACGTCGAGGTTGGCCGGCTGTTTGTACCGGATGTGTAACAGGCTACCGCGTGCTCTGGACGTCCCCGGGTGAGATGGAGCGCCTAGATTGATCTAGATATCAGCCGCTTTCTAGATTGGCTGCGTCGCGAGCCGGGTACTCGCGCAGATCAATGAGAGTCGTTCGTGCGCCGCGCGGTGACCCAGGTGAACTGTTGCTCAGCGCGGGCGGGGGTGCGGTGGATCAGCGTTTCGGCGTGGGTGAGGGTGAAGGCGGGTGTGAGAAGGGCGGCGAGGTCGTCGGCTGAGTGGCGGGCCGTTGGTAGGCCCGAGCAGGACGTGGGTCCGTCGGGGCCGAATGTGGCCAGGACCAGCAGGCCGTCGGGGGAGAGGGTGCGGGCGGCCAGGTCGACGTAGGCCGCTTGGTGTGCCGGTTCTGTGAGGAAGTGGAGTACGGCGCGGTCGTGCCAGGCGTCGTAGGTGCGCGCGGGCTGCCAGGCGAGGACGTCGCTGACGACGTAGGCGACCCGACCCGCGGTGGAGCCGAGACGTTTGTGCGTCACTGCGAGCGCTTCGTGGGAGATGTCGAGCACGGTGATGTCGTCGCGGCCCTCGGCGAGGAGCGCGTCGGGGAGCCTGGACGCGCCGGCTCCGATGTCGATCACCGAGCCGGGCTGTTGGCGCAGGAGCTCCACGGAGTGGGTGGGCGTCTCTTCGAACCACGAGACCGTGTCGAGGTCGCGCGACGCGAAGACAGCATCCCAGTGGTCAGCGTTGTCGTCGCTCATCGGAAGGCGCACCCGTTGCTGACGCCGAGCCGCCGGAAGATGACGGCCGCGGGGCAGAAGCCGGTGATGGACGACTGGAGGAGGTTGAGCCCGACGAAGGCGGTCAGCAGCAGCCACCACGGTGATACGAGGGCTACCAGCAGTGCGCTGAGCAGGGTCATGGTGCCGGCGAGGAGGAGCACGGCGCGGTCGAGGTTCATGCCTTGCCTCCGAAGAGGCGGCTGAAGAACCCGGTGCCGGGCTCGTGGGGGTGGCCGGTGCACCGGTCGGCGCGTGGAACGCGGGCGAGGACCTGGTCGACGTGCTGGCCGCAGCCGGCCCAGGTGGTCTTGCCGCACTTCTTGCAGCTGACTGCTCGGCACATGGTGAGAGCTCCTTTGGTTCGAGGTGGTGCAGGAAAGGACGAAGGTGGTGCGCGGTGATGTGGGTGGTGGGTGTGGTCCGGACGCCCGGGGGAGGGCGTCCGGACCACGTGCCGCGGCGTGGGGGATACGCCGCGGCGGTCTAGGGGTGGTCAGCCGTGCGAGAACGTGATGGTCGGCAGCACCTTGCGCAGCCAGGCCGGCGACCACCAGGCGGCCTTGCCGGTGAGGCGCAGCATGACGGGCAACAGCACGAGCCGCACGAGGAAGGCGTCGAGAAGCACGGCGACGCCGAGCACGATGCCCATCTCCTTGGGCGGTAGCGGGCCGGAGAGCGCGAAGGTGAAGAACACCGCGACCATGACCGCGCCGGCGGCGAAGATGACCCGTCCGGAGTGGGTCAGCGAGCCGACCATCGCGTCCTTCGGGTCGCCCGAGTGCTCGTAGTGCTCCTTGGCCGACGCGAGCAGGAACACCGTGTAGTCCATCGCGATCGCGAAGATCATGGCGAAGAAGAACACCGGAGCCCACGCGTCGAGGAAGCCCTGGCTCTCGAAGCCGAGGAAGTCGGCGCCGATGCCTTCTTGGAAAACCAGACGGGCCACGCCGAACGCGGCGGCGGTCGAGAGCAGGCTGGCCAGCGTGCCGAGCAGCGAGATCAGCGGCGCCTGGAGCGCGACGAGCAGCAACAGGAAGCCGAGCACGAGGACGACGCCGATGACCAGGGGCGTGGATTCGTCGAGCTGGGCCTTGAGGTCGAGGTTCTCCACCGCCGCTCCTCCGACGAGCGCGCTGTCGGGCAGGTCGGCGCGCAGCCGGTCGACGGTGTCGCTGAGGGCGGGGTCGGAGGGGTCGACGGTCGGGACGGCCTGGATGAGGACCAGCCCGCTGTCGTCGGCCGCCGGCATGGAGGGCATCGCTCCGGCGATGCCGGGGTCGGAGGCAAGTACCGTGCTCGCGGTCTCGGCGTCGGAGGCCGTCATCACTATTTGGAGTGTGCCGGGTGCACCTTCACCGAAGGACTCCTGGACCAGGTCGTAGCCGATCCGGGCGCTGGCGTCCTCGGGCAGGACCTTGATGGAGGGCATGGCGGTCTTGAGTCCGATGATCGGTGCGGCGAGCGCGAGGAGCACGATGAGCGCGCTCAGTCCCCAGACGAGCGGTCGCTTCCAGAGTCGCTCGCCCCAGGCGGCGAACTTCGGGGAGCGGTGCTCTCCGGTCTTGACCCACGGCAGGGACAGCTTGTTGATCTTGTGGTCGAGCTTGAACAGCACCAGTGGCAGCAGGGTCAGGGTCGCGGCCAGGACGAAGACGACCGAGAGCATGATCCCGCCGGCCATGGACCGGAAGGACGGCGAAGGCACCAGCATCACGGCCGACAGCGAGATCAGCACGGTGGCGCCGGAGAGGAGGACGGCCTTGCCGGCGGTGTCCATGGTCTCGGCGACGGCCTGACGCGCGGAGTTGCCCGAACCCATGCGGGATGCGCGATAGCGGACGACGAGGAACAGCGCGTAGTCGATGCCGAGCGCGAGGGCGAACATCATCGCGAAGTTCATCGCCCAGATGGAGACCGGGACGAGCTCGTTGATGAGGACCAGCGAGCCGGCGGAGGCGACCAGTCCGGCGAGGGTCAGGATGAGGGGGAGGCCCGCGGCGACCAGTGCGCCGAAGGCGAGCACCAGGATCGCCATGGTGACGGGCCAGGACACCATCTCGGACTTCAGCATCGCCTCGAGGTTGGCCTCGTTGAAGTCCGACCAGAGCAGCGAGGAACCGGTCGGGTTGACCTGGATGCCCTCGACCGAGAGGTCCTGGAGGTCGCCCTTCAGGTCGGTGGCGACACGGACCATCTCGTTGGTGTCGGCACCCGCTCCCGCGAGGATGATCGCGGTGCTGCCGTCCTGGCTGATGGTCGCGCCGGGCATCGGCGCGATCACGTCGGCGATGCGGGGCTCGGCCTCGAGCAGCCGGGTCACCTGGGCGAGGACCTCGGCGCCGGGGCCCTCGGTGACGGGTCCGTCGGTGGAGTGCACGACGACCTGGATGGCGGAGGAGGCGTTGCCGCCGAAGCTCTTCTGGGCGAGCTCGCGCGCGGCGACGGACTCCGAGCCGTCGGCCTGCCAGCCGGCGCCGGACAGGTTGTGCTCGACCTGGGGTGCGAAGGCGCCCAAGCCCACGATGAGGAGCAGCCAGACGGCGGTGACGAGCTTGGCGTGGCTGGTCACCCAGAGGCCGAGGCGGCCGAGGGGTCCGGGGCGGAAGCCGGGTGTGAAGTCGGGGGAGGCGCCCTTCGACGGGGCGGTGGTGGTGCTCATGGATGTTCCGTTCGGTGAGGGTGAGCGATGGGTGTGATCAGAGAAGGGCGGGGACCGCGCGGGCGGCGGTGTAGACGGCGACGCCGAGGACCAGGACGGCGAAGGCCGCCTGGAGGCGGTGGGTGCCGACACGGTCGGCGAGGCGGGCCCCTGCGACGGCTGCTGCCGCCGACGTTGCGGTGAGGACGGCGACGGACGTCCAGTCCGGCGTGGCGCCAGCACCGGCCCGGACTGCCAGCGCTGCGGCGCTGGTGATGGTGATGACCACCAGTGACGTGCCTGCGGCGTACTCCATCGGCAGCGCGAGGGCGAGCAGGAGGGCGGGGACGACGAGGAAGCCGCCGCCGACGCCCAGGAAGCCGGTCAGTGCCCCGACGACGGTGGCGGTCAGCAGCACCTTGAGGGCCCGGGGGCACTGGCAGGCGAACGTCGGGCTGAACGTGATGATCGGGTCGTCCAGGGTGGGCCGCGCGGCGTGCCGAGCGTCGTCTCCGCGACGGTGGCGTAGCTGGCGCCAGGCCAGCGTCCCGCCGACCAGCAGCATCAGGGCGGCGAAGGCGGCCAACAGGACCTCCTCGGAGACCCGATCGGACGCCTCCGCTCCCGCCACCGCCCCGCCGATCGCGACCAGGCCGAAGACCAGGCCGCGGCCGAGCAGCACGTTGCCCGCGCGGTGTGCGGCGATCGCCCCGATCAGGGAGGTGACGCCGACGACCACCAGCGACCCGGTCGTCGCCTGGGAGGCGGACTGGTCGAGCAGGTACACCAGCACCGGCACGGCCAGGATCGAGCCGCCGCCACCGAGTGCCCCCAGGGACAGGCCGATGAGCGCGCCGGCGGCGACGGCGAGGAGCAGTGTCATCTCAGGCGTCGGGCCCGTCGGCACCGTCGGTCGTGTCGGTGCTGTCGTCTTCGGGGCTCACCAGGTGCAGACCGACCTTCTCGGCGTTCTCGAAGGAGTCGTCGACTGCGACGGGGGTCCGGCCGGCGGCGGCGACGAACGAGGCAGCGACCGAGGCGCGGTAGCCGCTGGCGCAGTGCACCCACACCTCACCGGCGGGCACCTCGCCGACGCGACGGGGCAGTTCGTGGATCGGGATGTTGACCGCCCCGGCAATCGCTGCACCCTCGTACTCGTCGGCGCGGCGCACGTCGAGTACGACGACGTCGCGGTGGTGACGCACCTGCGCCAAATCGGCGAAGGTGGCGGTGGGGAAGCTACCGAGGTCGCCGTCGCTCCAGTTTTGTGGTCCTCCGGTGGCCTGGGCTGCGGGCCGGTCGATGCCGATCCGGACCAGCTCGCGCTGGGCGGTGGCTACGTCCTCGGCGGTCTCGCCGAGCAGGGTCACGGCGGTGCCCCATTCGATCAGCCAGCCCAGGTAGGTCGAGAAGGCACCGTCGAGGCCGAAGTTGAAGGTGCCGGGGGCGTGCCCGGCGGCGAAGGCCTTGCGGTTGCGCAGGTCCACCACCCACTCTCCGGCCTCGATCCGGCGCCGCAGCTCGGTCGCGTCGGCTTCCTGGACAGGGGAGAGGTCGGGCGCGGATGGGCCAGCGGCGTTGGCCGGTGACATGTGGACGTAGTACGCCGGCCAGGCACCGAGGCCGTCGAGGAGCTCGCGGACGTAGGTCTCCTCGTCCTGGGTCAGGACCGGGTTCGAGCGCTTCTCCTTCCCGATGGTCGAGGCGGTGGCGTCGGACTGGGTGGCCGAGCAGAAGGACCCGAACCCATGGGTCGGGTAGACCTCGGCCTCGTCGGGAAGCTCGGCTGCGAGCTTGTGCGCGGAGGCGTGCTGGTGGCGTACCAGCGCGTCGGTGTGCTCCTCGCCGAGCAGGTCGGGTCGGCCGGTGGCGCCGTAGAGCAGCGAGCCGCCGGTGAACACGGCGTACGGCTCCTCGCCGTCGGGGCCGTCGACCGAGAGCGCGTAGGAGAGGTGGGTGAAGGTGTGGCCGGGGGTGGCGATCGCGCGGACGCGCATGCGGTCGCCGACCTCGACGACCTCGCCGTCGGCGATCGGGGTGCGGTCGAAGGACACGTCGTCCTCGCCGTTGACCAGGTAGGCCGCTCCGGTTGTCTGCGCGAGCGCCAGGCCACCGGTGACGTAGTCGTTGTGGATGTGGGTCTCAAAGACGTGGGTCAATCGGACCCCGTCGGCCTCGAGCACCTCCAGCACCCGGTCGATGTCGCGCTGCGGGTCGATCACGAGGGCGACTTCACCGTCGTGGACCACGTAGGTGCGGTCGCCGAGGGACGGCGTCTCCAGGGTCCGGACGGTCAGCCCGTCGGCTGGCCGCTGCTGCGCCTCCTCGGTCGCCGAGGCCGGCGCGGGTGTCTCGGTGGTGGTGTCGTCAGTCATATGTTCGCCTCACTTCTCGATCGGTCGCCCGGAGCGGATCCAGGCTCTGGTGCCACCGGCGACATTCATCGCGTCGAAGCCGTTGGCGGTCAGGACGTCGGCCATCGCGCTGCTGCGATTGCCCGAGGCGCACACCACGTGCACCGGTCGGTTCGGGTCAATCTCGCCCAGGCGGGCGGTCAGCTGGCCCATCGGGATGTTGGTCGCACCGGGCACGTGGCCCTCGCGGAACTCCGCAGGCTCGCGGACGTCGATGACAGGCGCGCCCTGATCGAGCGCTGCAGCGAGCTGGTCGACGGTGGTCTCACACATGGAGGGACTCCTTCACTGGCTGATCGAACCTGGTTACAACACAACCCCCGGGGGGGTTCGAGACACAAGTTAGCATAACCCCCGGGGGGGTTGTACAGTTGGCGGACGAGGCCCCCGGAAGGGCCACCAAGGACCAACGAAAGGCAGGACGATGGCCGACTACACGCTCGCGATCACCACGGAGCGCACCTACGAGGAGACGGTGGCTGCCGTGCGCGAGCAGCTCGCCGAGGCAGGCTTCGGCGTGCTCACCGAGATCGACCTGAAGTCGACCCTCAAGACCAAGCTCGACGTCGACGTCGCCCCCCAGGTCATCCTCGGCGCCTGCCGCCCGCAGCTCGCCCACCAGGCACTGCAGGTTGAGCCGTCCATCGCGGCGCTGCTGCCGTGCAACGTCGTCGTCCGCTCGGTGGGAGAGAAGGCCACGGTTGTCGAGGCCTTCGACCCGGCGATGATGACGTCGTTCGTCGCCGAGCCGAGCGAAGCGCTGCGTGCCGTCTCCGAGGACGCACGGGCGCGACTCCTTACGGCGCTGTCGGCCGTCGCCGCTGGCCCTATTGCTTCTACCCAGAACGGAGGGCAGGCCTGATGGACCTCGAGCCCACCGAGATCAAGGCGATCATCACCCGTATGAAGCGCGCCAACGGCCACCTCGCCCACGTGATCCGCATGATGGAGGAAGGCTCCGATTGCGAGTCTGTCCTTACCCAACTCGCCGCGGTCAACAAGGCCCTCTCCCGTGCTGGCTACGCCATCGTTGCCACCGGGCTGCAGCACTGCCTCGCCGAGTCCAACGAGGGTCTCGACGGCGTGGACGTCAAGAAGATGGAGAAGCTCTTCCTCGCCCTGGCCTGAGGCGGTCCATCCGCGGAGCTCACGACCCGGTGCCGGTGTTCTTCTTCGTCATGATCTTCGCGATCGCGATGGACTACACCGTCTTCCTGCTCGCCCCCGGCAAGGAGCACTACGAGCGGTACGGGAACCCGACGGATGCCATCGTCGGTTCCCTGGCCCATCCCGAGCGCGTGATCTTCGCCGCCGGTGCCGTCATGGTCGCGGTGATCTTCACCTTCGCACCGGCTGAACCCACACCTCGTCGCACCACCGACCCTCGAGAACAGGAGCACACCATGCGCCTTGCCACGACATGCCGCACCTGCGGCAGGTCCACCTGGACAGGCTGCGGCCAACACGCCAACCAGGTGCGGACCTCCTCCCCAGACCAGTGGTGGCCCCGCCACCCACAACCGGACCGGAAGGCCAGCTGGCTCACTCGCGTCCTCAATGGGTGAGCGGAGATGACCAAACGTCTTATGGAGCACGCCGATCCGGACGGAGTGACACTTTGGCGCCCCGGCCGACGCGCCCCGCACCTACCGTCTATCGGGGCGGCCATCCCGTCGCGCCGGCTCGCGGCTCGGCGCACAGAGTTCGGTCGTCACTGGCGCCGTCGGATGCAGGCAAAGACGCGCCGAGACCCGAACCCGGGGCCCTTTCAACGCGCCCGCCGGCCAAGAAGCCCGTCCGTCCCACCCTCGGACGATCAGGGCCAGGACCATGCCCGAGTGGGACCGCTGCGGTCGTCGCCCGCGAATCGCAACTCGGGTTCATCGACTGCACCCGCCGGTCGGCCGGCGCCAAGCAGCAGAAGCGGCCGTCAACTATCCAGCGGGACGAACACAACACACAAGAAGGGTTCCGATGATTGAGCCACTCAACGTTTTCACCGCCGCCGCGCCGGGCGGCCTTGTCTCGGTGGGTCCCGGCTGGCGGAGCCCAACCGCCTGGGCGATAGCCGGCCTCGCGATCGCCGTGCTCGCTTTGATCGCTAGATGGGCCACCGGCCGCCGGCGCCGAAGGGTAGACGCGCATGTCCCGACCCCAGGAGTCGGGGGACTGCCACATTGGCGGGCAACGACACAACGAGGTCTGACACAGACAGAGAAGCCAGAGAAGGAGCGATCATGATGGGTTCTGGCATGGGCTGGGGATGGATGTTCGGACCACTGGTCATGGTCGGGGTGGTGTTGTTGATCGTCCTCGCCGTGCGCGCCATCGGTGGAGGCGTGTCGCCTCGCTCCTCGGCCCCGGGAACGCCGACGGATGCGCCACCTGGTCCAGGCCGAGCCCGGGAGGTGCTCGATGAGCGCTACGCCCGCGGCGAACTGACTACCGAGGAGTACCAAGAACGGCTACGCGCGCTGGGGGAAGGCCGGTAGTGCGGCCCATCACCCGCCGCCACGCCCTCCAGCTGGGCGGCCTCGGCGTCGCCAGCCTCGCGATCGGAACCACAGGCTTGGTGTGGCAGCGCGGCTCACGCCTGGTCCCAGTGACGGGTTCGGACCTGACCGAGCCGGAAGCGCTCCGCAGCCGCGGCGGCCTCCTACAGGTGCGGCTGGAGGCAGCCCAGGGCCAGATCGCTGTGGCCGGCCGCGAGGCAACGGTGTACGGCTACAACGGGAGTCTGCCGGGGCCCACACTGCGACTGCGTCCGGGGGACCGGCTGCAGGCGCGGTTGGTCAACCGGCTCGACACGGCGACCAACCTGCATGTCCACGGACTGCATGTCTCCCCGCAGGGCAACAGCGACAACGTCTTCATCAGCGTCGAGCCCGGCGAGTCCTTCGACTACAACTACCAGCTGCCCGAGGACCACCCGCCCGGGGTGTACTGGTACCACCCCCACCACCACGGCATGGTCGCCGACCAGGTCTTCCGAGGCCTCTACGGCGCAATCATCGTCGAGGACCCCGACCCCATCGCCGTCACCCGCGAACGTGTGCTCGTGATCTCCGACATCACCCTCGACAGGGACGGTCAGGTCGTGCAGCCGTCCACGATGAGCCGCATGGCGGGCAGGGAAGGCGACCTGGTCCTAGTCAACGGACACGCGACGCCGAGACTGAGCGCCCGCCCGGGTGAGCGGGAACGCTGGCGCATCATCAACGCCTGTTCCGCCCGCTACCTGCGCCTGCGGCTGGACGGTCAGGACTGCGAACTCCTCGGCATCGACTCCGGCCGATTTCCCGAGCCTCGACCGGTCGACGAGCTCGCGCTGGCCCCCGGCAACCGAGCTGACCTTCTCGTGTCAACCCGTGCCGGGTCAGCATCGTGGGAGACCGGGGCTGTCGACCGCGGTGGGATGGGCATGATGAGCTCCCTCGGCGACCTGTCCGGCGGTGTCGGGGCACTGGCGACACTCCGGGTGGAGGGCGACACCGCGCCCGCGTTGCCTGCGGTTCCGGTTCAACCGACGCCGGAGGACCTGCGCGCCGTCGAGCCCGCAAGGCGGCGACGGATCACCTTCGCCATGGGCATGGGCATGGGCATGGGCGGCGACATGAGCGGCGGCATGGGCATGGGCGGCGGTGGGGGAGAGGCTATGGGGATGAGCTTCACCGTCGACGGCAAGGAGTTCGACGCCCAACGGATCGACCAGACCGTCCAGCAGGGCACGGTCGAGGAATGGACGCTCGTCAACGACTCGCCGATGGATCACCCCATCCACCTCCACGTGTGGCCCATGCAGATCACCGCTGAGGCTGGTCAGCCCGTCCGAGGGGTGTTCCGGCAAGACGTAGTCAACGTGCCACCTCGCAGCGAGGTGACCGTGCGGGTGTCCTTCGACAACTACACCGGACGAACGGTCTACCACTGTCACATCCTCGACCACGAGGACAACGGCATGATGGCGGTCGTGGAGTCTGTGCCGTCAGCGTGAGCCGTGCCCGACGTCCTTGAGGTGCGGACGTCATTGAGGCGACACAACCCCTCAAAAGGACCGGTTGCTAGTTCGCCATCGGCCAGCACTTCTCGCGATGAGGTCGGGTTGTCGGGTCGATCCCCGAGCGACGACGAGGGATTCATCACCTTTCGGTCAACAGCTGTCGCCCCTCGGCCCGCCATGCTTCCATGCCCCCTGACAGCTCGGTGATGCGTGTGAAACCAAGTTCGCGAAGCGTAGACACGGCTTCGGTGGGTCAAGTCCCGGGTAGTGGTGTAGCGCTGCGTTCTCCTTCGTGGTGGCTCAGGCGGTCAGGGCGGGGAGGTTATCGGCTCCGATCTCGGGTTCGGTGGTGGGGATGATGTTGACCCGGCAGCGGGCGAGGACCTCGAGTCCGAGGTAGCGGCGGCCTTCGGCCCATTCGTCGGTCTGCTCGGCCAGCACGGCTCCGACGAGTCGGATGATGGCGTCGCGGGTGGGGAAGATGCCCACGGAGTCGGTGCGGCGGCGGATCTCGCGGTTGAGGCGTTCGGCGGGGTTGTTGGACCAGATCTGGGTCCACACGTCCTTGGGGAAGCCGGTGAAGGCCAGGATGTCCGCGCGGGCGGTGTCGAGGTGGTCGTGGACCTCGGGGAGCTTGCCGTCGACGTAGTCCAGGAGCCGGTCGAACTGGGCATGGACCGCGGGCCGGTCGGGTTGGTCGTAGACCGAGTGCAGCATCGCCTTGACCGCGGGCCACATGGTCTTGGGCGTCACCGACATCAGGTTCGCGGCGTAGTGGGTGCGGCAGCGCTGCCAGGAGGCTCCAGGCAGGTTCGCCGCGATCGCTTCGACCAGGCCGGCGTGGGCATCTGAGGTGACCAGACGGACCCCGGTCAGGCCGCGGGCGACGAGGTCGGCGAAGAACTCGTTCCAGACCGGGCCGGTCTCAGCGGTGGCCACGCGCATGCCGAGGACCTCGCGGTGTCCGTCGCCGTTGACACCGGTGGCGAGCAGCACCACCGCGTTGATCACCCGGCCGCCCTCGCGCAGCTTCATCGTCAACGCGTCGGCGGCCACGAACGTGAACGGACCGGCGTCGTTGAGGGGTCGGTGCCGGAACTGCTCGACGTGCTCGTCGAGCTCGGCCGCCATCCGGGAGACCTGGGACTTGCTCAGCGAGTCGATGCCCAGGGTCTTGACCAGCTTGTCCATCCGCCGCGTGGACACGCCGGCGAGGTAGCAGTCGGCCACGACGGTGATCAGCGCGGCCTCGGAGCGCTTGCGGCGCTCGAGCAGCCACTCGGGGAAGTAGGTGCCCTTGCGGAGCTTGGGGATCGCGACGTCGATGGTGCCGACCCGGGTGTCTAGGTCGCGGTGGCGGTAGCCGTTGCGCTGCGTCGTCCGGCCGGGTGTGGGTCGGCCGTATTCGGCGCCGACCACCGCATCGGCATCGGCGCACAGCAGGGCGTTGATCATCGTCTGCAGCAGATCGCGCATCAGATCGGGCGAGGCTTCGGCGAGTGCTTCGCCAAGCAGGCCGGCAGGGTCGACAATGTGGGGAGCGGTCATCGTGATGGTCCTCGAGGATTCGGTAGAAGGTTGACTCGAAGGATCACGCGGTGGCCGCGCCCGCGCCGACGTACACGCCGGCGACGATCTCGGCGACCGCGCTACACCACTATCGGGGACTCAACTCTTCGGTGCTCATCCGCCCGGTGCGGCAGTAAACAGCCACCATCATGGAACGGTCGGGCAACTCCCCAGCGCGTCGCTCAAGCTGATCGTAGGGAATCGTCGCATCGGTCCCGGGAATGCTCCCTTCATCAGGCGTATGCACGTTGAGCACGAAAGTCGATGTTCTCTCCGCCAGCAACGCAAAATCCGTAGGCCCAACGCTCCGGTAATCCACCTCCCGCGAGGTCGACGAGGTAGACGCGTCCCCACCCCCGCATCCAGCCACAACCATGGCCGTAAACACGCCACCCAGCGCGGCACGGCGGGTCATCATCTCCGATGAGCGCTTGCGTGGTTGCAGACTGGAAGCCACGTCGCGATCACACTCGGCGAGTTCGAGCTCTACGCGAGAAGTGACTACAGGTCGTAATACTGACTGACTGACCCATGCTGACCTGCGCAAACTCCGATTCGTTCAGGCGATTTGTATCCCGTTTGTAACAGCCGAGCGATTGTCGGCCCTTCAGAGGCAACTACGAAGACGTCCTCGTCCTCAAACTACCGCCTCGGTGCCGTTGGGCGCGTTGGGGACGTCGCGGGTGCCTCGGCGAGGCGGGGCCGAGCCGCGATGACGTTAACGGGCTCTTCACAGTTGAGGGTGTAGCGGACGACGCGGCCGGGGTCGGCGCGTCGGTGCCGGGATAGAGGTCGAGGTCTTTCGAAGATGGCGGTTCCTACGCCAGCCACCCGAAAGACCTCGACGTTGTGGTTCCCCCCGAATCGTGGAGGGCTTCCTTATGCGGCTTCCCGGTCGGGGGCCGCGGTGTTCTCGTAGCTGACCGGGCTCATCATGCCTGCCGAGCTGTGCCGGCGTTCGTGGTTGTAGAACCCGTAGCACCAGTCCAGCACGACAGCCTGGGCCTGGCGGGTGTGCTCGAACTCGTGGCGTGAGAGAACCTCCCACTCCAGGCTGCTGAAGAACGCCTCAGCGGCGGCGTTGTCGAAGCACGACCCGACCCGGCCCATCGACTGCCGGATGCCCATGTCGCGGCACAGCTTGGTGAACGAGGTCGCGGTGTAGGTCGAGCCCCGGTCGGTGTGGAAGATGACCCGCTTGGTCTCCTCGGTGCGCCAACCCGGCTGGTTGACCGCATCGACGCCACCGCGAGCCGCCACGGCCATCTTGATCGCCGCGCACGCCAGCTCGGCGTCGGGGTGCAGGCTGGTCGCGGCGCCGAGCAGACGACGCGAGTACAGGTCGATCACGGTGGCCAGGTACAGCTTCCCGCTGGCCGTGGGGATCTCAGTCATGTCGCCAACCCAGCGGGCGTTAGGCCGCTGCGCGGTGAAGTCACGGCGCAGCAGGTCGGCGAACTTCGGTGCGGTCTTGTCCTGGCGTGTCAGACCGTTCCTCCGCTTGATCCGCCGGGCGACCAGCCCCTGGCGGCGCATCGAGTCCGCGACGGTCTTCTCGCTGACCTCCCACCCATCATCGAGCAGGTCAGCGTGCAACCGCGGGGAGCCGTGCAGGCCCCGCTTCTTGGTGAACATCACCTTCACGGCCCGGTCGATGGTGTAGCGGCGACGGTCCATAGCGGTGAACAGGCCGCTCGAGGCGCCCGGGCCGAGCGACCGGTCGCGCCACTTGTAGAACCACGCCAGGGACACCCCCAGCAGCAGGCAGGTCATCGTGTGCGGCACCCGGTAGATCGTCCTCTGGTCGGCGATGAAGCGTGCCACGCTCACTTCGTCGCCTCCTTCACCCACAGGACCACGGATCGCTTGAGGACATCACGCTCCATCCGGAGCTCGGCGTTCTCAGCACGCAGCCGCTTGAGCTCCTCGTGGTCGTCCTTCGACATTCCGTCGCGGCCCTCGCGTGCTTCCCGGGCCTGCTTGACCCAGTTGCCCAACGTGCCCTCGACCACGCCGAGGTTGCGCGCGACCTGAGCGATCGGCTTCCCGGTCTCTTCGACGATCCGGACAGCTCCCTCACGGAACTCCCGGTCGTACTTCTTCCGCTTCTGTGGCATCTCGATCCTCATTGTCGATGCCTCTACGGTCCGGGGGGAACCTCAGGTCGGTGATCAGCTTCTCCATGAGCTCGCGGCCACGTTGCCGGTCCTCGTGGCGATAGGCGGCGATCATGCGCTGGTAGACACCCCAGGTCGCCTCGACCTCGACGTGAGCGTCATCAACGAACAGCGCGCGTAGCCTGTCGCTCTGCTTGTCGGTGAGCAGGTCCGCGCCGGTGTGCAGCGTGCGCCGCGACTTGTAGAGCGGGTCGTCTCTGAACCCACGGTGCCCGTGGATCGCGAGTTGGACCCGGCGCCGGCACCTGTCGAGGGCGTCACCGGCCAGGCGCACGACGTGGAAGGGATCCATCACCGTGACCGCGTCCGGGATCTCCTCTGCAGCGGCGGTCTTGAACCCGGTGAAGCCGTCCATCGCGACCACCTCGACCGCGTCACGGAAGGCGTCGTCGCGGTCGGCGAGCCAGGTCTTGAACGCCGCCTTCGACCGGCCCTCGACCATGTCCAGCAGCCTTGCTGGGCCGGCGCCATCGCGGACCGGGGTGAGGTCGATGATCACGGTGACGTACTTGTCGCCACGCCTGGTGTGGCGCCAGACGTGCTCACGACGCCAATGACCTTCACGCCCTCAAACCGCGTGGGGTCGTTGATCAGCAGCCGCTTGCCTTCAGCCAGGACCGCGTTGTTGGCGGTGTCCCACGCGACCCCGAGTCCCTCGGCGACACGGGCGACGGTGAGGTGTGCGACCACGATCCCTTCCAGCGCCCACCGCAGCCCGGTGCGCGAGAGCTTCGCGCGTGGCTCCGCCGCGGCGCTGGTGTCTTGACGCCACACGTGTCCGCAGTCGGCACAGCGGTAGCGGCGCACTACAACTTCCAGCACGGTCGGTCGCCAGCCCAGCGGCTCGTGGGCCAACCGCCGGATCACGGTGTCACGAGCAGCGCCTTCGCTGCCGCACCGTCGGCACCACTGATCTGGTTCCACCACGCGGCACGCGAGGACCGCACAATCCGGTTCAAGTCGCTGTCCGGTCACGCTCAGACCGAGGCCGTCGAGTCGAGCGAAGGCGGTCAGGTCAGGGCGGCCGAAGCCGGCCGGCGGGGTAGCGTCGGACACGTCGAGGTCTTTCGGATGGATGGCGTAGGAACCTCCGTCGTCGGGAGACCTCGACGTCTATCTGCGGACTGACGCGCCCGGCCGACCTACACCCTCATCTGAGAAGCCCCCTGAAACGTCTTCGACGACGACGGGACCGGCGAGGAGGAGCGCGCGGTGAGCTAAAGGAATGGAGCTTGCTCGGCTTCGACGCCGCCGCAAGCTCCGGTGAAACGGTCGGTACTGGTCGGTCGTCGTCGGTCACCACCGGATGGCGGCGTCCCCCACGCTCGGCGTTTGCGCAGGTCAGCGGCTCGTTCGCCCAGTGGGCGCATCAAGCGATAGACGCAAAGCCGACGTGATTAGGTCGTCGGTTCGATTCCGACAGGCAGCTCCGGCGAACAGCCCCTGACCTGCGCAAACGCAGGGCAGGGGCGGTTCGGTTCTGGTGGTCGCGCGATGCGCTGGCCTCACGGCTCTGCCCGACACCGACGTCGCTCTCCTCTGCGACGGACCCCTCGCCGGCTGAGCGCTCGCGGCCGGCATCCTGTCCGTGTGCCGATAGGCCTCGCACCGCTCGGCAACGCAGCGTGGCGTTGCGTCGCGACCTGGCGACGGCTCGGCGGGGCGCGATCGTCTCGTGCGTTGGCGGACTACGGGAGCTTGGACGCGAGGACGTCGGCCGCCAGGATCTCGGGTGCTGCGCCGAGGAGGTGCTGGTTGGCCATCAGGGCTGCGACGATGGCGCCGTTGGCGTGGGCGTCGCGAGCGGCCTCGTCGGGGAATGCATCGAAGATCCAGAAGGTGTCGGCGTGGGTCCTAGCCGCGAACCAGACAATCGTTCCTACCTCTTCGTTGGCGAGCGCGACAGCGCCGGCGAGCAGATCGGCGAGCGCGTCGTGCTGTCCATCGGCCGCGACGATCTTGGCGACGAAGGCATACGGAAGTGATGCGGGTGTGGACATGAGGGGTTCTCCTAGGTGTCGAGGTTTCTTGGTGAAGCGAGTTCAGCGTATGACGAGCAAGGGCATGTGAGAAGTGGCGTATACGGCAGTATTGCTATTGTTCGCGCCATGCGTATCGGACTGATCGCGATCGACGGCTGCTTCGGTTCGGCTGTCGCGTCGATCATCGACATCATGCGGGTGGCCGACGGAGCCCGCAGCGATGTCGACCCGCGGATCGACCCGATCGAACTCGCCATCCTCGGACCGAAACGGAGAGTGACCACGACGGCATCGATGACCCTGTCGGTGGACCACCCGCTGTCGGAGTCCGCAGAGTTCGACGTGGTCGTCGTCCCTGCGCTTGGAACCCTCACGGCCGCCGCTACCAACGACGCCCTCCAGAGCCGAGATGCTCGTTCGGTCATCGCCTCGCTCGGGCGCCTCGACGACGCGACCACCCGGATCGCCGCGGCGTGCACCGGCGTGTTCGCTGTCGCCGAGACCGGACGGATGCATCATCGGCGGGCGACGACCAGCTGGTTCCTGGGGCCCGAGTTCCTGAAGCGCTATCCGACCGTCGCACTCGATCTCGACACCATGGTCGTGGTCGACGGAAACCTCGTCACCGCCGGCGCCGCCTTCGCCCACATCGACCTCGCGCTCTCACTCGTGCGATCGATCAGCCCCGACCTGGCCCAACATGTCGCCAAGCTCCTCATCATCGACGAGCGCCCGTCGCAGGCGGCCTTCGTCGCCTACGAACATCTCCGGCACGAGGACCCGATCGTCGTCGAGTTCGAACGCTTCGTGCGCGCCCGCCTGGACGAACCGTTCAACGTCGCCTTCGTCGCGCAGTCGCTCGGCACCAGCCGGCGCACCCTCGAACGACGAGTCCGTGCGGCGCTCAACCTCACTCCGCTCGGCTTCGTCCAACGGCTTCGCATCGAACGAGCTCGGCACCTCTCAGCAACCACGGACCTCACCTCCGCCGAGATCGCGCTACGGGTCGGCTACGCGAACGCCGAGACTCTGCGCTCCCTCCTGCGCAGGGAGCGACGCCGTTCCTGACCTATCGCCATGCCTGTAGCCGGTGTCCTAGTGCTCGACTGGAACCACCTCTCAGCACGTCGCGTCGACGCTCCTGCATCGCCCCTGGACGACCCACTCGACACGCCCGCAGCACAGGCCATGTGACGTGTCCCGGCATCCCGGACGGTCGGGGTCGGGTGGCTGTGATGTCGCTGCGTTCTCGTCGAGGGGTCAGCAGACCCGATCAGGGTCGATTGAGATGAGACGCGAAGGCGGTCAGGTCAGGGCGGCCGAAGCCGGCCGGCGGGGTAGCGTCGGTCACGTCGAGGTCTTTCGGATGGATGGCGTAGGAACCTCCATCGTCGGGAGACCTCGACGTCTACCTGCAGACCGACGCGCCCGGCCGACCTACACCCTCATCTGGGAAGAGCCCGTTTAGTGCCACCGTCGCCTCGGAGAGGTCGAAGCGCGGATCATTGGTGAGCGCGGCCTTCAATTCCTCGGGGTGGTGGAGTGTGCGCGAGAGAGAACTCGGCTGAGGTCCTGAATGTCGACCTCGCGGTACCGGATCAGCAAGGCTCGGGCGTCGTCACCGATCACCTTGTGCAGCAGCTTGGTCCGCGCAGCCTGATTCGCGATCCGCCTGCTCTTCGGAGGCTTCCACTGCGCCATCATGTCGCCCCCGGGGTCGACCGCACGTGCTTCAACCGTCCGAGTCGTCGACGACGTCCTGGTCGGTGCTGCGGCGACGGCGGGCTTTCTGCGCGATCTCGTCAGAGAGCCGGCTGGTGGCCGAACGTGCTCGGACGCGGGTCTCGGTGCTGAGCCTCTTGGCGGCGTCGACGCGCTCAGCGCCGGCGTCGCGCGCCCTGTCGCGCACCGCGGAGGCTGCCTCGACCCATCGCCGTGCCTCCACTGGATGGTGGCCGGACTCGATGCCGAGCAGGCCCTGGAAGTCGACGACCGCAGTGCCGACGTGATTGCGAGAGTGCACCACGGCCCGGGCCTTCGAGGGGTGGTCGCGCGCCGTCGACTCGGCGGCCTTGGCCGCCGTGGCGAGATCGCCGACCTGCCCGGCCGCTCCGGCCAGGACCGAGTCCTTCTGTGCGCGGAGTACATCATCGAGCTTCTCGTCGATGGTGGCGAGGTAGTCGGTGATCTCGTCCATCGCCTGGCTGTCGCGCTCATTCGATCTGACGCAACTGGCAGGGACGGGAGTCGATGAGACGGGAGTAGCCGGCCGCCGGCGTCCTAGTGTGGGCGCATGACCGACGACGGGCTCTCCTCGGCTGACGACCTTCTTCCAGAGGATCCAGCTGAGATGCTCTTGGGTGCGGTCGGCTTCGACGCACTCAGCCCGACCGACTTCGAAGAGTTCTGCTTCGACCTGATGTCAGAGACGGGTTTCGTGAACGTCGACTGGCGGAAGGGAACGCCCAAGGAATCCTCGCCGGCCGATCGCGGGCGCGACATCGTGGCTCAGCTCGAACGCCGCGACGTTGACGGACACCACTATCTCGAGACGTGGTTCGTCGACTGCAAGCACTACACACGTGGAGTGCCGCCCGAAGCGTTACAAGGGACGATCGCCTGGGCCACGGCCGAGCGGCCGGACACGGTGCTGTTTGTTGCCTCGGGATTCTTCACCAACGGAGCGAAGGACTGGATCTCAAGTTTCAACCAGACGAGGCCGGCGTTCCGCGTGAGGACGTGGGAAATGCCGCAACTGCGGAGGCTGCTGGCTGACCGGATGGATCTCGCGTTCAGGCATCAGGTTGAGACGTCTGCACTGCGTCGTGTCTCCGAAATCATGGAGGTCGAACACGAGCTGTTCGATCGGCTCTGGTACGGTCGCTCGGAGGCGTCGACTGGTGACGAGCGCCCCGAGGGCTATTCGGCGGAGATCTGGGCGACAGCACAGGCGGCCGCCCGCCGAATTGAGGAACAGTACGGAGTCGAGCTGCTCCGCAAGGACACCGAGACTCAGTTCGACTGGGGCATGCTCTCCGGAAAGATCTCTGCGATCCGCTGGGTCCTTGGGGCCGAATGGGACTTCCTCGACAGCTAGTTGTGACGGCTGATCGTGCCAAGACCTCCTAGTGTTAGACATTGAGAAGGCCCATTCCCGCAGACCATGAGCGGGTCGACCTCTGTCGCTGCGGTAGTCAGTCAACTTGCGTTGCTGGGCTGGCGCCCGCTAGCCCCGAGAGGGTTGCTCGAGTTCTGTGTCAGCCTCTTTGCCCGCGTGGCGCCCGGCTGCAAAGGCCGCATCCACTGCTGCACGGGTTCGCTCCGTGCTGCTGGGCATGAGATGGGTGTAGGTGCGCAAGGTGAACCCGGGGTCGCTGTGGCCGAGGTATTCGGACACGGCGCGAATCGATTCGCCGGCGTCTAGCAGCACGGAGGCGTACCAGTGGCGTAGAGCGTGCATGCCGTTGTCACGCGATTGCTCGATGCCCACATGGGCTTGGCCGGGCTTCCAGAGCCGTGTGTTGAAGTAGTTGCGGTTGAGGGCAGAACGCTCGCGTGTGGTGAGTATGAGCCCTGCGCTCGACTTCTTGTCCGCCTGGGGCGTTCCCCACGGAAGCGTGATGCTCCGTCGCGGGTAGGTAGCGAGGTGGTTGCTGAGTTCCGTCGCGACGCTCTCGGGCAAGGGGACGGTTCGGGTGTGGTTCCCCCCGAATCGTGGAGGGCTTCCTTATGCGGCTTCCCGGTCGGGGGCCGCGGTGTTCTCGTAGCTGACCGGGCTCATCATGCCTGCCGAGCTGTGCCGGCGTTCGTGGTTGTAGAACCCGTAGCACCAGTCCAGCACGACAGCCTGGGCCTGGCGGGTGTGCTCGAACTCGTGGCGTGAGAGAACCTCCCACTCCAGGCTGCTGAAGAACGCCTCAGCGGCGGCGTTGTCGAAGCACGACCCGACCCGGCCCATCGACTGCCGGATGCCCATGTCGCGGCACAGCTTGGTGAACGAGGTCGCGGTGTAGGTCGAGCCCCGGTCGGTGTGGAAGATGACCCGCTTGGTCTCCTCGGTGCGCCAACCCGGCTGGTTGACCGCATCGACGCCACCGCGAGCCGCCACGGCCATCTTGATCGCCGCGCACGCCAGCTCGGCGTCGGGGTGCAGGCTGGTCGCGGCGCCGAGCAGACGACGCGAGTACAGGTCGATCACGGTGGCCAGGTACAGCTTCCCGCTGGCCGTGGGGATCTCAGTCATGTCGCCAACCCAGCGGGCGTTAGGCCGCTGCGCGGTGAAGTCACGGCGCAGCAGGTCGGCGAACTTCGGTGCGGTCTTGTCCTGGCGTGTCAGACCGTTCCTCCGCTTGATCCGCCGGGCGACCAGCCCCTGGCGGCGCATCGAGTCCGCGACGGTCTTCTCGCTGACCTCCCACCCATCATCGAGCAGGTCAGCGTGCAACCGCGGGGAGCCGTGCAGGCCCCGCTTCTTGGTGAACATCACCTTCACGGCCCGGTCGATGGTGTAGCGGCGACGGTCCATAGCGGTGAACAGGCCGCTCGAGGCGCCCGGGCCGAGCGACCGGTCGCGCCACTTGTAGAACCACGCCAGGGACACCCCCAGCAGCAGGCAGGTCATCGTGTGCGGCACCCGGTAGATCGTCCTCTGGTCGGCGATGAAGCGTGCCACGCTCACTTCGTCGCCTCCTTCACCCACAGGACCACGGATCGCTTGAGGACATCACGCTCCATCCGGAGCTCGGCGTTCTCAGCACGCAGCCGCTTGAGCTCCTCGTGGTCGTCCTTCGACATTCCGTCGCGGCCCTCGCGTGCTTCCCGGGCCTGCTTGACCCAGTTGCCCAACGTGCCCTCGACCACGCCGAGGTTGCGCGCGACCTGAGCGATCGGCTTCCCGGTCTCTTCGACGATCCGGACAGCTCCCTCACGGAACTCCCGGTCGTACTTCTTCCGCTTCTGTGGCATCTCGATCCTCATTGTCGATGCCTCTACGGTCCGGGGGGAACCTCAGGGTCTTGTCGCCCTTCGGCAGGCCAAAGACCAGGCGGTTGCCTCCGAACACCTTGACTTGCCGCCTGACCTCCACAACTCCGCGGAGGAAGTCGACATCCTCGACCGCGAGCCCAAATACCTCGCCTTGGCGTAGTCCCAGCCCCGATCCCAACGTGACTGCGATCCTGTACTGCGGCGGAAGCGCGTCGTGCATGGAGGAGACCCACTCGGTCGGCCAAGGCACCACCTTGCGGCGCGACGTTGCGGGCCTTGTCACTGAACTCGCTTTGCACGGATTCTTGGCAATCATGTCGTCGTCGACCGCAGCCGAGAAGATGGCAGACACGTTAGAGAAGATGACGCGCCGGTAGGTCTCGGCCATCTCCATCGACCGTAGGAGCTTCTGGATGGTCGACGGCTTGATCTGTCGCAGCTCGAGGTGTCCTAGCGTCGGGAACACATGGAGCCTGAGTCGCAATTCGGTCGCCTCGTAGGTCAGCGGACTGAAGGTCCGACTGTCGAGCCACTCCTCGGCGTAGGCGCGAAATGAGATCCTGCCGGCGTCGACATCGAGGTAGGTTCCACGAAGTTTGTCCGCCTCGACCGTGTTGCGGAACGCAGCCGCCTCGGCCTTGCGTCGGAAGGTCTTACGACGCTGCCGCCCCTCGGGATCTCGGTAGTTGACGACGTAGCGAGGGCTGCCGTCGTCGGCTGGTCTCCCAGAGCTAATGCTTGCCATGGCAGCCCTCGGCAGCGTCGGACCGGGTGACCAAACATGCTGATGAGCATCTGCTCGCTGGTGGCGATGGAGTCGATTCCGGGTCAGGCTGATGGCCTGTCGGGATCACTGATTCTCCTCGAGTCGCAGCGTCCAATTGATCACGGTTGCTGCCCGCCAGCGCAGGTGCTTGCCGACACGGAAGCCGGCCGGGCCGTAACCTGTCGTCCGCCAGGAGTAGATGGTCTGCTTTGTCACGCCAAGGTAGGAAGCGACATCGTCGATGTCCCACAGCTCTTGGGCCTCGACCAGCCTGGGTGCCCGGCTTCCGCGGTCTCCGCGCCGCCGCGGCCCAAAGATTCCCGGTTCCATAGCCGGCACGTTCGAGTTCGTTGCCATCATCCAGCCCCTCCTCGCGGCGTTGACGGACAGTTGGTCTACGGGCACCTATGTCCGACGGCGGCATGGGAGCGATCACGTCGGCGGAAACGATGTGGCAGCAAGCTGACTCGGGCATCGCGGCGATGGTTGCCCAACTGTGCGATGCCAGGCTGGTGGCTCGGGCAACCGACCCGGGCCGCGACCTACCCGAAGAGTCCCCTGAGGACCGTGTGGCAGGAGATGGCGCTACCCAAATTTGTACCGGATTTGTAACAGACGAGCGGCTACCAACAGCAAACGCCGCCGAACGACCAAAAGGTCGCTCGGCGGCGTTTGTGCAGGTCAGCGGCTGTTCTTTGCGGTCGTTCGGCGTTGCTGAATGACCGCAGCCGGAGGCCCGGTTAGATGTCGTAATACAGCTCGAACTCGTGCGGATGCGGGCGGAGCTGGACAGGCAGGATCTCGTTGGAGCGCTTGTAGTCGATCCAGGTCTCGATCAGGTCGGGCGTGAAGACGTTGCCCTCGGTGAGGAAGTCGTGGTCGCGCTCGAGGTTGTCCATGACCGCGCCGAGGGAGGTCGGCACCTGGGCGATGTCGGCCATCTCGTCCGGCGGCAGCTCGTAGATGTCCTTGTCGATCGGCTCGGGCGGCTCGATCTTGTTCTGGATGCCGTCCAGGCCGGCGAGCAGCAGCGCGGAGAACGCGAGATAGGGGTTCGCCGACGGGTCGGGGCAGCGGAACTCGATCCGCTTCGCCTTCGGGTTCGCGCCGGTGATCGGGATCCGCACGCACGCCGACCGGTTCCGCTGGGAGTAGACCAGCGAGATCGGAGCCTCGAAGCCCGGCACCAGGCGGTGGTAGGAGTTCACCGTCGGGTTGGTGAAGGCCAGCAGCGACGGCGCGTGCTGCAGGATGCCGCCGATGTAGTGGCGCGCGGTGTCCGAGAGGCCGGCGTACCCCGTCTCGTCGTAGAACAGCGGCTCGCCGTCCTTCCAGATCGACTGGTGGCAGTGCATGCCCGAGCCGTTGTCGCCGAAGATCGGCTTCGGCATGAAGGTCGCGGTCTTGCCGTTGCGCCAGGCGACGTTCTTGACGATGTACTTGAACTTCATCACGTCGTCGGCCGCGCGCAGCAGCTCGTCGAACTTGTAGTTGATCTCCGCCTGCCCGGCCGTGCCGACCTCGTGGTGCGCGCGCTCGACGGTCAGGCCGACCGCCTCCAGCTCCTTGACCATCTCATCGCGCAGCTCGCCGAAGTGATCGTACGGCGCCACCGGGAAGTAGCCGCCCTTGTACTTCACCTTGTAGCCGCGGTTCGGGCGGTCCGCCGTACCGGCCGCGCCGGAGTTCCACGCGCCCGCCTCGGAGTCCACGCGGTAGAAGCCCTCGTTCGCCGAGGTCTCGAAGCGCACCTCGTCGAAGACGTAGAACTCCGCCTCCGGCGCGAAGAACGCGGTGTCGCCGATCCCGGTGCTCTGCAGGTAGGCCATCGCCTTCTTCGCGATGTTCCGCGGGTCGCGGGAGTAGGCCTCGCCGGTGATCGGGTCGTGGATGAAGAAGTTGAGGACCAGCGTCTTCGCCGTACGGAACGGGTCGATGTAGGCGGTCGTCGGGTCCGGCAGCAGCGACATGTCCGACTCGTGGATCGCCTGGAAGCCGCGGATCGAGGAGCCGTCGAAGGCCAGCCCGTCCTCGAAGACGGACTCGTCGAAGGAGGACACGGGCACGGTGAAGTGCTGCATCACGCCCGGCAGGTCGCAGAACCTGACGTCGACCATCTCGACGCCCTCGTCCTTGATGTAGCGAAGCAGTTCGTCGCTGTTCGAGAACATTCATCCTCCTTGGCCGCTGGCGGGGCCGGCGACCGCTGGGTCACGGTAGGGATGCGCGACGCGACGCTGCGCCGTGCGTGCCCCGCACGCTACGGCGGGGCGGTTTCTCGACCGTATCCGGTTTGTTTCGTCTGTGTAACGAGTGGTCGGCGGTCGGACCCTCGCACCCGATGGGTACGGTGTCCCGCGTGCAGACCGCCTCCTGGGGACGCCGCATCCTCGCGCTCCTTGTCGACTGGATCGCCTGCACCCTGGTGGTCATCGCGATCATCGGCGTCGACGGCTGGAGCGGCGACCGACTGTCCTCGCTCTACGTGATGCTGGTCTTCATCCTCGAGGCGACGGTCCTCACCGCGCTGGTCGGCGGGTCGTTCGGCAAGCTCGCCACCCGGCTGCGGGTCGTGCGGTGGCAGGGGTCCGGCTGGATCGACCTCCCGCGGTCCCTGCTCCGCGCCGTCCTGGTCGCCCTGGTGATCCCGCCGCTGGTCTTCCAGCCCGACGGGCGCGGCCTGCACGACCTCGCGGCCGGCTCGGCCGCCGTACCCCTCGACGAGGTCAGCCCGCGCTGACTTCGTGCTAGATGGTCAGCGGCCGCGCTGCTGGGAGCGCATCCCCTTCATCGACGTCGGCACCGGGCCCTTGGGCATCGGGATGTTGCCCCGGTGTGCGTCGATCGCCTTCAGCCGGTTGAGGATGTCGGTCATCTCGCCGGGCTTGACCTGGCGCTTCATCTTCATCAGGTGCCGGCTCAGCTTCGGCAACGGCACCTGGCCCTCGCCGTCGCCGACGATGATCTCCGAGACCGGCGTGTCGGCGAGCACCCGCTCGTGCTTGCGCCGCTCGGTCGCCATCAGCTGACGCAGCCGCGCCGGGTTGCCCTCACCGACCAGGACGACCCCCGGAGGGCCGACCACCCGGTGCACGAGGTCCTGCTGCTTGGTGAAGCCGACCATCGGGTCGGTCTTCCACCCGCGCCGCAGCGTCTGCAGCGCCGAGGCGGCCGCGCCGGTGCGACCCTCGATCTGGGAGTACATCGACCGCTGAGCGCGCCGGAAGAACACCATCGTCGCGGCCAGCAGGCCCAGCATGATCGCGCCGACCGCGGTCAGCACCCAGTCCAGCCAACCGCCGCGCGGCGGGATCAGCCAGAACAGCAGCCCGCCGACGAGGAACCCGAGCAGGAACGCCAGGAAGGTGATGAGCCCGATCTTCGGGTCGGTCTGCTTCGCCGCCCGGTAGGTCTGGGCGAGCTGCGCGCGGCGGCCCTGCTTCTTCTCGGGCTCGGCGTTCCTGGCCATGGGATCCTTCGGGTCCTTCCTGGATGTGCGGTGCTCTCAGGAGGAGGGTACGGCGTCGCCCGCCCGGGCCTCCATCGCCTGCTGGTAGAGCCGCCCCGCGCGGTAGGAGGAGCGCACCAGCGGGCCGGACATGACGCCGGCGAAGCCGATCTCCTTGGCCTCGTCGGCCAGCTCCACGAACTCCTCCGGCTTCACCCACCGCTCCACCGGGTGATGCAGCTTGGAGGGTCGGAGGTACTGGGTGATCGTCACCAGCTCGCAGCCCGCGGCGTGCAGGTCGCGCAGCGCCTGGGAGATCTCCTCGCGGGTCTCGCCCATCCCGAGGATCAGGTTCGACTTGGTCACCAGGCCGAAGTCGCGGGCGGCGGTCAGCACGCCCAGCGAGCGGTCGTAGCGGAACGCCGGACGGATCCGCTTGAAGATCCGCGGCACCGTCTCCACGTTGTGCGCCAGCACCTCGGGCCGGGACTCGAAGACCTCGGCCAGCAGGTCCGGCTTGCCGTTGAAGTCGGGGATCAGGTTCTCCACGCCGGTGTCGGGGTTGAGCTCGTGGATCGCCCGCACCGTCTCGGCGTAGAGCCACGCGCCGCCGTCGTCGAGGTCGTCGCGCGCGACGCCGGTGATGGTGGCGTAGCGCAGCCCCATCGTCTGCACCGACTCGGCCACCCGCCGCGGCTCGTCGCGGTCCAGCGGCTGCGGCTTCCCGGTCGCGATCTGGCAGAAGTCACACCGGCGGGTGCACTCGTCACCGCCGATGAGGAACGTCGCCTCCCGGTCCTCCCAGCACTCGTAGATGTTGGGACAGCCAGCCTCCTGACACACCGTGTGCAAGCCCTCGCTCTTCACCAGGCCCTGGAGGTGCTGGTACTCCGGGCCCATCCTCGCCCGGGTCTTGATCCACTCGGGCTTCCGCTCGATCGGGGTCTGCGAGTTGCGCACCTCCAGGCGCAGCAACTTGCGTCCTTCGGCTGTCGGAGAGGTCGTCACATCGCCCCACTGTACGCCGGTCGCGGTGAGCTCTCAGGGCACGTCCCGGCGCCGGAACGACCACGCCGAGAGCCCCACCGCCAGCACGAGCATCGAGCCGAAGTAGCGAGCGGACTCCCAGAGCGTGACCACGCCGTACTCCTTGCAGTCCATCCCCTCCGGCGGCCGCGGGCCGCTGAAGCAGGTCTGGGCCACCTCGCGGTAGTAGGTGGCCTTGCCGCCCACCCACGCGCCGACGTTCACCGGCAGCGAGAAGCGCTGGGCATCGGGGAAGGGGAGCATCACGAGGAGAACGCTGCTGAGGACCACGACGGCGAACATCGCTCCCAAGGTGAAGACCGTGGAGCGGAAGAGGTTGGTGACCGCGAACGCGCCCAGCGCCGCCGCCGCGACGAAGACCACCCCGCGCAGGCCGCTCTGCCAGATCCGGTCCACCACCTCGCCATGCGGGTCGATGTCGCGCAGGTAGGCCGTCAGCCCGATCCCGCCCCACAGGAGCGCCAGCGCGAGCGCGCTGGCCAGCAGGGCGAGGAGGACGACCGCCAGTGCCTTGGCCACGAACACCCGCAGGCGGCGCGGCTCGAAGAGCAGCTGGTTGCTCATCGACCCCGAGTTCCAGTCATGGCCGATGAACGTGGTCGCCGCGAGCATCATCAGCACGGTCACCAGGCTCAGCACCATGCCGGCCGTGGCGAGCTGATCGCCCCACCGCAGCGGCGGCCGGGCGAGGTACCACTCCACCCGCGGCCGGTTCTGCTCCAGACACTGGGCGCGCGCGTCATCGGTGTCCGGCTCGGCGCGCACCCCCCAGTCGCGCGGGGCAGCGGCGCACTCCTCGATCATCCGGTCGAACGAGCGCGAGCTCAGCTCGCGCTGCACCTGCGCGCGCGCCCGGGCCGTCTCCGCTGCGCTGACCGGGCGCGTCGACCACGCCACCAGAGCCGCGACCAACAGCGGGGCGATCAGGGCCACCAGGAGGAGTACGACGACCGCGCGGCGCTTGCGCAGCCGGGTCAGCTCGACCCGCACCAGCCGGATCATCGCCGCCATCCCTTCCGCCCGCCGCGGGGCTCGTCCGCGCCCAGCTCCTCGGCGGAGGTGAGGTCGAGGAAGAACGACTCCAGGTCCTGCCGGACGGGCGTGAGCTCGGCGACCCAGAGGCCCTGCTCGCCGAGCAGCCGGGTCAGGTCGGCGCCGGCCAGGTCACCCTCGACCCGCAGCGCCTGGGCGTCCGTCGTCACGCTCGCCCCGGCCGCACGCAGCACGGAGGCGGCCCGGTCGGGCTCGCCCACGACGACGCGGTGCGCCGTACCCGTCCCGGACAGCAGATCCTCGACCCGGCCACTGGCGAGCATCCGGCCGTTGCCGATGATGGTGGCGGAGTCGCACACCTGCTGGACCTCGGCGAGGATGTGTGAGCTCAACAGCACCGTGACGCCGGCGGCGCCCAGGTCGCGGATGGTGTCCCGGATCTCCCGGATCCCGGCCGGGTCCAGGCCGTTGGTCGGCTCGTCGAGGATGAGCAGGTCCGGCTGCTTGATCAGCGTGGCGGCGATCGCCAGCCGCTGCTTCATGCCGAGGGAGTAGGACTTGAAGCGCTCCCGGTCGCGACCGGTCAGCGAGACCGTCGCCAGCGCCTCGTCGACGCGGCTCGGTGGAGCGGCGATGGTGCGCGCGAGCAGCTGCAGGTTGGTGCGGCCGGTGAGGTTGGGGGAGAACTTCGGGTTCTCGACCACGGCCCCGACACGGTTCATCACCGCGGGGAGGCGTCGCGGCACCGGCTGGCCGAAGAGGCGCATCTCGCCGCGGGTCGCCCGCGCCAGCCCGAGCAGCATCCGGATCGTCGTGGTCTTGCCCGAGCCGTTCGGCCCGAGGAAGCCGTGCACGCCACCCGCCGGCACTGCCAGGTCCAGGTCGCGTACGGCGGTCCGGGTGCCGCGGCGCGTGCGGTAGTCCTTGCGCAGCCCATGGGTCTCGATCACCAGGTCGGCCATCGGCCCTCCTCCTCGTCCCCCGAGAGGTGGGCTCATCGTGGCAGGTCGGAGGCGTGGTGTCGCGCGACCCGCCCGGGGCTCAGGGAGTCACGAGCGGGATCCGGGGCGCGCGGCCGGGCTCCGGGCGGGGCTCGTAGTCGGGCGTGGCGTCGTACTCCTCCCACGCCAGGAACGTGCGCAGGTGCTCCTCGACGGCCGGCAGGACGTCGGTGGTGGTGACCCGGCGGCCGGTCTCCTCGGTGAGCGAGGTGACGCCCGCGTCGGAGATGCCGCAGGGGACGAAGCGGTCGTACCAGCCCAGGTCGACGTCGCAGTTCAGCGCGAACCCGTGCATGGTCACGCCGCGGGAGACCCGGATGCCGAGCGCGCCGATCTTGCGCTCCGGGCCGCGGTCGTCGGCGCGCAGCCAGACGCCGGAGCGGCCCGGGACCCGGGCGGTGGTGACGCCGAAGTCGGCGCACACGCGGATCAGCGCCTCCTCGACCCGGCGGACGTAGTCGACCACCTTGACGTGGTCGGGGAGCCGGACGATCGGGTAGCCCACCAGCTGCCCCGGCCCGTGGAAGGTGATCTTGCCGCCGCGGTCGACGTCGATCACCTGCGCTCCGCCGGCGTCCACGGGCTTCTCGTGCTCGTCGGTGCGCTTGCCGCAGGTGAAGACCGGCGGGTGCTCCAGCAGCAGGACGGTGCCAGCGCGGGTCGCCGCGACGACCTGGTCGTGCACCGCTCGCTGGAGGTCCCACGCGGCCTGGTAGTCCACGGCGTCCGCGCCGAGCCCGGCGACCTGGAACTCCAGCGGCATGCTCATGGCCCCGACCCTACTCGTGTGCCCTTTGGGGGCTCCCTGTGGCGCCTGCCTGTGGATAGCCGCCGGCACCGTTGCGTGAAGTGGGGCAGGGTGGCGGGCATGGAGACGGTCGAGGAGGAGTACGACGCCCGCTGGCCGCTCGCGCTGCTGGTGATCCTCACCGTGACGGGCGCGGTGATGGTGGGGGCCTTCATGTTCGTGGACTCCTCGCCGTCGCCCCGGCGGGCGGCCCCGGCTTCCTCGACCTCTCCTGCTGCGGCCTCCGCCTCACCGCCCGCGCCCTCCGGGCTCGCGGTGCTGCACGAGTGGGACCGGTCGCGGGCGCGCGCGTGGGCGGACGGGGACGTGCGCGCGCTGCGCGGCCTCTACGCCCGCGGGTCGGGGGCGGGGGAGCGGGACGTGGCGATGCTGCGCTCCTGGTCGGCGCGCGGCCTGCGGGTCGAGGGGCTGCGGATGCAGGTGCTCTCGGCCCGCGAGGTACGCCGTACTCCCTCGGTGGTGGTGCTGCGGGTGACCGACCGGGTCACCGGCGGCGTTGCCGTCGGCCGGGGCGTGCGCTCCCCGCTGCCCGTCGACGCGGCCTCCACCCGGGTGATCCGTCTCGAGCGCCGCGACGGCCGCTGGCTCGTCGCCTCGGTCCGCCGCGGCTGACCCCTTCGCCAGCCCGACCGCCCGCCTCAAACACCAACCCACCCGCCTACCCACCCACATCCCGCCGAGTCGGCGCTAGTTGACGCCCAGTCGGCGTCAATTGACGCCGACTCGCGGTGAAGTAGCGCCGACTCGCGGTGAAGAAGCGCCGACTCGCGGTGAAGAAGCGCCGACTCGGCGAGATGAGGGATGAGGGGAGAGGGATGGGGGAGGGCGGGGCCGGTCAGCGGAGGGCGGTGGCGAGGATGTCGCGGATGTCCACGTCGGCGAAGTCGAAGCCCGCGTCGAGGAGGACGCGGGGGACCGCGTTGACCGAGTTCAGCAGCTCGGGGGCCATCCGGCCGGCGCCGACCGAGAGGACAGGGGTGGGGACGAACAGTCGCGCGCGGCGCCCGACCGCGCTGGCCAGGGCGGCGGTGAACTCGGCGTTCGTCGGGGTCGAGGGGCAGCACAGGTTGACCGGGCCGCTGAGCCGCTCGTCCTCGGCGAGGAAGGCGACGGCGCCGGTCCAGTCGCGCAAGGAGATGCAGGGGAAGTACTGGTTGCCGGGGCCGAGTCGCGCGCCGAGCCCGAGCTTGAAGATCCAGACCAGCTGCTGCAGCGGGGGAGCCGCGTCGTCGAGCACGGGGGACGTGCGCAGGATGCACACCCGGGCACCGGCGGCGCGGGCCGGCTCGGTGGCGGCCTGCCAGTCGCGGGTCACGTCGGTCAGCAGTGCGTCGCCGCGGCTGTCGGCGGTCTCGTCCAGCGGGTCCCGGCCGTGGTCGCCGTAGTAGGAGATGCCGTTGCCGGCGAGGAACGCGGGCTTGCGGTCCGAGGCTGCGATGGCGTCGGCGAGGGTCGCCGTACCCCTCACCCGCGACTCCCGGAGCTCGCGCGCCCAGGAGGCCGAGTGCGGGTTGCCGGCCGTGGGCGAGCCGGCCAGGTTCACGACCACGTCGGCCGCCTCGATCGCGTCCTGGGGCACCTCGCCCGCCTCCGGGTCCCAGCGCACCTGGCCGGCCTCGGGCTCGCGGCGGACCAGGGGAGTGACCGTGTGGCCGCGGGCCTCCAGGACCTGCGTCAGATGGGTGCCGAGGAAGCCGGAGGCACCGGCGACGAGCACGTTCAGCGACATGACCTCACCCTGCCACGGATGACCGGTCGTGGCATCACCCTGCGAGATGGCGCCACCGGGCGGCCAGGTCGCGCCACGGCCCGGCGTCGGCCACCTCGCCGTCGACCAGCACCACCACCCGGTCGGCCTGAGCCAGCGCGGCCGCCTTGTTGCTCGCGCCGAGCACGGTCGCGCCGGCCTCCCGCAGCGAGCGCCACAGCTCGACCTCGGTAGCCGCGTCCAGCGCGGACGACACGTCGTCGGCCAGCAGCAGATCGCTCTCCGAGGCCAGCGCCCGCGCCAGCGCGAGCCGCTGCACCTGCCCACCGGACAGCCGCACCCCGCGGTGCCCGACCAGCGAGTCGGCGCCGCCGGCGTCGGCCACGTCGCGCTCCAGGCGCGCCGCGGCGACGGGTACGTCGACCCGACGGTCGCCGTGGTCGAGATGGATGTTGCCCGCGAACGTCCCCGAGAGCACCCGCGGCACCTGGGCGACGTAGGCCACCCGGCCCGGTCGCAGCTCGCGCTGCGGATCCTCGACCAGCCGGTCGTTCCAGTGGATGGCGCCGGTGCTGTGCACCAGCCCGGCCAGGGCCGCAAGCAGGCTGGACTTGCCGGAGCCGACCTGGCCCAGCAGCAGCACCAGCTCGCCCCGCCCGACGTCCAGGTCGACGCTCTCGACGCCGAGGGTGCCGTCGTCGTGCACCGCCGAGACCCCCTCCAGCCGCAGGCGCTGCAGCGGCTCGCGCTCCCCCGACTCGGGCAGCGGGGAGGTGCCCTCGACCATGTCCATCCCGGCCGGCAGGTGCATCAGGTTCCCACCGCCGGCGAGCCGGCTGGTGGCCTCCATCCACGCGCGCGTGCCCGGCGCCTCGGTCACCACCGAGCCCGCCACCCGGCCGAACCAGTCGAAGCCGCTGACCGCGTTGGCCACCAGCAGCGCGGTGGCCAGCTCCCACTGACCGGCCAGCAGGCCGGCCCAGGCGGCGACCACGCCGCCCTGCACCATGACGACGGGGACGCCGTCGAGCAGGGTCTGCACCCGGTGCTCGCGCACCGCCGCGTCCACCCGGCCGCCGTCGACGCGGCGCAGGTGGGCGTGGATCTGCGGGGTCGCGGCGGCGAGCTTGACCGTGCGCACCGACTCCAGGCACGAGACCAGCGCCTGCCCGAAGCCCGCGCGGGCCGTCGCCGCGGCCGCCGCGGACCGGCCTGCGGCGCGCCGGCCGAGCGAGGAGGCGAGCGCCGCGGAGACCATCACCACGAGCAGCACCGCTCCGGCCAGCCAGGTGCCGGCGATCAGCGCGGTCACCAGCGCGACCAGGAGGCCGTTGGTGAAGTCGACCTAGCGGTCGGCGTAGCGCGCGAGCCGGTCGGCGTCCATCGCCCGGGCCACCACCTCGCCGGGCGGGGTGCGCTCGAGCCGGCGCTGGTCGGTCTGTCCGGCGAGTACGGCGCCGCGCACGCGCAACCGCACCGAGATCCACCAGCGCGGATAGACCCGGAACGCCTCGGACAGCAGGAACGGGTTGCCCAGCAGGGAGACCAGCAGCAGCACCAGCAGGAGCGTGGGGACCTCGCCGTCCTGCAGCGTGGTCACCACCAGCCCCCAGACCCAGCCGGTGAGCGCACCGAAGGCGCCGGTCAGCGAGGCGAGGAGGAACAGCAGGGCGCCGAACAGGCCCCAGCGCGGCTCGACCCGCAGGGCGCTCCACACCTGCCGCGCGAGACTGGGTGTGGGCGTCAGGACGGGTGGCTCGGGCGGGGTCGTGGAGCGGCGGGCGCTGCCGATGGTGGTCTCGACAGGCTCGACCACCGAAGAGGTGGGCTCGACCGACGAGGAGGGGGCGGCGGATGCCTCGAGCAGCTCGCGGAACGGCCCGTCCTCGACGGCGAGGCGGGCGCGGGCGCCGTACTGCACGACGCGACCGGACTCGACGACCGCCACCTGCTCGGCCCGCTCGGTGGTGGAGAGCCGGTGCGCGACCAGGATGCCGGTGCGGCCGGAGATCAGCCGGTCGGCGGCGCGGACCACGCGGGCCTCGGTGACGGGGTCCATCCGGGCGGTGGCCTCGTCGAGTACGACGACCCGCACGTCGCGCACCAACAGGCGGGCGAAGGCCACCAGCTGCTCCTCCCCGGCGGACAGGCTGCTGCCGCCCGGGTCCAGGAGGGTGTTAAGCCCCTGCGGGAGCCCGGCCACCCAGCCGGTCAGACCGAGCTCCTCGACCGCGGCCTCCACCTCCGCGCGCGGGTTCTCGCCGAAGAGTGTGATGTTGTCGGCGAGCGTGCCGGCCAGGATCTCGGTGCGCTGGGTGACCACCCCGACCGCCTGTCGCAGCTGCTGCAGGTCGAGGTCGAGCACGTCCACGCCGCCCAGGTAGACCGTCCCCGGCTCGGGCTCGACCGCACGGGAGAGCAGCGAGGCCAGGGTGGACTTGCCGGAGCCGGTGCGGCCGACCAGCGCACAGGTGTGGCCCGCCGGCACCGTGAGGTCGACGCCGCTGAGCGCGAACGTGCCGCTGCCGTAGCTGAAGTGCAGGTCGTCGAACTCCACGCTCAGCGGACCGTCGGGCAGGGACCTCCCGCCGGTGGGCTCGGCGGGGGAGGCGAGCATGCCGCGCAGGCGCAGCACCGCGCCGAAGCCCTCCTGGATGTCGGGCAGGTGCATCGCGAGCATGCTCACCTGGCCGACGAACATGGTGGCGGCCAGGAACAGGGTCACCAGGGCGGCGGTCGACAGGTCGCCGGCGCCCACCATGACCACGCCGACGACCGCGATCGCCGCGAGCAGCCCGTTGAGCAGGATGCCGCTGCGCCGGGCCACCTGGATCTCCACCAACAGCACCCGGCGCAGCAGCTGGTGCACGACGGCGGCGTAGCCCGCGTTGCGACGCAGCACGTGCGCCTGCCCGAGGCTGGTGCGCAGGTCGTCGCGCGCGGCGATGCCCTCCTCGGTGGACGCGGCGTGGTCGGTCCACGCGGCCTCCTCCAGCACCTTGCGCTCGGCGACCTGCGGCAGCAGCCGCCGGATCAGCAGCCACACCGCGAGGCCGGAGAGCGGGAAGAGGAAGAGCGCCGGCCACCAGGTGTACGTCGCGACCACCCAGAGCGGACCCGACGCGAGCAGGGTGCGCGAGGCCATCCAGACGCCCCAGCGCAGCAGCTGACCGACCTCCCAGGTGTCGTCGTCGATCCGGTCGAGGATCTCGCCGACCGCCTGCTCGGAGAGCTCGGCCAGCGGCTGGTGGAGGGCGGCGTCGAGCAGGTCCGCGCGCAGCCGGCCCTCGGCCCGGTCCACCACGGCGGCCCAGATGGTCTTGGCGACCGTGTCGATGACGGCAGCGCCCACGACGCAGACGGCCAGCGCGACCACGAGCGCCTGGGTCGGGGTCTCGGCCAGCCGGCCGGCGACGACCGAGCCGAGCGAGGTGCCGATGGCGCCGACGAAGGACAGCGTGTACGCCACCACGCTGGCGGGCCGGCGCAGCCGACGCCAGTCGACGGGTATGCGACCGGGCACCGGCGATCGGGTCGTCGCGGTGGTCGAGGTGTGGGTGATCTCGTCGGTGCTGCTCACGGTGAGGCCGACGCTATGCCAGGTCGCCGACAGTCCGCGCGTGCTTTTCCGTTCCCGGCGGAGAAGGGCCCCCGGGGACCGTGAAGCCGGTGAGCCATCAGATGACTCACCGGCTTCACGGTCGGCAGGGAGTACGGCGGCCGCGCCGCATCGCCGCGGGACGTGTGGAGAAGTGGTCGTCATGGCGACCGGTTCCCCACACGTCCGCGGGGTCACACGTCAGACCTCGAACTGGCCGGACTCCAGGCGCGCCTTCACGTCGCTCAGGAAGCGGCCGGCGTCCGCGCCGTCGACCAGGCGGTGGTCGTAGGTCAGCGCGAGGTAGACCATGTGCCGCACCGCGATCGTCTCGCCCAGGTTCGGGTCGTCGATCACGACCGGACGCTTCACCACGGCACCGGGGCCGAGGATCGCCACCTGGGGCTGGTTGATGATCGGGGTGTCGAAGAGCGCCCCGAAGCTGCCCAGGTTGGTGATGGTGAAGGTGCCGCCGGAGAGCTCGTCGGGCCCGATCTTGTTGGAGCGGGTACGCCCGGCGACGTCGGCGATCTTCTTCGCCAGCCCGGCCACCGACAGGTCGCCGGCGTCCTTGACGACCGGCGTCAGCAGGCCCTTCTCGGTGTCGACGGCGAAGGCGACGTTCTCCTGGTCGAAGTAGGTCACCTGACCCTTCTCGGTGTCGATCGCCGCGTTCAGCTTCGGGTGCTGCTTCAGCGCGTCGATCGCCGCTTTGGCGAAGAACGCCAGGTAGGTGAGCTTGACCCCCTCGCGGTTGAGGAAGTCGGCCTTGACCCGGTCGCGCAGCCGGGCGATCGCGGTCACGTCGACCTCCATCACCTGGGTCAGCTGGGCGGAGGTCTGGATCGACTCGACCATGCGCGTGGCGATGATCTTGCGCAGCCGGGAGAGGTCCTCGGTGGTGCCGCGCAGCGACGGGGAGGCGGTGCTCTCCGTGGAGGCGGGCGCCTTCGACGCGGCCGCGGCCGGGGCGGCCCCGGACGGGGCCGACGCGGCGGATGCGGCCGGCTGCTGCGCGGGCGCCTTGGCGGCCTCGGCGGCGGCCAGCACATCCTGCTTGCGGATCCGGCCGCCGACACCACTGCCGGTGACGGTGGAGAGGTCCACGCCGTGCTGGTCGGCGAGCTTGCGGACCAGCGGGGTGACGTACCCCGCGCCCTCGCCGCCGCTGCTGCTCGCCGCCGGCTGCGCCGGGGCGGGCTTCGACTCCTGGGCCGGCTTCTCCTGGGCCGGCTTCTCCTCGGCGGCGGGCTTCTCCTGCGCCGGCTCGGGCTCGGGCTGCTTCTCCTCCTGCGCCGGCTCCTCGGCGGGGGCCTCCTCCTGAGCCGGCTCCTCGGCGGGCTCCTCCGCGGGCGCCTCGTCCTTCCCGGAGTCCTCGCTCGGGGCGGCGTCGCCGGAGCCGATCACGGCCAGCTCGGCGCCGACCTCGACGGTCTCGTCCTCGGCGACCTTCTGCTCCAGCAGGGTGCCGGCGACCGGCGAGGGGATCTCGGTGTCGACCTTGTCGGTGGAGACCTCCAGCAGCGGCTCGTCGACGGCGACCTCGTCGCCGACGCTCTTCAGCCAGCGGGTGACGGTGCCCTCGGTGACCGACTCGCCCAGCGCGGGGAGGACGACGGCCTCGCCGGAGGAGGAGCCCGAGGCGGGCTTGGACTCCGCCGCGGGGGCGTCGGCCGAGGGCTGCTCGGTGGCGGGCTGCTCGTCCTCGGAGGACTCCGAGGACTCAGACGACTCCGAGGACGACTCGTCGGACGACTCCTCCTGCGCGGGCTCGGCGGCGGCCTCCTCGGTGGACTCCTCGGAGCCGGAGTCCGAGGACTCGCCGCCGCTGTCGGAGCCGCCGCCCTCGCCCTCGTCCCCGATCGAGGCGAGCACGGCGCCGACCTCGACGGTCTCGTCCTCGGCGACCTTCTGCTCCAGCAGGGTGCCGGCGACCGGGGAGGGGATCTCGGTGTCGACCTTGTCGGTGGAGACCTCCAGCAGCGGCTCGTCGACGGCGACCTCGTCGCCGACGTTCTTGAGCCAGCGGGTGACGGTGCCCTCGGTGACGGACTCGCCGAGTGCGGGGAGGGTGACTTCGCTGGCCATGGTGATGTCCTTCGCTCTTGTCGTGGTCTTCTCGTGCGGGGCGGAAAGGTCAGGAGTGCGCGTGCAGCGGCTTGCCGGCGAGCGCAAGGTGGGCCTCGCCGATCGCCTCGTTCTGGGTGGGGTGGGCGTGGATGAGGGGGGCGACGTCGTCGGCGTGCGCCTCCCAGCCGAAGATCAGCTGGGCCTCGCCGATCAGCTCGCCGACCCGGTCGCCGACGAGGTGGACGCCGAGCACCTGGCCGGCCTTGCCGTCCTCGCCGGTCAGGGCGACCAGCTTCACGAAGCCCTGGGTCTGCAGGATCTGGCTCTTGCCGTTGCCGCCGAGGTCGTAGGTGACGGTGGTGACGGCGTCGCCGTACCCCTCCCGCGCCTGCGCCTCGGTGAGCCCGACCGAGGCGACCTCGGGGTGGGAGTAGGTGACCCGCGGGATGCCCGCCTCGTCGATCGGCGCGGGGTCGAGGCCGGCGATCTCCTCGGCGACGAAGATGCCCTGCTGGAAGCCGCGGTGGGCCAGCTGCAGCCCGGGCACGATGTCGCCGACGGCGTAGACGCCCTCGAGGTTGGTGCGCAGCCGGTCGTCGGTGGGCACGAAGCCGCGATCCATCGCGACCCCCTGCTCGTCGTACCCCAGCCCCTCGGTCGACGGCCCGCGCCCGACGGCCACCAGCATCAGCTCGGCCTCCAGCACGTCACCGCCCTCCAACGTCACGGCCACGCCGGTGTCGGTGGTCTTGACCGACTGGAACGGCGTGCCGGTGCGCATGGTGATCTTGCGCTTGCGGAATGCGCGCTCGAGGGCCTTGGAGGACGCCTCGTCCTCGGCCGGGACCAGCCGCGGCAGTGCCTCGACGATGGTCACCTCGGCGCCGAAGGAGGCCCACACGCTGGCGAACTCCGAGCCGATGACGCCGCCGCCGAGCACGATCGCGGACTGCGGGACGTGCTCGAGGCGCAGCGCCTGCTCGGAGGTCAGGATCCGCTCGCCGTCGACCTCCAGGCCGGGCAGTGTGCGGGAGTAGGAGCCGGAGGCGAGGACGACGTTGGTGCCGGAGTACGCCGTCCCGTCGACGGTCACCTCGTGCGGCCCGGTGAGCTTCCCCTCGCCCTCGATCACGGTGATCCCGCGGGACTTGATCAGCCCGGTCAGCCCCTTGAACAGCCGGTTGACCACGCCGTCCTTGTAGGAGTTCACCCCGGCCATGTCGATGCCCTCGAGCTGCGCGCTCACGCCGAAGCGGGCGGCGTCGCGGGTGGAGTCGGCGACCTCGGCGGCGTGCAGCAGCGCCTTGGTGGGGATGCAGCCGCGGTGCAGGCAGGTGCCGCCCAGCTCGCCCTTCTCCACCAGGCCGACGCTCAGCCCCAGCTCCGCGGCCCGCAGCGCGCAGGCGTAGCCGCCCGACCCCGCACCCAGGATGAGTACGTCGAAGCTGTCGGTCTCCGCCACGCGCTGGGTCCTCCCTGGTCTGTCCGCCGTCCCTCGAAGGCGATCGGCCCCATCTTTGCACTCTCCGACACCCCGGTCGCAACAGGCCCGATCCGGCTCCGGCGGCTTCGGCCGTCGGGCACACTTGGCCCATGGGTCTCCTCGATCGGTTCCGCAGGGGGACGCGCATGCGTCGTCCCGGCGCCGATGCCGCGCGCACCGGGTCCACCACGGTCCGGGCCTCCTCGCGGGCCGACGAGGAGCACCTGCGCACCTGGGCCGAGGCCCGCCGCGGCGTCGAGGGGTTCGTCGAGCCGCGTACGGCGGTCAGCGACGTCACCCTGCTCCTGGTGGCCCACGACGGCGAGTGGACCCGGCGCCGCGTGCCCTCGGTGAAGTGGGCGCACGAGTTCTGCAACCGGCACCGGATCCCGTCCTACGACGCCGCGGTCGTGGGCGTCCCGCAACGGATGCGGGAGTGGAACCGGCGCCAGCGCTCCGGGGAGCGCTGAGGCTCAGGCAGTCGCGTCCGCGCCGCGCTGGCGGATGAACTCCACCAGCGTCGCCACCGCGAAGCCGGTGCCGCCCGGCGTCACGTCGCCGTAGGCGCCGCCGTTGTTGTACGCCGGCCCGGCGATGTCCAGGTGCGCCCACGGACGACCGTCGGTGAAGGCCTGCAGGAACGCCGCGGCGTAGAGCCCACCGCCCCAACGGTTCCAGTCGTGCTGGAGCACGTCGGCGATCTTGCTCGCCTTCGTGCGCTCGACGATCTCGTCGGGGATCGGCATCGGCCACTGCGCCTCGGCCGCGGCGCGGCCGGCCTCGAGCACCTCCTCGACGACCTCCTCGGTGCCGAGCACGCCGCCGACCCGGTCGCCCAGCGCGAGCATCATCGCGCCGGTCAGGGTGGCGACGTCCAGGATCACGTCCGGGTCGTCCTCGCCCGCGCGCACCAGGGCGTCGGCCAGGACGAGGCGGCCCTCCGCGTCGGTGTTGAGCACCTCGACGGTGGTGCCGCCGTACATCGTCAGCACGTCGCCGGGACGCGTCGCGTTGCCGGAGACCATGTTCTCCGCCATCGGGGCGTAGCAGGAGACCTTCACCGGCAGCTCGAGCGCGGCCACGGCGAAGGTCGCCTGCAGCACGGCGGCGGCGCCGGCCATGTCGCACTTCATCGTGGTCATGCCCTGCGCCGGCTTGATCGACAGGCCGCCGGAGTCGAAGGTGATGCCCTTGCCCACCAGGGCGACGTGCCCCTGCGGGTCCTTCGGGCTCCAGGTGAGCTCCACCAGCCGCGGCGGGGCGTCGGAGCCGCGGCCCACGCCGAGGATGCCGCCGAAGCCGCCGTCGGCCAGCTCCTGCTCGTCCAGCACGCGCAGGGTGAGCTGCTTGGTCCGGCCCTTGGCCGCGGCCTTGTGCTGGGCGGCCACGGAGTCGGCGAACTTCTCCGGGGTCAGGTCGGCGGCCGGGGTGTTCACCCAGTCGCGTGCCGCCGCGACCGCGCCGGCGACCGCCTCGGCGTCGGCGAAGGCCTGCTCGGCCTCCTTCTTCCGCGCGATGGGGGAGAGGACCACGACGTCGTTGGGCGCCTCGCTCCCGCCGGAGGACTTGTAGGGGGTGAACGTGTAGCCGCCCAGGCGCGAGCCCTCGGCGACCGCCCGGACGAGCTCGGGGGAGTCGGCCGGCAGCGCATAGGCGACCGAGGCGGCGTTGGTGATGGAGCGCGCGGCGGCGCCCGCGGCGCGTCGTACGGCGACCGGGTCGACCGCGTCCTTCGCACCCAGGCCGGCCAGCACCACCAGCGGCGCCCGCAGCACGCCGCCCGTGGGGACGGTCAGCACCTCGCCCGTCTTGCCCTTCACGCCCAGCGAGGACAGCAGCGGCCGCAGCCGGCGACCCCAGGCATCGGCGACGTCCTCCGCGCCGGTCGCCAGCTCGACGCCCTTCGTGGTGGAGACCACGCCGACGACCACGACGTCGGCACGGGTCTTGGCGGGGCTGGCGCTGCGCAGGGTGTAGGTCGTCACCCGCCGCAGGCTATCCGGTCGGTGCCGGGTGTAACTTCGCGCCCATGGCCTCAGAGACCGGTTCCACCGACGCGTCCCTCATCGAGTCCCCGCTGCACGACCGGCACGTCGCCCTCGGGGCGAAGTTCGCCGGGTTCGGCGGGTGGTCGATGCCGGTGGAGTACCCCGCTGGCACGGTCAAGGAGCACAACGCCGTCCGCGAGTCCGTCGGCGTCTTCGACGTCAGCCACCTCGGCAAGGTGATGGTGACCGGTCCCGGCGCCGCAGCGCAGGTCAACGCGCGGCTCTCCAACGACCTGGGCAAGATCGAGCCCGGGAAGGCGCAGTACACGCTCTGCCTCAACGAGGAGGGCGGCATCGTCGACGACCTGATCGCCTACTACGCCTCCGACGAGAAGGTGCTCCTGGTCCCCAACGCCGCGAACTCCGCCGAGGTCGCGCGCCGGGTGGCCGAGGGGGCGCCCGGGGGCGTCGAGGTCACCGACCTGCACCGCGACTACGCCGTCCTGGCGGTGCAGGGCCGCGAGTCCGACCGGGTCCTGGAGGAGATCGGCCTGCCGGTCGGCCACGACTACATGACCTTCGTCGAGGCCGACTTCGAGGGCACCGGCGTCGTCGTGTGCCGCAGCGGCTACACCGGCGAGCGCGGCTATGAGCTGATCGTCGCCAACGAGGCGGCCGGCGCGCTGTGGGACCGGATCCTCGAGGCGGGCGCGGAGGTCGGGATCCTCCCTTGCGGCCTGGGCTCGCGGGACACGCTGCGCACCGAGATGGGCTACCCGCTGCACGGCCAGGACCTCAGCGTGGACGTCAACCCGGTCGAGGCCGGGCTCTCCTGGGCGGTCGGGTGGAAGAAGGACGCCTTCCCCGGTCGCGAGGCCGTGCTGAAGGTCAAGGAGGAGGGCCCGAAGCGTCGGCTGCGCGGCCTGGTCGCCACCGGCCGCGGGATCCCGCGGCCCGGGATGGGCGTCACCCTGGTGGCCGACGTACCCCTCGCCGACATCACCTCCGGCACGTTCTCCCCGACCCTGCGCAAGGGGATCGGCATGGCGCTGCTGCCCACGATGGTCAACCCCGACGCGGAGGTCGGGGTGGACATCCGGGGCCGCCGGGAGATCTTCCAGCTCGTCCCGTTCCCCTTCGTCGACACCTCCGTCCGGGAGTCCTGATGCTGCCCGACCAGCCGCCCACCTTCCGCGAGCCCGGCCCCGCCGAGCGCCCCTGGCGCTGGCGCCTGTTGGACGACGGCGGCGCCGAGGCGAGCGTGCCGGAGGAGTACGCCGGCCAGCGCTTCGCGACGCAGGCCGACGCCGAGTCGTGGGTCGGCGAGGTGTGGGCCGAGCTCGCCGCCGAGGGGGTCGCCGCGGTGACCCTCCTGGAGGGCGATCGCGAGGTCTACGGGCCGATGTCGCTGGCGGCCGAGTGAGGTGAGCCGGTCCACCGCCGACGCGGACTTCGCGGCCTACTGCGAGGCGCGCTGGCGGGACCTGGTGGCCGCCCTCGAGCGCGAGGGCGTGCACGGCTCGACCGCGCGGATGGCGGTCGCCGAGGCGCTGTCGACCCTGCGTCGCGGGTGGGCCCGTCGGGTCCGCGAGGCCGACGTCGACGCCGAGGTCTGGGCCGCAGCGCGGGAGCGGGCGGGGCTGCCGCCCGACGAGGGGCGGCTCCCTCTGGCGGCGCCGACTCCCGATGCCGAGCCCGACCCGCCGGGGGCGTGGCTGGAGCGGGCCGAGCGCCGCTCCGCGCTGCGCCGCCGGGTGCTCCGGCGCCGCGTGGTGCGCGGGGTCCTCGCGTGTGCGGTCGTGGTCGGGGCGCTCTCCTGGTGGCAGACCCGCCCGGAGCCGCCGCCGGTGCGCGCGGAGGACAACCCGTTGCCGGTCGCGTGGTACGCCGACGGCGAGCTGCATCTGGAGCGGGTGGTGGTCGGGCTCCCCGGGGTGGAGGCGTTCCGCCCGGTGGGCTCGAGCGTCGCCGTGCGCCTCGAGGACGGGACGCGCTGGCTGGTCACCCCCGACGGCGAGCTGGAGGAGCCCGAGCGGCCGTTGCGGTTCACCGCCCGCGAGGGGGTGCCGCGGCTGCTCTCGGCCGCCGACTTCGAGGTGATGGACCGGGCCCGCGCGGCGGACGGGTCGACGGTGCAGGTCGTGCTCTATCGCAAGGGGTGGGACTCGCTGCGCGTGGACCGGTACGTCGCCATCGTGTGTCGCAGCGACCAGGACTGCCGGGAGCATCCGCTGCCCGGCCGGATCCGCTTCGGCTGAGCCTGCGCACTAGCCTTCGGCCCATGCCGCGGTTCAGCCAGGTCGACGTGTTCTCCGCCGAGCCGCTGCGCGGCAACCCGGTCGCGGTCGTGCACGACGCCGACGGGGTGAGCGACGAGCAGATGGCGGCGTTCGCGCGGTGGACCAACCTGTCGGAGACCACGTTCCTGCTCGCGCCCACCGACGCAGACGCGGACTACCGGCTGCGGATCTTCACCCCCGGCCGCGAGCTGCCGTTCGCCGGGCACCCCACACTCGGCTCGGCGCACGCCTGGCTGGCGGCCGGCGGTCGCCCGGCCCGTCCCGGGACGCTCGTGCAGGAGTGCGGCGCGGGGCTGGTGACCCTGCGCACCGAGCCGTCGCTCGCCTTCGCCGCGCCGCCGCTGCTGCGCTCGGGTCCGCTGTCGCCCGAGGTGCGGGCCGGTGTGCTCGCGGCGCTCGGGCTCGGCGAGGACGACGTCCTCGGCATGCAGTGGTGCGACAACGGGCCCGGCTGGGTCGGCGTACTCCTCCGCTCCGCCGACGACGTGCTCGCCGTCCGCCCCGACCTCACCCGCTTCGGCGAGCACAAGATCGGCCTCGTGGGCAGGTACGACGACCGGCGGGCCGCCGAGGTCGGCGCGCTGGTCGAGGTGCGGGCGCTCGCCCCGGGGCTCGGCGTCGTCGAGGACCCGGTCACCGGCTCGCTCAACGCGGCGCTGGCGCAGTGGCTGGTCGGTGACGGCACCCTCCCGGAGCGGTACGTCGCCTCCCAGGGGACGCTGCTCGACCGGGCCGGCCGGGCGCGCGTCGAGGCGGATCCCGACGGCACGATCTGGGTCGGCGGCGACACCACGACGACGATCGTCGGCGAGGTCGCGCTCGACGCGTGAGTCCTGCCGCCGGGTGTCGGCGGGCCGGACTAGAGTCGGTGCCATGCGGGCCTACCTCGACCTCCTCCAGCGGATCCTCGACGAGGGCGCGGCCAAGGGCGACCGGACCGGCACGGGCACGCTGTCGGTCTTCGGGCACCAGATGCGCTTCGACCTGCGCGAGGGCTTCCCGTTGGTGACGACGAAGAAGATCCACACCCGCTCGGTCTTCGGCGAGCTCATCTGGTTCCTCCGCGGCGACACCAACGTCAAGTGGCTGCAGGACCGCGGCATCACCATCTGGGACGAGTGGGCCGATGAGAACGGCGACCTCGGCCCGGTCTACGGCGCCCAGTGGCGGTCCTGGCCGGCGCCCGACGGACAGCACATCGACCAGCTCAACCAGGTGGTCGAGCAGATCCGCTCCGACCCCGACTCCCGCCGCCACCTGGTCACCGCGTGGAACCCGGCCGACATCCCCGACATGGCGCTGGCGCCGTGCCACGCGCTGTTCCAGTTCTACGTCGCCGACGGGCGGCTCTCCACGCAGCTCTACCAACGCTCCGCCGACGTCTTCCTCGGCGTGCCGTTCAACATCGCGTCCTACGCGCTGCTGACGCACATGGTCGCGCAGGTCACCGGCCTGGAGGTCGGCGAGTTCGTGCACACCCTCGGCGACGCGCACCTCTACTCCAACCACCTGGAGCAGGCGCGGCAGCAGCTCACCCGGGAGCCCCGCGCGCTCCCGCGGCTGGTGCTCGACCCGTCGGTGACCACCCTGGACGGCTTCGACCTCGAGCACATCGACGTCGAGGGCTACGACCCCCACCCGGGGATCAAGGCGCCGATCGCGGTCTGAGCATGAGCAAGCGCATCGTCCTGGTCGCCGCGCACGCCCGCGACCGCGGAATCGGCCGCGACGGCGGCATCCCGTGGCGGCTGCCGCACGACTTCGCCCACTTCAAGCGCGAGACCCTCGGCCACACGCTCGTCATGGGCCGCGCTACCTGGGACTCGATCGGCCGGCCGCTGCCCGGGCGGGAGACCGTCGTGGTCACCCGTGACCCGGACTGGTCCGCGGGAGAGTACGCCGACCAGGTGCACGTCGCGCACAGCGTCGAGGAGGCGCTCGGGATCGCCGCGGCGCTGCCCGGCGACGTGATGATCGCCGGCGGCGGTGCGATCTACTCCGCGACCCTCCCGGTGGCGACCCACCTGGTGCTGACCGAGGTGGGCCTCGACGTCGAGGGCTGCGACGCCTTCTTCCCCGACTACGACGCCGCCGACTGGGTGGAGACCCGGCGCGAGTCGGGAGAGGACGTGGAGTGGGTCTGGCTGGAGCGGGCCTCCTGATGGCTCCCGAGGTGGCGATCCGGATCGACCGCGACAGCGAGGTGGCGCCGTACGACCAGGTCAAGGACCAGCTGAGCGCGCTGATCGACTCCGGCGCGCTCCCGGCCGGGACGAAGCTGCCGACCGTGCGCGCGCTGGCGGCCGAGGTCGGGCTGGCGCCGAACACGGTGGCGCGTGCCTACCGCGAGCTGGAGGCCGCCGGGGTTCTGCAGACCCGCGGCCGCTCCGGCACCTTCGCCGGCGGCGCCGGGGTCGAGCGTGAGGCCCGCGAGGCGGCGGTGGCCTTCGTCGAGCGCGCCCGGGGCCTCGGGCTCTCCGACGACGAGGCCCTCGCGCTCGTCCGCCGCGCGCTGGGGTGACCTCCCGGGGTGCTCGGGCTGCCCCGCCCGCCCCGCCCGGCCTGCCGCCGGCCGGGGCTGGACATTTACCAGGTAGTCGCGCCACAGGGTCGCCGTACCCAGCAAATTCACCACGTAGAGCGACGGTTCATCGCGACTACCTGGTCAACGAACGAGGGGAGTCCGCGGGTCCAAACGTGATCGGATCGTGACCTGTCCGACCCCCACGCGGGCCCTCCAGGTCGGACCATGGAGGTGGTCGGGTGCGGCGTCCGCATCCGGAATGGCCCCCGACCGGCGCGACCGCCGCGGGGGAGCGGCCGTTGCTGCCCGGGGAGCGATAGCCTGAGCCCATGAGCACAGCAGGATCCGAGGCGCCGTTCGGGCGGCTGCTCACGGCGATGGCCACGGCCTTCCACGCCGATGGCAGCGTCGACCTGGACGGCACCGCCGCCATCGCCCGCCACCTCCTGGACCACGGCAACGACGGCGTCGTCGTCTCCGGCACGACCGGCGAGTCCCCGACGACCTCGGTGGCCGAGGACGGCGAGATCCTCGAGGCGGTCAAGGACGCGGTCGGCGACCGCGGTCTCGTCGTCGCGGGCGTGGGCACCAACAGCACCGCGCATTCCGTCGAGCTGGCCGAGCAGGCCGCGAAGGTCGGTGTCGACGGGATCCTGCTGGTCACGCCGTACTACAACAAGCCCGGCCCGGCCGGCGTCCGGTCGCACTTCCGCACCGTCGCGACCGCGACCGACCTGCCGGTGATGCTGTACGACGTCCCGGGCCGCACCGCCACCCGGATCGACCTGGACACCTACCGCGCCGCCCGCGAGCTGGACACCGTCGTCGCGGTCAAGGACGCCACCGGCGACCCGGCCGGCTCCGCGCGGCTGGTCGACCTCGGCTACGCCGTCTACTCCGGCGACGACGCGCTGACCCTGGGCTACCTCGCCTACGGAGGCGTCGGCCTGGTCAGCGTCGCCGCGCACGCGGCCGGCACCCAGATCCGGGAGATGATGGACGCCTTCCTCGCCGGCGACCACGCCGACGCTGCCCGCCGGCACCGCGAGCTGCTGCCCGTCTTCGACGCCGTGATGGGCGTCCCCAACTACGGCGCGACCACCGCCAAGGCGGCGATGCAGCTGCTCGGCGTGCTCGACGACCGGCACGTGCGCGGGCCGCTGGTGCCCCTCGACGACGCGGAGTACTCCGCGCTTGAGGCCGCCCTGCGATCCGCCGACCTCCTCTGACACCCCTCCTGCGAAAGGCACCGGCTTGAGCCACGCCCACCCCGAACTGTCCACCCCCAAGCCGCTGGAGAAGGGCGGGCTGCGCGTCACCCCGCTGGGCGGCCTCGGCGAGGTCGGCCGCAACATGACCGCGTTCGAGTACGACGGCCGCCTGCTGCTCGTCGACTGCGGCGTCCTGTTCCCCGAGGACCACCACCCCGGCGTCGACCTGATCCTGCCCGACTTCGGACCGATCCGGGACCGGCTCGACGACGTCGAGGCGCTGGTGCTCACCCACGGGCACGAGGACCACATCGGCGCGACGCCGTACCTCCTCCGCGAGCGCGGCGACATCCCGCTCGTCGGCTCCCGCCTCACCCTCGCGCTGCTGGACTCCAAGCTGCGCGAACACCGGCTCAAGGAGACCGTGCACCACACGGTCAAGGAGGGCGACACCCTGCAGTTCGGGCCGTTCGAGCTCGAGTTCGTCGCGGTGAACCACTCCATTCCCGACGCCCTGGCCGTGGTGATCCGCACCGGCGCCGGCACCGTGCTGCACACCGGCGACTTCAAGATGGACCAGCTCCCGCTGGACGGCCGGATCACCGACCTGCGCTCCTTCGCCCGGCTCGGCGAGGAGGGCGTCGACCTGTTCCTGGTCGACTCGACCAACGCCGAGGTCCCGGGCTTCACCACCGCGGAGAAGGACATCTCCCCGGTGCTGGACCGGGTCTTCGCCAAGAGCGAGCAGCGGATCATCGTCGCCTGCTTCGCCTCGCACGTGCACCGGGTGCAGCAGGTGCTCGACGCCGCCGTGGCGCATGGCCGCAAGGTCGGCTGGGTGGGGCGCTCGATGGTGCGCAACATGGGGATCGCGCAGGACCTCGGCTATCTCGACGTGCCGCCCGGTGTGGTCGTGGACGCCAAGGAGCTCGCCGAGCTGCCCCCGGAGAAGCAGGTGCTGATCTCCACCGGCTCCCAGGGCGAGCCGCTCTCGGCGCTGGCCCGGATCGCGCAGCGCAACCACAACTTCGTCCGGATCGAGGAGGGCGACACCGTCGTCCTGGCCAGCTCGCTCATCCCCGGCAACGAGAACGCCGTCTACCGGGTGATCAACGGCCTATCCCGCTGGGGCGCGAACGTCGTGCACAAGGGCAACGCGCTCGTGCACGTCTCAGGCCACGCGAGCGCCGGAGAGCTGCTCTACTGCTACAACATCGTCCAGCCGCGCAACGTGCTGCCGGTGCACGGCGAGATCCGGCACATGCGCGCGAACGCCGAGCTGGCCCGCGCGACCGGCGTACCCAACGTCGTGGAGGCCGAGGACGGCGTGGTCGTCGACTTGGTCGACGGCGTCGCGTCGATCGCCGGGAAGGTCGACGTCGGCTACGTCTTCGTCGACGGCTCCTCGGTCGGCGACCTCACCGAGCACTCGCTGAAGGACCGGCGGATCCTGGGGGAGGAGGGCTTCATCTCGGTGATCGTGGTCATCGACTCCACCACCGGCAAGGTGGTCTCCGGCCCGGAGATCCACGCCCGCGGCTTCGCCGAGGACGACGCCACGTTCGATGAGATCAAGCAGCCGATCGTGGACGCGATCGACGCGGCGGTCCGCGACGGCGTGGACGACACCTACCAGCTCCAGCAGACCGTCCGGCGCGTCGTCGGGCGCTGGGTCAACCGCACCCACCGGCGCCGCCCGATGATCATCCCGGTGGTCGTCGAGGCCTGACCCGCCGACCGGGGTCGAGACGCCGCAGACACGCGCACGGTCGCGTTAGGGACACTCGACTTTAGTTGGTACGGTGGAGGGACCACGGGTCGCGCAGCGTGCCGAGCCCACCCCCCGGGCCAGCGCGCAGACCAGGACTGAGTTTCCCCCAAGAGCTCAGTCTGTGCATGCGCCCTGTGGAGGGGTGGGGGACGATTGCCCCCCAGTGCGTCCCTCACCCCGCTTCAACGCCGCCCACGATCCCGGTGCCTCCATGCTCACGACCGCGTCCACGGCGTCCAGGCCCACCGTGCTGTGGGTGATCCACAGCACCGAGCGGTCGGAGGCGAGGACCTCGTCGGCGATGCGCTGCGCCGTGCCGGTGTCCAGGTGAGCCGTCGGCTCGTCCAGCACGAGGACCGGGGTGGCCGCCAGGACCGCCCGCGCGATGCCGATCCGGGCGCGCTCCCCGCCGGAGACCGCGGCATGGCCCTCGCCCAGCATCGTGTGCAGGCCGTGGGGGAGAGCCGCCGCCCAGGCGCCGAGATGGGCCGCCTCGAGCGCGTCGGCGACATCGTCGTCGCTGGCCGAGGGGCGGGCCAGGCGCACGTTCTCGGCGAGGGTGGAGGAGAAGACGTGCGGATCGTCGTCCACCAGCCCGACGGTCCGCCGTACCTCGTCCGGCGCGAGCGCCAGGGTGTCCACGTCGCCCAGGCGTACCTCGCCGTCGGCGGGGTCCAGCATCCGCAGGAGTACGCCGGCCAGCGTGGACTTGCCCGACCCCGACGGCCCCACCACGCCGATCCGGGCGCCGGTGCGCAGCGTCAGGTCGAGATCGGTGAACGCCGGCCGCTCGCCCCACCCCGCAGCCAGCCCCCGCGCCCGCACCGTCGTCCCCGCCGAGTCGGCGATGAGGGGGGAGGGGGAGACGGGTGGGGTGGTGAAGGCCGGGCGGGCGGTGGCGAGGGCCGCCAGGCGGTCGGCGGCGGCGCGGGTACGGATCGACAGGGCGCCCGCGTCGGGCAGCGGGGTGAACACGTCGACCAGCGCGACCGGAACCATCACCAGGAGAGCCAGGGTCGCGGCGCCCACGCTTCCCGCAGGGATCGCGGCGGCCGCGGCCAGGACACCCCCGGTGGCGGCCAGGAGCGGCAGCGCCCGACCCGCCGCGACGGCGCGGGCCGAGCGGCGCTGCGCCGTACCGAGGGCGGCGGCCTCCGCGTCGACGGCGGAGAGGAACCGCTCCTCGGCTCCCCAGATCGCGACCTCGCGGGCCCCGTCGAGCAGCTCGGTGACCGCGGCCGCGAGCCGGGAGCGGGCGGCGACGAACGCGCCCTCGGCCCGCTGGGCACCCCACCGCCCGGCCAGCCCGGCGAGCAGCCCGACCACGCACACCGCGGCGACGACCGCACCGGCGGCGGGGGAGAGCCACCAGGCGAACCCGGTGGTGCCCGCACCGACCAGGAGAGCGGTCAGCCAGGGCTGACGGACCCGGAGCTCGGCGTCCACCACGGAGTCGACGTCGTCGACGACACCCGCGAGCACCTCGCCGCGGCGGGTACCCGGGCGCCCCAGCCGGCCGGGGACGAGCGGCACCAGGGCGTCGTACACCTCCGCCCGGCGCTGCGCGAGCAGTCGCAGCGCCGCGTCGTGGGAGACCAGCCGCTCGGCGTACCTCAGCACCGGTCGGGCCAGCCCGAACAGCCGCACCCCGACGATCGCCATCATCAGCATGAGCACCGGCGGATGCTCCGCGGACCGTGTGATCAGCCAGCTCGCGGTCGCAGTCAGCGCGACGCCGGAGGCCACGGAGAGGGCACCCAGCGCCAGTCCGGTACGGCGACCCCAGCGGGCCGGGCGGTCCGCGGCGCCGTGGTCCGGAACCTCGGCGCGGACGGGTCTCGGCGCCGGCGTACCGGCCCGAGAACCCTCACCCTCCACCTGAGGGTCAGGCGGTGCGTGCAGGGTGAGGACCCGGTCGGCCGCATCGAGCACCGCCGCCCGGTGCGCGACCACCACCACGGCCGCACGCTCCCCGAGCCAGCGCAGCGTGCGCAGCAACACGGCCTCGGTGGCAGCGTCGAGGTGGGCCGTCGGCTCGTCCAGGAGCACCCAGCGCCGCCCTGCCTCCACCGCGAGCACCACTCGGGCCAGGCCCAGCCGCGCACGCTCCCCGGCCGACAGCCCGGCGCCGTCCTCGCCCAGCGGGGTGTCGACGCCCTGGGGGAGGGCGGCCACGACCCCGGCCAGCTCGACCCGGGCCAGGGCGCGCGCCACGGCGTCGTCGGTCGCGGCCGGGTCGCCGAGCCGCACGTTGTCGGCCACCGTCCCGCTCGTGAGCCACGGCCGCTGCGGCGCCCACGCGACGCGCCCGCGCCAGTCGGCGACCTCCGCCAGGTCGTGCCCGTCGACCAGCACGCTCCCCGCGTCGGCGGGCAGCTCGCCCAGCAGCACCTGCAGCAGCGTCGACTTGCCGCACCCCGACGGCCCGGCGACGGCGGTGATGCCGGGGCCGGGCACGTCGAGATCGACGCCGGCCAGCGCCGGCGTGCTCCGCCCGGGGTGCCTCACGGTGAGGCCGCGCACGGTCAGGCCGGGGGAGACCGCTGCGAGGCGGTGCGGCGCCGGCGCAGGGGGAGCGACGGGCGCGGCCCCGAGCACCTCGGTGGCACGAGCGAACGACGCGGTCCCCTCGGCGGCGGCGTGGAACTCCGCCCCGACCCGGCGCAGCGGCCAGTACGCCTCGGGCGCCAGGAGCAGCACGATCATCGCGGTCCGGAAGTCCAGCCCGCCGGCCGCGAGCCGCAGGCCCACCTCGACGGCCACCAGCGCGACCGAGACGGTCGCCACCAGCTCCAGCACCGCGGAGGAGGCGAAGGCGACCCGCAGCGTGTCGACGGTGGCGCGCCGGTAGTCCTCGGTGACCCGCCGGATCGTCCCCGACTGCGCGTCCGCGCGGCGGAAGGCCACCAGGGTCGGCAGCCCGCGCACCACGTCCACGAAGTGGCCGGCCAGCAGGGCGAGTCGCCGCCACTGCCGGTCCGCCCGGTCCCGGGTCGTGAGCCCGATCAGGATCGCGAACAGCGGCACCAGCGGCAGCGTCAGCACCACGACCAGCCCGCTGAGCCAGTCCAGCCAGAAGATCGCGACCGCGGTGGCCACGGGCAGCACGCCCGCCAGCACCAGGCTCGGCAGGTAGCGGGTCAGGTAGGGCTCGGTCGCCGCCACCCCGCGGGTCGCCAGGAGCGCCAGGTCGCCCGTCCGCTCGCGCGAGCGGGATCGCGCGTCCAGCGCCAGCGCGCTCTCCATCAGCCGCCGCCGCAGCGCCTGCGAGACGCGGGTCGCGGCCCGCGAGGCGCTGACGTCCATGAGGTACGCCGCCCCGGCGCGCGCGGCCACGATCGCGACCAGCCACCCGGCCGACGCGTGCCACGCCGTACCCCCCGGGTCGGAGACCAGTCGCACGAGCAGGGTCCCGAGGGCGAACGCCTGGGCCACGGTCAGCAGCCCGCCGACCACCCCGGCGGCCACGACGCCGGCCAGGCTGCGCCGCGCCGGGCGCAGGTGGGGGAGGAGCGCCGGGTCCAGCGGCCGCACCTCAGGCGCCCGCGGTGCCGGAGGGAGCCGGCCGGTGGTCCACCGGATCGGGGATGTGGCGCACCGAGATCCGCTTGCGGAACACCCAGTAGGACCAGCCCTGATACATCAGCACGAGCGGGGTGAAGATGGCCGCGACGATGGTCATGACCTTGAGGGTGTAGTCGGTCGCCGAGGCGTTCTCCGTGGTCAGCGAGTACGACGCGTCGATGCTGGAGGGCATCACGTCGGGGAAGAGCGCCACGAAGAGCCCGGCGACCGCGAGCGCGATGGTGGCGAAGGTGCCGGCGAAGGCGACTCCCTCCCGCCCCGCGCGCGCCATCGCCAGGCCACCCAGGAGGGCGATCGCGGCGACGGCGAAGAGCACGCCGCTGACCGCCGTACCCGTCCTGATCTGCGTCCACACCAGGAAGACCACCGCGAGCACCGCGGCGAGAAGTCCGACCCGGACCGCCAGCGCCCGGGCGCGGTAGCGGATCGGCCCGTCGGTCTTGAGCGCGACGAACATTGCTCCGTGGGTCATGAACAGGGTGAGCGTGACCAGGCCGCCGAGCAGTCCGTAGGGGTTGAGCAGGGTGAGCAGCGTGCCGGTGTACTCCAGGTAGAACGGCTCCGGCGGGTTGTCGCCCAGCGGCGCGATCGGCACGCCGCCGACGATGTTCGCGAACGCGACGCCCCACAGCAGCGCGGGGACGTAGCTGCCGAGGATCGCGCAGAGGTCCCAGCGCCGGCGCCAGGTGTCGTCGTTGCGCTTGCCGCGGTACTCGAAGGCCAGGTTGCGCACGATCAGCGCGAGCAGGATCAGCAGCAGCGGGAGGTAGAAGCCGCTGAAGAGGGTCGCGTACCAGAACGGGAAGGAGGCGAAGATGGCGCCGCCCGCGGTCAGCACCCACACCTCGTTGCCGTCCCAGACCGGGCCGATGGTGTTGTAGAGCACCCGGCGCTCCCTCTCGTCCCGGGCCAGGACGGGCAGCAGCATGCCCACCCCGAAGTCGAACCCCTCCAGGGTGAAGTAGCCGATCCACAGGATCGCCACCAGGCAGAACCAGACGGTCGTGAGCTCCATCGTCGTGTCTCCTTCTCCGTCGTCAGTAGGCGAACGCCAGGGGCGCGTCGTCGTCCTGGTCCCCGCCGACGGGCACCGTCGGCGGCTCCTCGAACGGGTCGGCGCCGCGTTGGATGTAGGTCTTGAGCAGCCCGAGCTCGATCACCGCGAGGACGCCGTAGAGCGCGGTCAGGCTGGCCAGCGAGATCCACGCCTCGGTGACGCTCACGCCGGGGGAGACGCCGCGCTCGGTCGTCATCAGCCCGAACACCACCCACGGCTGGCGCCCCATCTCGGTGAAGATCCAGCCGAAGGAGTTGGCGGCCACGGCGGCGATCGGCAACGACAGGCCGACGATGCCGAACCACCGGCTGGTGGGGGTGCGGCCGCCGCGCGTCAGCCACAGCAGTACGGCGGCGCCCGCGGCCGCCCCGAGCCCCAGCCCGATCATCAGCCGGAAGGACCAGTAGGTGACCGGGATGATCGGCACGTAGTCCTGCGGGGTGTAGTAGGCGGCGCCGGGGTCCTCGCCGTACTCCGCCCGGTATTCGGCGCGCAGGTCGTTGATCCCCTGCACCTCGCCGTCGAAGCTGCCGGTGCCGAGGAAGGAGAGCAGGCCGGGGATCTCGATGATGTTCGTGGCCTCCGAGCCGTCGAGCCTCCCGATCGAGAGGACCGAGAAGGGGGCGTTCTCGGTGGTCTCGTAGAGCCCCTCCGCCGCCGCCATCTTCATCGGCTGCACCTCGGTCATGATCTTGCCCTGGATGTCGCCGCTCACCGCGACGCCGATCCCGGCGATGAGGGCGGCCACCGCACCGAAGCGGATCGCCTTGCGGTACAGCGGACGGTCCTCGGGCTTGCGCAGGAAGAGCCACGCGGCGACGCCGACCATGAAGACGCCGGCGGTGAGGTAGGCCGAGAGGATCACGTGCGGGAAGGTGACCAGCTGCACCTTGTTGACCATCACGCCCCAGAAGTCGGCCAGCTCGGCCCGCCCGGTGTCGGGGTTGTAGGTGTAGCCGACCGGGTTCTGCATCCAGGAGTTAGCCGCGAGGATGAACCACGAGCTGACCAGGGTGCCGACGTGCACGATCCACATGCAGGCGGCGTGCAGGCCGCGCGGGAGCCTGTCCCAGCCGAAGATCCACAGCCCGATGAAGGTGGACTCGAGGAAGAACGCGAGCAGCGCCTCCACCGCCAGGGGAGCGCCGAAGATGTCGCCGACGAAGCGGGAGTAGTCCGACCAGTTCATCCCGAACTGGAACTCCTGCACGATGCCGGTGGCGACCCCGATGGCGAAGTTGATCAAGAAGAGCTTGCCGAAGAACTTGGTGAGTCGCAGCCACTCCTCGCGCCGGGTGCGGACCCAGAGCGTCTCCATGATCGCGATCAGCAGGGTCAGGCCGATGGTGAGCGGCACGAAGAGGAAGTGGTAGACGGTGATGATCCCGAACTGCCATCGAGCGATCTCGAGGACGTCCATGCCGGGGCTCCTTCGCGAGTGGGATGACGACGCGGCGTCGTACTACACGATGTAGTTGTACACCTACGACGCCCCGTAGGAGAAGTCGGGGGGCCCGATATCCTGGTGACCATGCCCACTCCCCGTGCCCGCTTCGGCGACCTCGAGCGAGCCGTGCTCGACGTGCTGTGGGCCAGCCCGGCGCGCGCGATGACCGTCCGGGAGGTGCACGAGCAGCTCGCCGGCTCCCGCGATCTGGCCTACACCACCGCGATGACGGTGCTGGACCGGATGGCCAAGAAGGGACTGCTGGAGCAGGAGCGGGCGGGGCGCGCCTACACCTACCGGGCGCGCAGCACCCGCGCCGACATGACCGCCGAGCTGATGCGCGAGACCCTCGACGACGTGGCGGCGGAGGACCGCGCGCACGCGCTCGTCGCCTTCGTCGGCGAGGCGGACCCGGACGAGATCGCGGCCCTGCGCGCCGCACTCGAGAGCCTGGACGCCCAGGACGACTGAGTGACCCCGGTCGTCTTGGGCGCGCTCGCGCTGGTGCTCGCCGGGCCCGTGCCGTGGCTGCTGCTGCGGCTTCCCTGGCTGCGCCGTACTCCGGCCGCGGCGCTGCTGCTGTGGCAGTCCGTGGCGCTGGCCGCCGTGCTGGCCGCGCTCGGCGCCGGCGTCTCGCTGGCCACCGCGCTGGCGCGCGACGGGCGGGTCGACGATCTCCTCGGCACACCCGTCGCCACCGTGGTCGCGGCCCTGGTGGCGCTGCTCACCCTGACCGTCGCCGGGCGGCTCCTGCTCAGCGGCCACCGGGTCGGCACCGAGCTGCGCGCCCTGCGGCGGCGGCACCGCGAGCAGGTCGACCTGGTGGCCAGCCGGGAGGGCGACGGGCTGCACATCCTGGAGCATCCCCTGCCGGTGGCCTGGTGCCTGCCGGGGATGCGCGGGCGCCGGATCGTGGTCTCCGAGGGACTGCTGCGGGCGCTGCCCGCCGAGCAGGCGGCCGCCGTGGTCGCGCACGAGCGCGAGCACCTGCGCTCGCGGCACGACCTGGTGCTGGAGGCGTTCACGGTGCTGCACCGCGCGTTCCCCGGCTGGGTGGCCAGCGCCCCCGCGCTGCGCGAGGCTGCGCTGCTGGTGGAGGTGCTGGCCGATCGGGCCGCCCGGAGGGAGTACGGCGCCCGCGCGCTGGCCGGCGCCCTGGTCGCGGTCTCGACCGCCGGCACGCCCGAGGGGTCGCTCGGCGTGGCGGGGGAGGGGAGCGACCTGCTGGTGCGGGTCCGGCTGGCGGGCGAGGACCGACCGCGGCGGGTGCAGGCGGCCCTGCTGGTCCTCACCGCCGCCGGGCTGCTCGCCCTGCCGACCGCGCTGGTGGTGTGGCCCTGGGCCGCGGACCTGCTGGCTGCGTGAACAAGCGCCGACTGGGCGACACGCACCCGTGTGATCCGTGTGGCGGATGTGGCGACACCGTAGGGTCGGAGCATGGCGACCCGTACGTCTTCCCCGCCGGGGTCGCGGAGCAAGAGCACGTCCCGAAGCAGTGGCACCCAGCCGCGGAATAAGGCCGGCTCGAGCACCCGATCCCGGAGTACCAGCAGCCGCAGCCCGCAGCGGCGCGTGCCGCCGCGCGCCGTACGCACCGGGCCCGGCCCCGTGCTGCGCTTCTTCCAGGTCGTCTGGCGTGCCGTCGCCGCGGCCTGGCTGGGTGCCGCGCACGCGGTGGGAAGCACCGCCCGCAGCCTGAGCGGGGCCGCGAAGGACCTCGAGCCCGAGCAGCGCCGCGACGGCGTCGGGCTGCTGCTGATCGCGCTGGCCATCGTGGTCGCCGCCGGCGTGTGGTGGCAGATCCCCGGCGGCGCGATGGACCTGGTCCGTCAGATGGTCTCCGGCTCGGTCGGCAAGGCCGCCTGGCTGGTGCCGCTTCTGCTGGTCCTCGTCGGCTGGCGCAACATGCGCGACCCCGAGCACAACGGGCCGGCCGGCCGGCAGGTGATCGGCTGGTCGTCCCTGGCGCTCGGCGTCCTGGGCATCATCCACGTCGCCGCCGGCAACCCGCAGCCCGAGCTCGGGGACTCCTCGGCGCTGCAGAGCGGCGGCGGGGCGATCGGGTTCGTCATGTCCAGCCTGCTGCTGGACCTGCTGCGGACCCCGTTCCTCGTGGTCCCGGTCCTCCTGCTGCTCTCGGTCTTCGGCGTCCTGGTGATCACCGCGACGCCCGTCTACCAGGTGCCGGTCCGGCTCGCCGCGCTGCGCGACCGGCTGCTCGGGCGCGAGGCCCCCGAGGGGGCCCCGGTCGAGGAGCCGACCCAGCCGATGCGCACGCGGCGGCGCAAGCCGGCCGCCGACGACATCGACCCCGAGGCCGGGAACGACGCCTACGAGACCCCGTTCGTCGACCCGGAGTTCAGCGAGGGCCGCGAGCTCGGCAAGCGCAAGGGCCGGAAGAAGGCCGACGAGGCCCCCGCGGAGGTCGCCGATGCGGCGCCCGTCGAGGAGAAGGTCGACCTCGAGCCGCCGCCGCACACCCCGCTGCCCGCGCGGGTCGAGCAGCTCGCGCTGTCCGGCGACATCACCTACCACCTGCCGGAGAACTCCGCGCTCAAGCCCGGGTCCCCGCACAAGGCGCGCTCGGCTGCCAGCGACGAGGTGGTCCAGCGGCTGCAGGGCGTGCTCGACGAGTTCAACATCGACGCCTCGGTCACCGGGTACACCCGGGGCCCGACGGTCACCCGCTACGTCGTCGAGCTCGGCCCCGGCGTCAAGGTCGAGAAGATCACCAACATCCAGAAGAACATCGCCTACGCCGTGGCGTCGGCCGACGTCCGGATCCTCTCGCCGATCCCCGGCAAGTCCGCGGTCGGCGTGGAGATCCCGAACACCGACAAGGAGGTCGTCTCCCTCGGCGACGTCCTTCGCTCCAACACCGCGCGCAGCGACCACCACCCGATGGTTGTCGGGCTCGGCAAGGACGTCGAGGGCGGGTTCGTGGTCGCCAACCTGGCGAAGATGCCGCACATGCTGGTCGCCGGCGCCACCGGCTCCGGTAAGTCCAGCTTCATCAACTCGATGATCACCTCGCTGCTGATGCGGGCCACGCCCGACGAGGTGCGGATGATCATGGTCGACCCCAAGCGGGTCGAGCTGAACGCCTACGAGGGCATCCCGCACCTGATCACCCCGATCATCACCAACCCGAAGAAGGCGGCCGAGGCGCTGCAGTGGGTCGTGCGCGAGATGGACATGCGCTACGACGACCTGGCCAACTTCGGCTTCCGGCACGTGGACGACTTCAACAAGGCCGTCCGCGCCGGCAAGGTCGAGGTCCCGCCGGGCAGCGAGCGCGAGCTGTCGCCGTACCCCTATCTGGTGGTCGTGGTCGACGAGCTCGCCGACCTGATGATGATCGCTCCGCGCGACGTCGAGGACGCGGTCGTGCGGATCACCCAGCTTGCCCGTGCGGCCGGCATCCACCTGGTGCTCGCGACCCAGCGGCCCTCGGTGGACGTGGTGACGGGTCTGATCAAGGCCAACGTGCCGTCCCGCCTCGCCTTCGCCACCTCCAGCCTCGCCGACAGCCGGGTCATCCTGGATCAGCCGGGCGCGGAGAAGCTGGTCGGCCAGGGCGACGGGCTGTTCCTGCCGATGGGCGCCTCCAAGCCGGTGCGCGTCCAGGGCTCCTGGGTCACCGAGACGGAGATCCAGCAGGTGGTCGCGCACTGCAAGCAGCAGCTGTCGCCCACCTATGTCGAGGAGGTCACCGCGCCCGCGCAGTCCAAGCGCGAGCTAGACGACGACATCGGCGACGACCTCGACCTGGTGATCCAGGCGGTCGAGCTGGTGGTGTCGACCCAGTTCGGGTCGACCTCGATGTTGCAGCGCAAGCTGCGTGTCGGCTTCGCCAAGGCGGGCCGGCTGATGGACATTCTGGAGAGCCGCGGAGTCGTCGGCCCCAGTGAGGGCTCCAAGGCCCGAGACGTCCTCGTCAAGCCCGACGAGGTCGACGAGATGATCGCGACGCTGCAGGGGGAGATGTGAGCGCCCAGGTTCACGAGAACGTGTACGACGCCGGCGGCAACCCCGGCGACCGACTCGCGGTCGCGCCCGACCCGGTCGAGGTCCGGCGCAACGCCGGGCTGATGGCCGCGATCGGCGCGGTGGCCTCCGGGGTGGCGATCGCCTACCTCGGTCGCGCCGCCGACACCGGTGAGGTGCTCGACTGGGTGCTGATGGGCGTCATGGCCCTGCTCGGAGCCTGGCACCTCGCCCTGTTCGTCGACAGCCGTACCCCGCTGCTGGTCGCCGACAGCCAGGGTGTGCGCCTGCGGCTCGGACGCAGCTGGCGCGGGCTGCCCTGGGGGTCGCTGCGCGCGGTGGAGCACACACCGCGCCGCGGCCTGCTGCGCGACGGCCGGGTGGTGCTGGTGCCGCACGCCAGCGAGAAGGTGCTCAGCGAGCTCGACGGCAGCGGGCGACGCCAGGCCCGGATGGCCGAGCGCATCTACGGCGCGCCCTTCGCCGTACCCCTCGGGCTGACCACGCGGGTCCGCGGCCTGGGCGACGCCCAGGACCTCTCCCAGGCGCTGACGGCGCTGGCCGGCAGCGGCGTGCAGGTGGTCACCCTGGTGCCCACCGAGGACGAGGCCCCGGACGCCGAGACCGACGAGCCGGTCGACCCCCCGCAGGCGCGGGCCGCCGAGGCCCCGGAGGTCGACACCGACCGCGCCGGCGAGGAGGAGTACGGCGAGCCCGGCGAGACCCGGGGCTCCGGCCGGGGCTGGCGCGACCCGCGTCCGGCGGTGGCCGGCGCGATCTCGGCGGCCTCCGGGCTGTTCCGTCTGCCGGGCCAGCGGCCCAAGCCGGCCGAGGAGGAGCCGGACGAGGACCTGCCCGCCGCCGAGACCGAGGCCTCCGAGACCGAGGTTGCGGAGCCCGAGGTCGCGGAGCCCGAGGTTGCGGAGGTCGGCGAGACCGACGCTCCCGAGGCCGAGGTCGAGAGCGAGCCGGTCGAGGACGACGCCGCCCCCGAGCCGCTCGTGTGGAGCAAGACCTCCGAGCGCGAGGACGACGCGGCGACGGCGTTCGCCGACGACGACGCCGACGACGACACCGAGCCGACCGTCGAGGTCTCGCCGACCCCGCCGCCGAGCCGGGTCGCGCGGCTGGCCCAGCGGGCCCAGCTCACCGTCCGCCTGGACCGGGGCGCCCCCGAGCCGGACGACGAGCGTCCCTCCGCGCGAGAGCTGCGCCGCCGGGGCAGCGAGGTGAGCCTGGTCGAGGACACCCAGGCGTGGGGCGAGCGGGTCCGCCCGCTGGCCAAGCCCGGATCGCCGGTCGCGCCGCTGGTGATCGACGAGTTCGCCGCCGAGCCCGCCGAGGACCCGGTCATCGGGCCCGAGCTGCGCGCCGCCCGGACCCGGCTCGGGCTCTCGGTCGACCAGCTCGCCGAGCGCACCCGGATCCGCCCGCACGTGATCGAGTCGATGGAGGTCGACGACTTCCAGCCGTGTGGCGGCGACTTCTACGCCCGCGGTCACCTGCGCACCCTGGCCCGGGTGCTCGGGATCGACGTGGCGCCGCTGCTGGAGAGCTTCGACGACCGCTACGCCCACGCCCCGATCAGCCCGCGCACGGTCTTCGAGGCCGAGCTGGCGACCGGCACCCACGGCGGTATCCGCGGCACCCGCGGCGGCCCCAACTGGTCGGTCCTCGTGGCCGCGGTGATGGCGATCATCCTGGCCTGGTCGATCGCCCGGCTGGCGATGGACGGCCCGGAGGAGGTCCGGCAGATCCCCAGCCTCGGGGGCGGCTCGGGCGGCGTGAGCAGCTCGGCCCCGCAGTCCGGCGGCACCATCCCGGTGCTGCTGCGCGCCGCGGGCGGCGGCGCCAGCGTGACGGTGCGCGACGGCGAGGGCGAGGTGGTCTTCACCGGCGACCTCGCCTACGGCGCGACCCGGCCGCTGGACGTCGTACCCCCCGTCCGCGTGGAGTCCTCCGACGGCGGCCTGGAGGTCGTGGCCGACGGCGTGGAGAAGGGGCAGCTCGGTGATCCCGGTCACCCTGCCACCGGCACGTTCGTCGCGCGCTGAGCGATCCGGCCGGTGACCGGGCATACTCGTCGCCGAGATGACCGACACCGTGCATGACCCCCTGTCCGTCGCGCTCGTCACCCTCGGGTGCGCGCGCAACGACGTCGACTCCGAGGAGCTCGCGGGCCGGCTGGAGGCAGACGGCTTCCGGCTGGTCGAGGACCCCGACGCCGCGGACGCCGTGGTGGTGAACACCTGCGGCTTCGTGGAGGCGGCCAAGAAGGACTCCGTGGACACGCTGTTGGCCGCGGCCGACCTCAAGGAGGAGGGCCGCACCCGCGCCGTGGTGGCCGTGGGCTGCCTGGCCGAGCGCTACGGCAACGAGCTCGCCTCGTCCCTGCCCGAGGCCGACGCGGTGCTCGGCTTCGACGACTACCCCGACATCGCCGCCCGGCTCACCTCGATCGTGGCCGGAGAGCAGCACCACCCGCACACCCCGCAGGACCGGCGCCGGCTGCTGCCGATCTCGCCGGTGGACCGGGCCGCCTCGACCGCCGCGGTCCCCGGCCACGGCACCGCACCCGCGACGCCGGAGGACCTGCGCGGAGCCCCGCAGTCCGGCCCGCGGGCGGTCCGCCGGCGGCTCGGAGCCGGGCCGATGTCCCCGCTGAAGCTGGCATCCGGCTGCGACCGGCGCTGCACGTTCTGCGCGATCCCGACCTTCCGCGGGTCCTTCGTGAGCCGCCGCCCGGCCGATGTGCTGTCCGAGGCCCGCTGGCTGGCCGAGCAGGGCGTGCGCGAGGTGTTCCTCGTCAGTGAGAACTCCACGTCCTACGGCAAGGACCTCGGCGACCTGCGGCTGCTGGAGACGCTGCTGCCCGAGCTCGCGGCGGTCGAGGGGATCGAGCGGGTCCGGGTGTCCTACCTGCAGCCCGCGGAGACCCGGCCCGGCCTGGTGTCCGCGATCGCGGCGACGCCCGGCGTGGCGCCGTACTTCGACCTCAGCTTCCAGCACGCCTCGGCGAGCGTGCTGCGGCGGATGCGCCGCTTCGGCGACCCCGAGAGCTTCCTCGGGCTGCTCGAGCAGGTGCGCGCGCAGGCGCCGGCCGCGGGGGTGCGCTCCAACGTGATCGTCGGCTTCCCCGGCGAGACCGAGGAGGACCTCGCCACGCTGTGCGACTTCCTCGAGGCGGCGCGGCTCGACGTCACCGGCGTCTTCGGCTACTCCAACGAGGACGGCACGGAGGCCGAGGGGTACGACGGTCAGCACGACGAGGGCGAGATCGCCGACCGGGTGGCACACGTGACCGCCCTGGTCGAGGAGCTCACCGCCCAGCGGGCCGAGGAGCGGCTCGGCGAGGAGGTCGCGGTGCTCGTGGAGAACGTGACCACCGAGGACGGCGAGGTCGTCGTCGAGGGCCGCGCCGCCCACCAGGGGCCCGAGGTGGACGGGACCACGCAGCTCACCGGCGCGGTCGACGGTCTGCGCGTGGGCGATCTGGTGCCCGCGGTGGTCACCGCCGCCGAGGGAGCCGACCTGTTGGCCGCCGTCGCGTCGACCGGTCAGGGGGGTCGACTGTGAGCACCGAGCAGAAGCCCAGCAACCTCAACGTCCCCAACCTGCTCACGACCCTGCGGATCGTGATGGTGCCCTTCTTCGGCTGGGCGCTGCTGGTCGACGGCGGCGAGTCCGTGACCTGGCGGCTGGTCGCCTGGGCGATCTTCGTGGCCGCGATGATCACCGACAAGATCGACGGCGACCTGGCGCGCAAGCACGGCCTGGTCACCGACTTCGGCAAGATCGCCGACCCGATCGCGGACAAGGCGATCACCGGGATGGCCTTCATCGGCCTGTCCATCGTCGGGGATATCTGGTGGTGGGTCACCGTGCTGGTTCTGCTGCGCGAGTGGAGCGTGACCCTGCTGCGTCTCTCGATCCTCAAGGACGTGGTGATCGCGGCCTCCAACAGCGGCAAGATCAAGACCACGCTGCAGGCGGTCGCGCTCGCCGGCCTGATCCTCCCGCTGCCACACGGCGACGGCTCGCATGCGGCCGCCTTCGGGCCGCCGCTGGGCTCCTTCGAGCTCGCCGGCGATGTGCTCTTCTACCTCGCGCAGGTGCTGCTCGCCGGTGCGGTCGCCGCGACCCTGTGGTCGGGCTGGGAGTTCTTCCGCGACGTGTGGCGCCAACGCGGCGACCTCAGGACCGCGCGTACGTCGCGCCGGGCGCGCTGAGCGAGTCCCGCCGCGCCGATTCGTTCGCAGGAAGTTCACCCGCGTGAGCGGGTGCCAGGGGCCCCTCCCGGGGTTATCGTGAGCCGACCCGCGGCACTGCCGCGACGACGCTGCTCACTCGGCTCGCTCGGAAGGTTCCTTCATGCCCCGCTCGTCCCGCACTCACCGGCGCTCGCTGCTCGCCCTCGGTGCCCTGACCCCCCTCGTCGTCGGCCTGGCCACCGTGCCCGCGTCGGCGAACCCGGCCGGCACCGGTCTGGTCATCAGCGAGGTCTACGGCGCCGGCGGGAACTCCGGCGCCGTCTACAACGCCGACTTCGTCGAGCTCTACAACCCGACCTCCGAGCCGATCTCGCTGGCCGGCACGTCGGTGCACTACCGCTCCGCGGCGGGCGGGTCCGGTGGGTCGCCGTACGCCCTGTCCGGCTCGGTCCCGGCGGGAGAGCACTTCCTGGTGCGGATGTCCGCGGAGGGCACCAACGGGCAGGCGCTGCCGACCCCGGACGCCGTCGCGACGCCGTCGTTCAACCTGGCCGCGGCGGGCGGGCAGGTCTACCTGCTCGACGGCACGACGCCGGTCACCACCAGCGGCGACCTGGCCGGCAACCCGGCCGTCGTGGACATGGTCGGCGCGAGCGGCGCCACCAGCTTCGAGACCGCGCCCACCGGTGCGGGCAGCGCGACCCTGTCGCTGAACCGGGCCGCCACCGGCGCGGACACCGACGACAACAGCGCCGACTTCTCCACCGCCGCGCCCAGCCCGTCCGTGGGCGGGACCACCGAGCCGCCGGGCGAGGCCGGAGAGCTCACCATCGCCGAGATCCAGGGCACCGATGCCGCGACCTCGCCGTACGTCGGTCAGCAGGTCACCACCCAGGGCGTGGTGACCGCGGCGTACCCGACCGGCGGCTACAACGGCTTCTACATCCAGACGGCCGGCACGGGCGGCGCGACCGACGCCACGCCGGGTGCCTCCGACGCGATCTTCGTCTACGGCTCCGAGGCGGTCGGGCAGGTCCAGATCGGGCAGTACGTTGAGGTCTCGGGCACCGTCACGGAGTTCTCCGGCACGACCGAGATCACCCAGCCGACGGTGACCGACCTGGGTGCCGCGCCGGCACCGGTGACGCCCGCGACGATCGCCTACCCGACGACCGAGGCGGCGCGCGAGGCCCGCGAGGGCGAGCTGCTCGCGCCGACCAACGAGTTCACCGTCACGAACAACTACTCCACCAACCAGTACGGCGAGATCGGGCTGGCCACCGGCTCCGAGCAGCTGTGGCAGCCGACCGACCGGGCCGACGCCCAGGACACCGCGGCGATCCAGGCGATCGTGGCCGACAACGCCGCCCGCGCGGTGACGCTGGACGACGGCGCGTCGTGGAACTACCTCACCACCTACGAGAACACCCCGATGCCCTGGCTGACCCAGGACAACCCGGTCCGCGTCGGGTCCGCGGCCACCCTGCAGGCGCCGGTGATCCTGGAGTACCGGAACAACCTGTGGAAGTTCCAGCCGCGCTCGCAGGTGACCGACGACGGCCGCTCCGTCGCGACGTTCAGCGACACCCGCAGCGCCAACCTGGCGCCGCGCGACGTCGGCGGCGACCTCAAGCTCGGCACGATGAACGTGCTCAACTACTTCGACACCACCGGTGAGGACTGGGTGGCGGCCGGCGGCTCGTGCACCTACTACGTCGACCGCGCCGACGACCCGGTGACCACGAACAACTGCACCGGCGGCGCGACCGGCTCCGGCCCGCGCGGCGCCGCGGAGTCCAGCGGCGGCACCGACCTGACCGCGCCGGACGCCGATCTGGAGCGGCAGCGCACCAAGATCGTCAAGGCGATCAACACCATGGACGCCGACATCGTCTCCCTGGAGGAGATCGAGAACTCCGTGGCGCTGGGCGAGACCGACCGCGACGTCGCGCTGCGCAGCCTGGTGGACGCGCTCAACGCGGCTGCGGGCAGCGAGCGCTGGGCCTACGTGCCCTCGCCGCCGGCCGACCAGCTGCCGCCGGTGGCCGAGCAGGACGTCATCCGCACCGCGTTCATCTACAACCCGAACACCGTCGAGACCGTGGGCGACTCGCGCGTCCTCGTCGGCTCGGCCGCCTTCAGCAACGCCCGCGAGCCGCTGGCCCAGGCGTTCAAGCGGGTCGGCGCGCTGGACGCGGACGCGATCGCGGTGATCGTGAACCACTTCAAGTCCAAGGGCTCCGGCGTCGACGACGGCACCGGCCAGGGCAACGCCAACCCGGACCGGATCGCGCAGGCGCGGGACCTGGCGGCGTTCGCCGAGCAGTTCGGCAAGGACCGGGGGACGGACAGGATCTTCCTGGCCGGCGACTTCAACTCCTACAGCAAGGAGGACCCGATCCAGGTGCTGGAGGGAGCGGGCTACACCAAGCTGACGAGCGACCAGCCGGGCGACGTCTCCTACCAGTTCGGCGGGCTCGGCGGCTCGCTGGACCACATCCTCGCCAGCCCCGCGGCGCTGGACTCGGTCACCGGGATGGACATGTGGTCGATCAACGCCGAGGAGTCCGTCGCGTTCGAGTACAGCCGCTACAACTACAACGCCCGGCTGCTCTACCAGGACAACGTCTTCCGGGCCTCCGACCACAACCCGGAGGTCGTCGGGATCGACGCGCCGTTCTCGACCACGACGAGCCTGACCGCCGTACCCGACGAGATCCGCTTCAAGAAGGAGACCACCACCCTCACGGCCACCGTCAGCGGCGGCACCGGGACGGTCACCTTCTACGTCGACGGTCGCCGGGTCGGCACCGCCCCGGTCGTGGACGGTACGGCGGAGCTCACCGCCGGCCCGTACCGCTCGACCGGCACCTACACCGTCCGCGCGGTCTACTCCGGCGACGAGGACTACACCGGCAGCGAGGACACCGCCACCTTCGAGGTCTACAAGGGCAAGCCTCGCTGACGGGGGCGGAGCGATCCCCGGTTCACCGGGTAATCCGCCACTTCCCGGCTGAAATTTCGGCCGGGAAGCGTCCGTTTCGCCGGTGAACCGGGGAACCGCACGGCGACCGGTCAGCGCAGGGCGAGGGCGGCCTGGACCAGGGTGAGGTGGCTGAACGCCTGGGGGAAGTTGCCGGCCATCCGGCGGCCGGCGACGTCGTACTCCTCGGAGAGCAGGCCGACGTCGTTGGCCAGCGAGCACAGCCGGTCGAAGAGGGCGTGCGCGTCGTCGGTGCGGCCGGCGGCGGCGTAGGCGGCCACCAGCCAGAACGAGCAGGCGAGGAAGGGGTGCTCGTTCCCGGCGACCCCGTCCACGCCGGTCTCGGTGCGGTAGCGCAGCAGCAGCCCGTCGCGCATCAGGTCGCGCTCCACCGCCTCGATCGTCCCGAGGATCCGCGGGTCGGTGCCGGGCAGGAAGCCGACCAGCGGCAGGGTGAGCAGGGAGGCGTCCACCTCGTCGGTGTCGTAGTGCTGGGTGAAGGTGCCGCGCTCGGCGTTCCACCCGCGCTCCATGATCTCCGCGTGCACCTGGTCGCGCAGCTCGCGCCAGCGCTCGACCGGGCCGTCGAGGCCGTGGTCCTCGACCCCGCGGATCGCCCGGTCGAAGGCCGCCCACACCATCACCCGGGAGTGGGTGAACATCCGCGCGGGGCCGCGGATCTCCCACAGCCCCTGGTCCGGCTCCTGCCAGGTGCGCGCCAGCTCCTCCACGAGGCGGCACTGCATCGACCAGCTGTCGCGGGTCTCGGTGACGCCGCCCTGCCGGGCCTGCTCGAGCGCGATCATCACCTCACCGAGGACGTCGTTCTGCCGCTGGGTCACCGCGCCGTTGCCGATCCGCACGGGCAGGGAGCCGGCGTACCCCGGCAGGTGGGCGAGCTCGCGCTCGGGCAGGTCACGGCCGCCGTCGACGGCGTACATGATCTGCAGGTCCGCGGGGTCGCCGGCCACCGCGCGCAGCAGCCAGTCCCGCCACTGGCGGCTCTCGTCGGCGAACCCGGCCCCCAGCAGCGCCTCGAGGGTCAGCGCCGCGTCGCGCAGCCAGCAGTAGCGGTAGTCCCAGTTGCGCACCCCGCCGAAGTCCTCGGGCAGCGAGGTGGTCGGCGCGGCGACGATCCCCCCGGTCTCGGCGTGGGTCATCAGGCGCAGGGTCACCAGCGACCGTGCGACCAGCTCGGCATGGGGTACGTCGTCCGGCGCGGCCGAGGTCCACGAGTGCTCCTCGTCGCGGGAGTCCGCGAGCGCCGACTCCACCTCGCGCGGCTCCAACAGCGGGTCCCAGGCGCGGTTCCAAACGGTGCTCCAGACCAGCGACTCGCCCTCGGTCACGTCGAACTCGTCGACGTGGTGCCGCCCGTCGGCCACCGGCAGCCGCGGACCGTGCAGGACGAACCGGTCGGGGCCGGCGACCGCGGCGATCACCTCCTGGCCCTCGGGCGTCCGGGTCCGCGAGACCCACGGCACGATGTCGCCGTACCAGGTGCGCACGATCCACTCGTGCCGCATCCGGACCCGTCCGCGCACCCCCGTGACCACCCGCACCAGGTCCGCGCGGTCGTTGGCCGAGGGCATCAGGTCGGTGACGCTCACCTGCCCCTCGTCGGTGGTCCAGGTGGTCTGCAGGATCGAGGTCCCGTCGACGTAGTGCCGCTCCGGGACCGCCCGGGGGTCGTCGGGCGCCAGCAGCCACCGGCCGTGATCCTCGGTCCCGAGCAGGGCCGCGAAGCAGGCGGGGGAGTCGAAGCGGGGCAGGCACAGCCAGTCCACCGACCCCCGGCGGGACACCAGCGCGCAGGTGAAGCGGTCCCCGATGACGGCGTAGTCCTCGATCGGCTCGGCCATGTCGACCGAACCTACCGGCTGCCTACGATGCCTCCATGGAGGAGTCCGAGGGCGTGGCGCAGGCGCTGGTGCGCGAGCTGACCGACCGGGGCGAGACCCTGGCGGCGGCCGAGTCCATCACCGGGGGCCGGGTGGCCGCGGCGGTCACCGCCGTACCCGGCTCCTCAGCCGTCCTCGCGGGCGCGGTGGTGAGCTATGCGACCCGGGTGAAGGTCGACGTGCTCGGCGTGCCGGCGGAGGTGGTGGAGCGCGACGGCGTGGTCTCCGAGGCGTGCGCCCGCGCGATGGCCGAGGGAGTACGGCGCCTCCTCGACACGACCTGGTCGGTCGCCACCACCGGGGTCGCCGGGCCCGGCCCGAGCGAGGGGGTGCCGGCCGGTACGGTCTGGGTGGGCCTCGCGGGGCCGGGGACGAGCCGCGCGGTGCTGCTGGGGCTGGAGGGGAGCCGGGGCGAGATCCAGGCCACGGCGACCGACGACTCCCTGGGGCTTCTGGCCCGGGAAGTCATCGGCCTCCGGTAGCGTTAGGACACACGGCGAGACGCGTTCGCAGAGAGGTGGGCAGGCATGGTGCTCTTCCGCAGGGTGCTGGGTGAGGCGCTGCGCGCTGCCCGGATGCAGCGCGGCATGACGCTCCGCGAGGTCTCCAAGGAGGCCCGGGTGAGCCCCGGCTACATCTCCGAGATCGAGCGCGGCACCAAGGAGGCCTCCTCCGAGCTGCTGGGCTCGCTGTGCCAGGCCCTGGACATCCCGCTCTCGGTGGTGCTGCGCGAGGTGAGCTCCGCGGCGGCTCTGGAGGAGCGCGCGCTGGAGATCAGCACGCCGCAGATCGCCGGCCGCGGCGGCGACGTGGTGGCCTCGGCCGCCTGACGCAGCGCCGCGCCGACAGCGGGCCCGCGCCGGCTCAGGCCGGCTGGCAGGTCGGGCAGTGGTGCGCGTCCCGCCGGCGACCGGCGGGGCCGACCTTCAGCACCCGGATCGTGCTCAGGCACCGGGTGCACGCCTTGTGCCCGAAGACCCGCAGCTCGGGCCGGGTGTAGCGCTCGGGGTCCATCCGAGCCGGAGCGGGCGCGACCAGCGCCTCGAGGTCGACCTCGCCCGCGGGGCGCAGGGGGTGCACCCGGGCGGCGAAGCACAGCTCGGCGGCCCACATGGTGCCGACGCCGGCGAGGTTGCGCTGGTCGAGCAGCGCGTCGAAGACCGGGCGCGCGGGGTCGGCGCCCAGCCGGGCCGCCGCGGCGGCGGGGTCCCAGTCGGCGCCGAGCACGTCCGGGCCGAGGTGGCCCAGCAGGGCAGCCTCACGCTCGGTAGGCAGCAGTTCGACGACGCCGAGCAGGAACCCCACGGCCTGCGCGGACGGGACGGCCAGCACCAGCCGGGCCTGATGACCGGGCCGCGGCCAGCGCTGCCCGGGACGCAACACCCGCCAGCTGCCGTCCATCCGGAGGTGGGTGTGCACGCTCCACTCACGCGTTCCCCGGAGCTCCCGGTCGGCCCGGAGCCGGGTGAGCAGGTGCTTGCCGCGGGGCACGGTGGCGACGACCTCGGCGCGGCTGAGGTCGACCGTGGCCAGCCGGGGCACCCGGAAGTCGGTGCGGGTGAGCACCTGCCCGCTCAGCGCGTCGTCCAGGCGCCGGGCCGTGCGCCAGACCGCGTCCCCCTCAGGCACGCAGCCGCAGCCCTCTCGGCGTCGCCACGAAGCCGGCGGCGGTCAGCGCCGCCCGCAGCGGGCTGTCCGGTCGGCCGAGCAGCGGGTCGCCGTCCGCCTTCTCCACCACCAGCTGCCCGAGCGCACCCCGGCCTGCGGCCTCGGCGAGCGAGCCGAACGCCTGAGTGAGCACCGCCTCGTCGTCGGTCCAGGTGAGCAGGGTGCGCCCGCCGCGCTCGACGTAGGCGACCAGCTCGCCGTCCACCAGCACGACCAGGGCCCCGGCCTTGCGGCCCGGCCGGTGCCCGCCCTCGTCGGTGCGCTCCGGCCAGGCCAGGGCGGCGCCGTAGGGGTTCGCCGGGTCGGTGGCGGCCAGCGTGACCGCGACCGGGTCGCGCTCGCCGGTGAAGGTGCGCAGCCGGTCGATCGCCCCGACGGTGCCGAACTGCGCCGCGCCCAGCCCGTCGACGAAGTATCCGCGGCGGGCACGGCCGGAGTCCTCGAAAGCGGCGAGCACGGAGTAGACCCCGGCGAAGCCGCCCGGCACCCGCTCGGCCTGGACGGCGCCTCGGGTCACCACCCCGTGCCGCTCCAGCAGCCGCTCGGCGACGGCGTGCATCCGGCGGGTCCGGTCCGGCTCGATCTCGGGCAGCAGCGCCCAGCGACCCGACGTGCCGGGCGGACCGGTGCGCGGAGGCATCGGAGTGCGCCCGGGTCGACCGAGGCGTCCGCTCCGCGCCCGGGGAGGGGTACGGCGACCCCGGTGCGCCGTGCGCCCGGCCCCGGTGCGGGCCCGCAGCGGTGCCAGGGTGTCGCCGGAGACCCGGCCGGCCCAGACCAGGTCCCACAGGGCGGCCGCGACCTCGGCGTCCGGAGCACCGGCGGCGTCGGCGAGCTGCCGGAAGAACCAGGCGCCGCCCGGCTCCAGGGCGTCGAGCAGGGCGCGGTGCAGCTCGGTGACCTCCAGGTCGCCGGGGTCGGGCAGGCTCAGCTCGGCCTGGTCGGCCGGGTGCAGGGAGACCCAGCCGTCCTCGCCGGGCAGCGCCCCGTGCCCGGCCCACAGCACCTCCCCGGTCGCCATCAGCTCGTCGAGCATCGCGGGCTGGTAGTCGCGCACCCGCGCGGGCAGCACCAGCGACTCCAGCGCGCTGGCGGGCACCACCGCGCCGGCGAGCTGGTCGACCGCATCCAGCACCCCGTCGACGCCGCGCAGCCCGCCGCGGCCGACGCCGACCCGCTGCCAGGTGGGCAGGAAGCGGCCCAGCACCCGCTGCTCGACGGGCTCGACCTCCTGGCGCAGCCGGGCCAGCGAGCGCCGTCGGATCCGTCGCAGCACGTCGGCGCCGCACCACTCGGTGCCCTGGCCGCCGGGGCTGAACTCACCCTCGACGACCCGACCCTGGGCCGACAGCCGGGCCAGGGTGTGCCGGACGACCGCGATGCCCAGGCCGAGGCGGGCGGCCACGTCCTCGGCGGTGAAGGGGCCGTGGGTCCGGGCGTAGCGGGACACCAGGTCGCCGACCGGGTCGTCGACGGACTCCAGGTGGGCGGCCGGGGTGCCGGGCGGCACGGCCACGCCCAGCCCGTCGCGCAGTCGGGCGACGTCCTCGATGACGGCGTACCGCTGCTCGCCGGCGACCCGCAGCGCCACCGCACGCCGGGCATCCACGAGCGCGGCGAGCCAGTCGGAGACCGGCGAGGAGGGCACCGTCCGGGCGGTCACCTCCTCGGCCGAGAGCGGCCCGATCGTGCGGAGCAGGTCGGCGACCCCCTCGGCGTCGCGGGCCTGTCGCTCCGGGTCGAGCCGCTGCAGCTCGGCCTCCACCTCGACCAGCACGTCGGGGTCCAGCAGCTCGCGCAGCTCGGCCCGCCCGAGCAGCTCGCCCAGCAGGGCCTGGTCCAGCGACAGCGCGGCCGCCCGGCGCTCGGCCAGCGGGGAGTCGCCCTCGTAGAGGAACTCCGCGACGTAGCCGAACAGCAGCGACCGGGCGAACGGCGAGGGCTGCCGGGTCTCGACCTCCACGACCCGCACCCGCCGCTGCTCGATCTCGCGGGCGAGGGTGAGCAGCGACGGCAGGTCGTAGACGTCCTGCAGCACCTCGCGCACGGTCTCCAGCACGATCGGGAAGGACGGGTACTGGGCGGCGACGCTGAGCAGCGAGGCCGCCCGCTGCCGCTGCTGCCACAGGGGCGCCCGGCGGCCCGGATCGCGCCGGGGCAGCAGCAGCGCCCGCGCGGCCGCCTCGCGGAAGCGGGAGGCGAACAGCGCCGAGCCGCCGACCTCGGTGGTCACGATCTCCTCGACCTCGCCGGGGTCCATCAGCACCAGCTCGGCGGTGGGCGCCTCGTCGCCGGTGTCGGGGATCCGCAGCACGATCCCGTCGTCGGAGGCGACGGCCTGTGCCTCGACGCCCAGCCGCTCGCGCACCCGGGCGTTGATCGCCAGCGCCCAGGGGGCGTGCACCGCCAGGCCGTAGGGCGAGTGCAGGACCAGCCGCCAGTCGCCGAGCTCGTCGCGGAACCGCTCGACCAGCAGGGTCCGGTCGTCCGGCACCACCCCGGCGGCCTCCCGCTGCTCGGCGATGTGCGCGACCAGGTTGCCGGCCGCCCACTCGTCCAGCCCCGCCTCGCGCGCCCGCTCCAGCGCGCGCTCCTCCGGCAGGGCAGTCAGCGCGCGGGTGAACTCGCCGACCGCACGGCCCAGCTCGGCCGGCCGCCCGGGGGAGTCGCCCCGCCAGAACGGCAGCCGACCCGGCACGCCCGGCGCGGGCGAGACCAGCACCCGGTCGTGGGTGATGTCCTCGATCCGCCAGGAGGTCGCGCCGAGCGCGAACACGTCCCCGACCCGGGACTCATAGACCATCTCCTCGTCCAGCTCGCCCACCCGGCGGCCCGGCCCCTCGCCACCGACCAGGAAGACCCCGAAGAGCCCCCGGTCGGGGATCGTCCCGCCGCTGGTCACGGCCAGCCGCTGAGCGCCCGGCCGTGCGGTGAGCTGCCCGGTCACCCGGTCCCACACGATCCGCGGCCGCAGCTCGGCGAACTCGTCGGAGGGGTAGCGCCCCGAGAGCAGGTCGAGGACGGCGTCGAAGGCGCTGCGCGGCAGGGAGGAGTACGGCGCGGCCCGCCGCACCAGGTCGAAGAGCTCGTCGGCGTCCCAGGAGTCCATCGCCAGCGTGGCCACCACCTGCTGGGCCAGCACGTCCAGCGGGTTGGCCGGCACCGACAGCGCCTCGATCGCGCCGCTGCGCATCCGCTCCACGGTGACCGCCGTCTGCGGCAGGTCGCCCCGGTGCTTGGGGAAGAGCACGCCGCGCGAGACCTCGCCGACCTGGTGGCCGGCCCGGCCGACCCGCTGCAGGCCGCTGGCCACCGACGGGGGCGACTCCACCTGGATCACCAGGTCGACCGAGCCCATGTCGATGCCGAGCTCGAGACTGCTGGTGGCCACCACCGCGGGCAGCCGGCCGGACTTGAGGTCGTCCTCGATCAGCGCCCGCTGCTCCTTGGAGACCGAGCCGTGGTGGGCGCGGGCGATCACCGGAGCCGCGCCCTCGGTGGCGCCGGCCTGGCCCATCAGCTCGGCCGGCGGGCGCCCAGGGTCATCGGGGGAGTCGGGGGACTCCTCGGCGGCGTCGCCGGCGAGCTCGTTGAGCCGGGCGGTCAGCCGCTCGGCGAGCCGGCGGGAGTTGGCGAAGACGATGGTCGAGCGGTGCTGCCCGATGAGCTCGGCGATCCGCTCCTCGACGTGCGGCCAGAGCGAGCGGCCTTGCTGCGGGTCGTCCTCGGTCTCGTCGTACCCTCCCGGCTCGGTCATGTCCTCCACGGGCACGACGACCCGCAGGTCCCAGGCCTTCTGCGCCGGGGGCGCGACGATCTCGACCGGGGTGGGGCCGCCGAGGAAGCGCGCGACCTCCTCCAGCGGGCGCACGGTGGCCGAGAGCCCGATCCGCTGCGCGGGGCGCTCCAGCAGCTCGTCGAGCCGCTCCAGCGAGAGCGCCAGGTGCGCGCCGCGCTTGGTGCCCGCCACCGCGTGCACCTCGTCGATGATCACCGTGTCCACGTCGCGCAGCGACTCGCGCGCCTGCGAGGTGAGCATGAGGAACAGCGACTCGGGCGTGGTGATGAGCACGTCCGGCGGCCGGCTGGTCAGCCGGCGGCGCTCGGCCGCGGGAGTGTCGCCGGAGCGCACCCCGACGGAGATCTCCGGCGCCGGCTGCCCCATCCGCTCGGCGGTCTGCCGGATGCCGACGAGCGGGCTGCGCAGGTTGCGCTCGACGTCGACCGCGAGCGCCTTAAGCGGGGAGACGTAGAGCACCCGGGTGCCCGACCCGGGCTCGCGCACCAGGTGGTCCAGCCCCCAGAGGAACGCCGCCAGCGTCTTGCCCGACCCGGTCGGGGCGACGACCAGCGCGTTCGCTCCGCGCGAGACCGCCTCCCACGCGTCGGCCTGCACCGGCGTGGGCGCCTCGAAGGCCGCCTCGAACCACGCCCGGGTGGGCGCGCTGAAGCGCTCCAGGGCGTCGGCGGCGTCGGTGGGTGGGGTCACCGGGCCAGTCTCGCTCACGCCGCCGACAACCGCCCGCGCAGTGCCCGCCCTCAGCTGCCGCGCAGGTCGAAGTCCTCGTCGCGGTGCTCGGTGCCGATCCGCTCGTCGGCGTTCTCGCTCTCCCGCTGCCGCAGCTCGACCCGCCGGATCTTCCCGGAGATGGTCTTGGGCAGCTCGAAGAACTCCAGCCGCCGCACCCGGAGGTACGGCGGGAGGTGCTCGCGCGCGTAGGCCAGGATCGAGCGGGCGGTCTCGGCCGTCGGCTCGTGACCGTCGACGAGGGCGACGTACGCCTTCGGCACCGCCAGCCGCACCGGGTCGGGCGCGGGCACCACCGCCGCCTCGGCCACGGCCTCGTGCTCGATGAGCACGCTCTCCAGCTCGAAGGGGCTGACCTTGTAGTCGGAGGCCTTGAAGACGTCGTCGGTGCGGCCGACGTAGGTGATGTAGCCGTCCTCGTCGCGGGCCGCCACGTCGCCGGTGTGGTAGTAGCCGCCGGCCATCGCGTCGGCGTTGCGCGCCGCGTCGCCCTGGTATCCCGTCATCAGCGGCAGCGGCTCGGCACCCAGGTCCAGGCAGATCTCGCCCTCCCCGACGCCGTCCACGCGCTCCCCGGTGTTGGGGTCGACGAGCACGACCGGGAGGCCGGGCAGCGGGCGACCCATCGAGCCCGGCCGGACCTCCTGGCCGGGGGTGTTCCCGATCTGCGCCGTGGTCTCGGTCTGGCCGTAGCCGTCGCGCAGCGTCATGCCCCAGGCCCGCTCCACCTGGGCGATCACCTCGGGGTTGAGCGGCTCGCCCGCCCCGATCGCCTCGCGCAGGGAGGAGGGCCTGCCCCCGGACAGGTCCGCGTTGATGAGCATCCGCCACACCGTCGGCGGGGCGCAGAAGGTGGTGACGCCCTCGTTCTCCAGCTGCCCGAGCAGCGAGGCCGCGTCGAAGCGGGCGTAGTTGAACACCAGCACGGTCGCCTCGGCCAGCCAGGGGGCGAAGAAGTTCGACCAGGCGTGCTTGGCCCAGCCGGGGCTGGAGATGTTGAGGTGCACGTCGCCGGGCTGCAGGCCGAGCCAGTAGACGGTCGAGAGGTGCCCGACGGGGTAGGAGCGGTGGGTGTGCTCGACCAGCTTGGGCCGCGACGTGGTGCCGGAGGTGAAGTAGAGGAGCAGCCGGTCGGTCGTGCCGTTGCCGGGGTGCTCGACCGGCTCCTCGGCGCGGTCGTAGGCGGCGGCGTACTCCAGCCAGCCCTCGGTCCGCTCACCCACGGCGAAGCGGTGCAGCTCGACGTCGAGGTCGGCGAACTTGCCGGTGTCGGAGGCGTTGCAGACGACCGCGCGCGCCTCCCCGCGCTGCACCCGGTCGGCGAGCTCGGCCGGCGGTGCGGCGGTCGTGGTCGGCATGATCACCGCGCCCAGCTTGATGATCGCCAGCATCGTCTCCCACAGCTCGACCTGGTTGCCGAGCATGACGATGACGCTGTCGCCGGGGCCGATGCCCTGCTCGCGCAGCATCGCCGCGACCTGGTCGGAGCGGCGGGCGAGCTCGTCGAAGGAGTACGACGCCCGCGCGCCGTCCTCCTCCACGATCACCAGGCCCGGCGCGTCGTTGCCGCGGGCGAACGGCTCGAACCAGTCGTGGGCGAAGTTGAAGCAGTCGCCGACGTCGGGCCAGGCGAACCCCTCGATCGCGTCGTCGTAGCTCTCGCGCTGCTCCAGCAGCCGGTCGCGAGCGGAGCGCAGGGCGGTGGTGGCATCGGATGCATCGGTGGACATGGGCTCATCCTTGCGCGGATCCGGCCGGCGCGGCACCCGCTGGCGCGCCGTACTCGAATCTCGGTTCCCCGGTGTCGGCGGCTGCGCCTAGGGTTCGTGACCGTGACCGTGACCGACCCCGACACCGACGTGATGATCCGCGCCCGCGACCTGCGCAAGCGGTTCGGCGACTTCGAGGCGGTGCGCGGCATCGACCTGGACGTCCTCCGCGGCGAGGCGTTCGGCTTCCTCGGCCCCAACGGTGCCGGGAAGTCCAGCACCATGCGGATGATCGCCTCGGTCTCGCCGGTGAGCTCGGGGGAGCTGACGGTGCTCGGGATGGACCCGGCCGAGCACGGCTCGGCGATCCGCGCCCGGCTCGGCGTGTGCCCGCAGGAGGACACGCTGGACAACGAGCTGAACGTGCGCGACAACCTGTTCGTCTACGGCCGCTACTTCGGGCTGCCGAAGGCGGTGGCGGCCGAGCGCACCGACGAGCTGCTGGACTTCGCCAACCTCACCGAGCGGGCCAAGGCGAAGGTGGAGGACCTCTCCGGCGGGATGAAGCGGCGGCTGACCATCGCCCGGTCGCTGATCAACCGGCCCGACCTGCTGCTGCTCGACGAGCCCACGACGGGTCTGGACCCGCAGGCACGGCACGTGCTGTGGGACCAGCTCTACCGGCTCAAGCAGGCGGGCGTGACGCTGGCGATCACCACGCACTACATGGACGAGGCCGAGCAGCTGTGCGACCGGCTGGTGGTCATCGACCGCGGCGAGATCGTGGCGCAGGGATCGCCGCTGGAGCTGATCCGCGAGCACTCCACCAGGGAGGTCGCCGAGCTGCGCTTCGGGGTCGGCGAGCACGAGGGCCTGGTCGAGCAGGTCGCCGACCTGGGGGAGCGGGTCGAGGTGCTGCCCGACCGGCTGCTGGTCTACAGCGGCGACGGCGAGGAGGTGGTCGCGCGGGCGCACGAGCGCGGCCTGCAGCCGCTCGCGGTGCTGGTGCGGCGCTCGACGCTGGAGGACGTGTTCCTCCGGCTGACCGGACGGACGCTGGTGGAGTGATGGCGACGACCGGCCCGACCCGCGACGCGCGGGACACGACCACGGGGGAGCCCCGCGACCTGACGCTGTGGGAGGGCCTGGCGCGCCAGCGCGACTACTGGTGGACGGTCTATCGGCGCACCTGGAAGGCGTCGATCATCAGCTCGTTCGTCAGCCCGATCTTCTACGTCGTGGCGATGGGCGTGATCCTCGGCGGCTTCATCGCCGGTGACCCGTCCACGCTCGAGGGGGCGGACAGCTACCTCGCGTTCGTCGTGCCCGGGCTGGTGAGCGCGCACGCCATGCAGACCGCCGTGGGCGAGACGACGTACCCCGTCATGGGTGCGGTGAAGTGGCACAAGGTCTACTTCAGCCAGCTCGCCACGCCGCTGACGCCCGCGCACGTCGCGATCGCACACCTGCTGTTCATGACCGCGCGGGTGGCGAGCGCGTGCGGCGTGTTCATGCTGGTGCTCGCGCCGTTCGGGCTGTTCACCACCTGGTGGGGGCCGTTCGTGGCGTTCCTCGCGCAGGTGCTGACCGGTGCGGCCTGCGGGGCGCTGACCTACGCGATGAGCATCCGGATGCGCAGCGAGGCCGGCTTCGGGGTGTTCTTCCGGCTGGTGGTCTTCCCGCTGTTCCTCTTCTCCGGGGCGTTCTTCCCGGTGGACAACCTCGGCCCCGTGGGCGCGGCGATCGCCCGGCTGACCCCGCTGTGGCAGGGGGTGAACCTGTCCCGGATGTTCACCGTCGGGCAGGTCGACTGGTCCGTGGCCGCCGTCAACGTGGTCGTCCTGCTGGCCCTGCTGGCGCTCGGGACGTGGCTCTCGGTGACTGGCCTGCGGAAGCGGGTGACCGACTGATGAGCAGCCTGACCCCCGACCGCACGCCCGTCTCGCCGCTCACGCCGTGGCAGGCGACCTGGCTGCTGGTGCAGCGCAACTACATCACCTACAAGGCTGAGTGGAAGCTCTTCCTCACCGGCTTCCTGGAGCCGGTGTTCTTCCTGTTCTCCATCGGCATCGGCGTCGGGCAGCTCATCGGCTCCTTCACCGTGGGCGGCGAGCAGGTGCCCTACGCCGCCTTCGTCGCGCCGGGGATGCTCGCGGCCAGCGCCTTCAACGGCGCCCTGATGGACTCCACGTTCAACGTGTTCTTCAAGCTGCGCTACGAGAAGCTCTACGACCAGATCCTGGCCACGCCGCTGCGGGTGCCCGACATCGCCCGCGGGGAGATCCTCTGGGGCAACCTGCGCGGCGGTGCCTACTCCGCCGGCTTCCTGGTCGTCATGCTGGCGATGGGGCTGATCCAGTCGTGGTGGGCGCTGCTCGCGCTGCCCGCCGCGCTGCTGATCGGGTTCGCGTTCTCCGCGGTCTGCATGGGGCTGACGACCTTCATGACCAGCTGGCAGGACTTCGACAAGATCACCTTGATCCAGCTGCCGATGTTCCTGTTCTCCGCGACGTTCTTCCCCGTCACCGCCTTCCCGGACTGGCTGCGCTGGGTGGTGGAGCTGACGCCGCTCTACCGCGGCGTCGTGCTGTGCCGCGAGCTCACCACCGGCGCCGTCGGCTGGGGGAGCCTGGTGTCGGTGGTCTACCTGGCCGCCATGGGCCTGCTCGGCCTCTGGCTGGTACGCCGCCGGCTGGCGGCGCTGCTGCTCACCTGAGGCCCGCCCGCTCCTTCTGCGGCCGGCCGACAGGGGGTAGCCCAGCCACCTGAACCGCGGCTGGTGAGGTGGCCTGGCTACCTCTCATCCGAGAGGCGGGGTAGCCGAGCGGGGCGGCGTAGCAGGCGAGTCCCGCAGGTGCCGCTGCCACCAGGTGATGTCCACCAGCCGCCCGTGCTTGCGGCCGACCTCGCGCAGCGTGCCGACCTCGGTGAAGCCGCACCGCCGATGCAGCGCGGTGGAGGCGGGATTGGGCTGGGCGACGACCGCGATCACCGTGTGGATCCCGTCGGCGGCGAGCCGCTCCAGGAGGGCGCCGTACAGCTGCCGACCGAGCCCCCGGCCGCCCGCCTCGGGCGAGAGGTAGATCGAGGTCTCCCGGGTCCCGGAGTACGCCGGCCGCTGGCGGAACGGCGAGGAGTAGGCGAAGCCGGCGACGGCACCCTCCTCCTCGGCCACCAGGAGGTGGGTGCCGGCCTCGTCCGCGTCGACCTTCTCCTGCCAGAGCGCCTCGCCCTGCGGCTCGAGGTCGAACGTGGCGACCGAGTGCTCGACGTGGTGGTCATAGATCGCGGCGATCGCGGGTACGTCGGCTGCAGTGGCGGGTCGGATCGGCACGCACCCATCCTGGCCCACCGAGGTCTGCGAGGATGCGGCGGTGAGCTCGCCCGCGCGACGGGTGGACCGGGCGGACGGGCTGCGAGACGACCGATGGCTGGAGGTGTGGGGGAGACGATGAGGCACACGGAGTTCTGGGCGCGGATGGAGCGTGCGCTGGGCGCGTCGTACCACCGCCACTGGGCCGAGTCCCAGGTGCTGTCCGCGCTCGGCTCGCGGACGCCGGTCGAGGCGCTGGACGCGGGCGTGCCGCCCAAGGAGGTGTGGCGGGCCGTGTGGGCCGCGCTCGAGCTGCCCGAGCGGGACCGGTGACCGCGCCGGCGGGCGTCCGTCCCGACCTGGCGGCCGCGCAGCGCCGCACCGTGCGCACGCTGGTCGCCGGCCAGGCGGTCGGCGCGATGGGCATCACCATCGGCATCGCCACCGCCTCCCTGCTGGCGCTGGAGCTCTCGGGGTCCGAGCGCTACGCCGGTCTCGCGCAGACCTTCCAGGTGCTCGGCACCGCCGTCTTCGCCTACCTGTTGGCGAGGGTGATGGGCCGGCGCGGGCGCCGGGTCGGGCTGGTGCTGGGGTACGTCGCCGGCGCGGCGGGCGCGCTGCTGGCCGTGCTCGCGGGCGTGCTCGGGTCGATGACGGTGTTGCTCGCCGGGGCGGTGTTGCTGGGCGCCACCACGGCGGCCAACCAGGGTGCGCGGTACGCCGCCACCGACCTTGCCGAGGACCACCACCGCGGCCGGGCGCTCTCGCTGGTCGTCTGGGCGACCACGATCGGCGCGGTCCTCGGGCCGAACCTCACCGGCCCCGCGGGGCGGCTCAGCGCCACGCTCGGGATCCCCGCGCTCACCGGGCCGTTCCTGATCGGCGCGGTCGCGATGGTGGCCGCGGCGGCGGTGCTGGCCGTCTTCTTGCGCCCGGACCCGCTGCTCCTCGCCCGCGAGGCCGGCGGTCACGTCCCGGCGGCCTCGTCGGGTACGTCGTGGGGCCGGGCACTCGCGGTGGTCCGGGAGCGGCCTGTGGTCGGGGCGGCCGTCGCCGGGATGTCCCTGGCGCATGCGGTGATGATCTCGGTGATGGTGATGACGCCCCTGCACATGGAGCACGGTGGCGCCGGGCTCGAGGTGATCGGCGTGGTCATCTCCGTCCACGTGCTCGGGATGTTCGCGTTCTCCCCGGTGGTCGGCTGGGCCTGCGACCGGGTCGGCCGGGGCCGGGTGCTCGCGGGTGGCGGGGTCCTGCTGCTGGTGGCGCTGCTGTGCGCCGGGCGCTCGCCGGAGGGGAGCTCGCCGCTGATCTTCGCCGGGCTGTTCCTGCTCGGCCTCGGCTGGTCGTGCGCGACCGTGGCGGCCGCGACCCTGGTCGCCGACCACTCGCCGCTGGCCACGCGCACCGACGTGCAGGGCAGTGCGGACGTGGCGATGAGCCTCACCGCGGCCGCCGCGGGCGGCCTGTCGGGGCTGGTGATGGCCGCGGGCGGCTACCCGGTGCTCACCCTGCTGGCCGGGGTGCTGGCCGCCGGTGTCGTAGCCGCGGGGGTGCTGTCGCTGCGCGGCGATCGGGTCGCGCCCGCCTGAGCCGCGGGGTCGCCGTACGACACGCCGGGCGGGGCGCGCAGATCGAACAGTTGTTCGTACTAGTGTGCTGTCCACAGGTACGACGCGGGGAGCGGTTCTCCACAAGGGCCCGCTGGTCCTACCGACACTGTCGGTGGAGCGCTCTAGCGTCGAAGGCGTACCTGGCACACGACGAGACAACGAGGAGACACCATGGCTGGTGGAGACCGCGAGAAGGCACTGGACGCCGCTCTCGCCAACATCGAGCGGCAGTTCGGCAAGGGCTCGGTCATGCGACTGGGCGACGAGACCAGGGCGCCGCTGGAGGTGATCCCCACCGGCGCGATCTCGCTCGACATCGCGCTCGGCCTGGGCGGTCTCCCGCGCGGTCGCGTCGTGGAGATCTACGGCCCGGAGTCGTCGGGAAAGACCACGGTCGCGCTGCACGCGGTCGCGAACGCCCAGCGGGCCGGCGGCATCGTGGCGTTCATCGACGCCGAGCACGCGCTCGACCCGGAGTACGCGAAGGCCCTCGGCGTGGACACCGACGCCCTGCTGGTCTCCCAGCCGGACTCCGGTGAGCAGGCGCTCGAGATCGCCGACATGCTGATCCGCTCCGGCGCGCTCGACCTGATCGTCATCGACTCCGTGGCCGCCCTGGTGCCGCGCGCGGAGATCGAGGGCGAGATGGGCGACAGCCACGTCGGCCTGCAGGCCCGCCTGATGAGCCAGGCGCTGCGGAAGATGACCGGTGCCCTCAACGGCTCGGGCACCACCGCGATCTTCATCAACCAGCTGCGCGAGAAGATCGGCGTGATGTTCGGCTCCCCGGAGACCACCACCGGTGGCCGGGCGCTGAAGTTCTACTCCTCCGTGCGCCTGGACGTGCGCCGGATCGAGACCCTCAAGGACGGCCAGGACATGGTCGGCAACCGGACCCGGGTCAAGGTCGTGAAGAACAAGGTGGCCCCGCCGTTCAAGCAGGCGGAGTTCGACATCATGTACGGCCGCGGCATCTCCCGCGAGGGCGGCCTGATCGACGTCGGCGTCGAGGCCGGCCTGGTCCGCAAGGCCGGTGCTTGGTACACCTACGACGGCGACCAGCTGGGCCAGGGCAAGGAGAACGCCCGCACCTTCCTGCGGGACAACCCCGATCTGGCCAACGAGCTGGAGAAGAAGATCCTGGAGAAGCTCGGCGTCACGCCGCAGGTCGACCAGCCGGCCGAGGAGCTCTCCGACGAGCCGATCGGTGTCGGTGACTTCTGAGCGGGACCCCTGGCGGGGTGATGTCGGCCTCGGGGTGAGTGCCTGGACCGGCGGCGACGCGCCGCCGGACCAGGACCCGCCCGCCCGGCCGGTCGAGGAGGACGCCGAGGCCGACCAGGAGTCGGTCGCGCGGAAGATCCTGCTCGACCAGCTGACCGGCCAGGCCCGGTCCCGGCACGAGCTGGAGACCAAGCTGCGCAGCAAGGGCGTCCCCGACGGCCTCGCCGCGGCGCTGCTGGACCGGTTCGAGGAGGTCGGCCTGGTCGACGACGAGGCCTTCGCCCGCTCCTGGATCGGCAGCCGCCAGCCCGGCAAGGGGCTGGGGCGTCGCGCGCTGGCCCAGGAGCTGCGACGCAAGGGGATCGACGACGAGGTCGCCCGCGAGGCGCTCGACGAGGTCGACCCGGACGCCGAGGAGGCGGCCGCACGGGCGCTGGTCCGCAAGAAGCTGCGCGGCCTGCAGCGGGTCGACCACGCGACCGCGACCCGGCGGCTGGTCGGCATGCTCGCCCGCAAGGGGCACGCTCCCGGGCTGGCCTGGCGCGTGGTCCGCGAGGAGCTGGGCGAGCAGGAGGAGAGCCAGGAGCTCCTCGACACCTGACTCCGGCCGCTGGGAGGATCGCCGGGTGACGACGCGGCTGGTGGTGGCCAACCGGGGCCACGAGTACGACGGCGTGGTCCGGGACGGCGAGTCCTGGGCCGACGCGGCTCGCCGTACCTGCGGCAGCGCACACGCCGAGCCCGTCCCGGTCGACCTCTCCGGCGAGGTCAAGCGCTTCGCGATCGACCACGACCTCGTGGTGCTGCTGCGCCCGATGACCCGCGGCGACCTGCCCGTCGTCACGCAGTGGCGCGAACAGCCGCACCTGCGTCGCTGGTGGGCCGCCGACGGCGAGCCGTCGCTGGAGGCGGTCACCGAGGCGTACGGCCCCCGGATCGACGGGATGACGCCGACCCGGATGTGGGTGGTGGAGGCCAACGGCCGCTCGGTCGGGTTCGTGCAGGACTACCGCGTGCGCGACCACCCCGACTTCCCGCTGCTGACCCCCGACCCGGACGCCGTGGGAGTGGACTACGCGATCGGCGAGCCGGAGTGGGTCGGCCGCGGTCTCGGCGTCCGGCTGCTGTGGGCATGGATGCTCCGGGCCCGGCAGCGCTTCCCCGAGGCCGGCTCGTTCTTCGCCGCGCCCGACCATCGCAACGCCGCCTCCCTGCGTGTGCTGGAGAAGGCCGGCTTCGTCGAGGGCACCTGGTTCGACGAGCCCCAGCGCGACGGCTCGGTCGCGACCGCGGTCGGCTGCAGCCTCGACGTGGCACGGGTGCTCGGCTGAGGTGCCCTACCGTGGGCCGGCTCGCAAGGAGCCGAGGGCCCACCCGAGCCTTTCGGGGGAGGAGCGCGCGGCGCGGTCTGACTAGGGTGGGGCGCATGGGCAAGAAGGACAAGGACAAGAAGAAGCAGAAGAAGTCCAAGGCCGACAAGCCGGCGCAGCAGGAGAAGCTGGACAAGAAGGCCGCGAAGAAGGCCAAGGACAAGGCCAAGGAGAAGAAGGCGGCCAAGGAGGCGAAGAAGGCGGCCAAGCTGGCCCGCCAGGACGCCGCCGAGCACGCCACCGAGCTCTCCCAGCGCGCCGCGGCCGAGGCCGTCGTACCCGTCCTGGAGATCGAGGAGGGCCGCGGCGGCCCGACCGGTGAGTCCCTGCGCACGCTGCTGAAGCTCCCCGCGCGACGCAAGGTCGACCTCAGCCAGCACGACCCGAGCGCGACCCCGGGCTTCGACGGGGACAAGGTCGCCGGCAAGGCCGCGCTCGCCGCCGCGGGCGACCCGCTGGCCGAGCTGCAGGAGCGGCTGTTCGCCGACGGGCGTACGTCGAGCAAGGCCCGCAGCGTGCTCCTGGTGCTCCAGGGCATGGACACCTCCGGCAAGGGCGGCGTGCTGCGCCACTCGGTCGGCCTGATGGACCCCCAGGGCGTCAAGATCACCTCCTTCAAGACCCCCACCGCCGAGGAGCGCCGGCGCGACTTCCTCTGGCGGATCCGTCGGGCCCTGCCCGAGCCCGGCATCGTCGGGGTCTTCGACCGGTCGCACTACGAGGACGTGCTGATCGCGCGGGTGCGTGAGCTCACCACGAAGTCGGCGATCACCCGTCGCTATGACGCGATCAACCGCTTCGAGGCGGAGCTCGCCAAGAGCGGCGTGGCGATCGTGAAGTGCTTCCTGCACATCTCCCCGGAGGAGCAGAAGGAGCGGCTGCTCGCGCGGCTCGACGACCCGACGAAGTACTGGAAGTTCAACCCCGGCGACATCGACGAGCGGTCGATGTGGGCGGACTACCAGGAGGCCTACGAGGTCGCGCTGCAGCGGTGCAGCACCGCGGCTGCGCCTTGGTACCTCATCCCCAGCGACCGCAAGTGGTACCGCAACTGGGCGATCGCGACCCTGCTCCGCGAGACCCTGGAGCAGATGGATCCGCAGTGGCCGGCCGCCGACTTCGACGTGGACGAGCAGCGCCGTCGGCTGCTCGAGGAGGACCCGATCGCGTGATCCCGCAGGTGCGGGTCACGCGCTACGTCACCCCGCTCCGCGAGGGAGGCAGCCTGCCCGGCATCGTCGAGGGGGACGACCTCGGCACCTGGGTGTGCAAGTTCCGCGGGGCGGGGCAGGGGATCCGGGTGCTCGCCGCGGAGGTGCTCGTCACCGGCCTGTGCCGGCACCTCGAGCTGCCGACGCCGGAGCTGGCGGTCCTCGACCTCGACCCGGAGATCGCGCGCTACGAGGCGGACGAGGAGGTCCAGGATCTGCTGACCGCGAGCGTTGGGCTGAACCTCGGGATCGACTTCCTGCCGGGCGCGTTCGGCTTCGACGGCCGGGAGGCACTGGGGCCGGAGGGGGAGGAGCTCGCGCTGCGCACCCTGTGGCTCGACGCCTTCATCGCCAATGTCGACCGGTCTTGGCGCAACCCCAACCTGCTGGTCTGGCACGGCCGGCTCTGGCTGATCGACCACGGGGCGTCGCTCTACTTCCACCACGCCTGGGCGGGTGGCCTGACCGACCCGGCCCGCTTCGCCCGCCAGCCGTGGAGTGCCGACGACCACGTGTTCGGCGACCTCGTCCCGCGCCTGGGCGAGGTGGACGCCGCGCTGCGCGACCGGCTGCGCGGCGCCGCGATCGAGCAGGTGGTGGCCGACGTGCCCGACGACTGGCTGGCCGGCGTACCCGACACCGAGCCCGAGCAGGTCCGCGAGGCGTACGCCGCCTTCCTGCGCGCGCGGCTGGACAGCTCGGACTGGCTGCCGGAGGCGGCCCGATGAGCCTGCCCTACCAGTACGTCGTCCTGCGCTGCGTGCCGCGGGCCGATCGCGAGGAGTTCCTCAACGTCGGGGTGGTGCTCTACTGCGAGGAGGCCGGCTTCCTGGGCGCCGAGCACCACGTCGACCCCGGCCGGATCCGGGCGCTGGCGCCCGGCCTGGACCCGGCCCGGGTGGACGAGGCGCTCGCCTGGGTCGCGGCGGTGTGCCGCGGCGAGGACACCGCCGGCGCCGCCGGCCGGTCGCCGCTGGGGCAGCGGTTCGGCTTCGTCCGGGCGCCCCGCAGCACCGTCGTACGCCCCGGACCGGTGCACGGGGGCATCACCGACGACCCCGCCGCCTGCCTCACCCGACTGGTCGACCGGCTGGTCCGCTGAGCCTGCGGGTCAGACGGGCACCAGCTCCAGCGCGCCCACGAGGTAGCGCGCCAGCACGATCCGGGCGACCTCGGGGTGCGCGCCCAGCGGGTCGGAGACCGCGACCGCTCCGGCCTCCAGTGCCAGCTCGCGCACCCGGTCGGGCAGCAGGCCCGGCGCCAGGAAGAGCGAGGCGACGGCCACGTGCCGCTTGCCCTCGGCCCGGAAGGCGCGCACCGCCTCGCCGGCCGCCGGGGGAGCCGCCGACGCGAACGCCGCGGTGACCGGCAGCTTGTGGTGGGTGCCCCAGACCCGGGCCAGCCGGGCGACGGCCTGGTTGGCCAGCGAGTCCGAGGAGCCGGCGCCGGCGAGCACGAGCGCGTCGAGCTCGCGGACGCGGGCCTGCTTGAGCGCGGTCCGCATCCGCTCGTCCAGGATCTTCAGGAAGCAGGCCTCGAGGCCGAGGACGCCGGTCGCGCCGATCCGCAGGCCCTCGTGCTCGGCCTGGGCCTCGGCGAGGATCTGGGGGACGTCGACCTTGGCGTGGTAGGCCTCGGTCAGCAGCAGCGGCACCACCACGATCTCGTCGTGGCCGGCGCGCACCAGCTTGCGGACGACCGTGGCGAAGGACGGCTTGGAGAGCTCGAGGAACGCGGCCTCGATCCGCAGGTCGGGACGCAGGCTCTTGACCTCGTCGACCAGGGCGGTGATCGTCTCGGCGGACCGGGGGTCGCGGCTGCCGTGGGCGAGGGCGATGAGGGCGGGTGCGGCCATCAGCGCTGACCTCCTTGCGTGTTCGTGCCCGTACGGGCGTGTCGTGGAGAGCCGACGACGGTGTCGGCGGGATCGGGGTGGGTACGGCGGGTCACAGGTGGATCCCGCACTCGGTCTTCTCGGTGCCGGCCCAGCGGCCGCTGCGCGGGTCCTCCCCGGGGGCGACCCGGCGGGTGCAGGGCTGGCAGCCGATGGAGGGGTAGCCGTCGTGCACCAGCGGGTTGAGCAGGATGCCGTGCTGGGCGACGTACCGCTCGACGTCCTCGTCGCTCCAGCGCGCCAGCGGGCTGACCTTGACCTTCTGCTTCTTCTCGTCCCAGCCGACGACCGGGGCGACGACCCGGTTGCGGGTCTCGGCACGACGCAGGCCGGTCGCCCACGCGTCGTAGCCGCCGAGCATCCGGGACAGCGGCTCCACCTTGCGCAGGCTGCAGCACAGGTCGGGGTCGCGGGCGAAGAGGTCCCTGCCGTGCTCCGCGTCCTGCTCGGCCACGGTCTGCCGCGGCTCGACGGTCCGCACGGTGACCGGCAGGGTCGCGGCGATCGCGTCGCGGGTCCCGATGGTCTCGGCGAAGTGGTAGCCGGTGTCGAGGAACACCACGTCGATGCCCGGGGCGACGCGCGAGGCCACGTGCGCCAGCACGCCGTCGGCCATCGAGGAGGTGACGCAGAACCGCTCGCCGAAGGTGGCGACGGCCCACTCGACGATGTTCTCGGCCGGAGCCAGCTCCAGCTCGGCGCCGACGTGGGAGACGATCTCGCGCAGCTCCTCGGGGCTGCGCCCCTCGGTCAGGCTCCCGCGATTGGCGCGGGCGGTGAGAGTCGTGGCGGCGGTCATGCGCGCACCCCCTGGTCGTTGGTGACGCCGGCGGGCGGCCGGATCTGCCCGAGCATCTTCAGGCTGAAGGCCCGCAGGCAGGACCGGCAGGCCCACGACCCGTGCGGCGAGGTGACCTGGCCGTCGGCGTCCTCGACCTCGTGGGGGCGCAGGTCCTCGTCCCCGCAGTAGGGGCACAGGGTCGGGAAGGCTCGCTCGCTCATACGCCCGCCTCCTCCAGCACGGCCTCGCCTCGGAGTACGGCGTCGTCCGCGCGGCCGACCCACTGGGCGAAGGACTCGTCGTCGTGGCGCTCGGCCAGGAAGGCCCGGACGACGTTGGTGACGTAGTCGTCCAGCCCGGCGCTGGTCACCTTGTGGGCGCGCAGCTTGCGACCGAAGCCCGCCTCGAGCCCGAGGCCGCCGCCGAGGTGGACCTGGAAGCCCTCGACCTGCTGGCCGCTCTCGTCCATGACGAGCTGGCCCTTGAGCCCGATGTCGGCGACCTGGGTCCGGGCGCAGGCGTTGGGGCAGCCGTTGACGTTGACCGAGATCGGCACCTCGAGGTCGGGGAAGCGCTGCTCCAGCTCGGTGACCAGGCGCCGCGCCCGCTCCTTGGTGTCGACGATCGCCAGCTTGCAGAACTCGATGCCGGTGCAGGCCATCGTGGTCCGTCGCCAGTTGCTCGGCCGCGCGGTGAGCCCGATCCGCTCGAGATCCTCGACGAAGGCGTCGGTGTCGGTGCCGTCGACGCCGATCACCACCAGCTTCTGGTACGCCGTGAGCCGGGCGCCGTCGGCGTCGTACTTCTCCACCAGGTCGCCGAGCGCGGTCAGCGTGGTGCCGTCGATCCGGCCGACCAGCGGGGTCGCGCCGACGTAGAAGCGGCCGTCCTTCTGCTCGTGCACGCCGATGTGGTCGCCCTGGACGGCCGGCGCCTCGGGGGAGGGGCAGTCGACCAGGGTGCGGTGGAGGTACTCGCTCTCCAGCACCTCGCGGAACTTCTCCACCCCCCAGTCCGCGACCAGGAACTTCAGCCGGGCGCGCGAGCGCAGCCGGCGGTAGCCGTAGTCGCGGAAGATCGAGATCACGCCCTCCCAGGCGTCGGCGACCTCGTCGACCGGGATCCACACGCCCAGCTTCTGGGCGAGCATCGGGTTGGTGGACAGCCCGCCGCCGACCCACAGGTCGAAGCCGGGGCCGTGCTCGGGGTGGACGGTGCCCACGAAGGAGACGTCGTTCACCTCGGGCGCCACGTCGTGGCTGGGGTGCCCGGTCAGCGCGGTCTTGAACTTCCGCGGGAGGTTGGAGAAGTCCGGGTTGCCGATGTAGCGGCGCTTGATCTCGGCGAGCGCCTCGGTGCCGTCGATGATCTCGTCCTTGGCGATCCCGGCCACCGGCGAGCCCAGGAAGCCGCGCGGGGAGTCGCCGCAGGCCTCCAGGGTGGTGAGCCCGGCCGCGTCGACCCGGTTCCAGATCTCGGGGACGTTCTCGATCTCGATCCAGTGGTACTGGATGTTGTTGCGGTCGGTGATGTCGGCGGTGTTGCGGCCGAAGTCGGTGGAGATGCCACCCAGGGCGCGCAGCGCGTCCGCGCCCAGGACCGCGCCGTCGGTGCGGACCCGCATCATGAAGTAGCGGTCGTCCAGCTCCTCCTCGGCGACCTGGCCGGTCTTGCCGCCGTCGAAGCCGGGAGCGCGCTGGGTGTAGAGGCCCATCCAGCGGAACCGGCCGCGCAGGTCGGCGGGGTCGATAGAGTCGAAGCCGCGGCGGGAGTAGATGTGCAGGATCCGGTCGCGGACGTTGAGCGGGTCGTCGTCCTTCTTGGTCTGCTCGTTCTTGTTCAGCGGCTCGCGGTAGCCCAGCGCCCACTGGCCCTCGCCCTTCTTGGGGCGGGGACGGCTCGACTTGGGACGGCCGGGCCCGGTGGCCGCGGCGGGGCGGGTGTCGGGTCCGGCGGTGGAGCCCTGAGCGGTGCTGGCGGGGTTCGGTGCGTTCACGAGGAGGTCCTTGTGGCGTGGGGAGACGCGCATGCCGCGACTGGCCGGCTCCTCGACGCTGAGGATGCTGCTGGCCTGCGACCGGCGCCCGATGGACAGTGGCTTGTCTGGGGCGGGTCAGCGGGGCCAACACATCATGCTGCGGGTGCGACCGAGGTCCACGTGGCGCCGGGCCACGAGGAACTTGGTGGTTGCCGCAGTGATCATGTCCAGAAGTCTCAGGGAGCGGACGGGGGTCCCACAACCCGAGATCTCATGATGTGAACATGGCGTCCACGATTCGGACAAGACTCGCTTCGCCCCGCGGGGGAGCGGCGCGGATGCGACCCAGATCACGTCGCGAGATCGCTCCGCGAACCGTCTCGGCGGGGGCCGAGTCGCGTGACTAGGGTTGCGCCATGACCGACGCCCCCCTGCTCAGCAGCACCTACCAGCAGATGCTCTCGGTGATCGAGAGCGTGGAGCCCCGGATCGCCGAGGCGACCCGCCAGGAGCTCACCGACCAGCGCGAGTCGCTGAAGCTGATCGCGAGTGAGAACTACGCGTCTCCCGCGGTGCTGATGACCATGGGCACCTGGTTCAGCGACAAGTACGCCGAAGGCACGGTCGGCCACCGCTTCTACGCCGGCTGCCAGAACGTCGACACCGTCGAGTCGGTGGCGGCCGAGCACGCCCGCGAGCTGTTCGGGGCGCCGTACGCCTATGCGCAGCCGCACTCGGGGATCGACGCCAACCTGGTGGCGTTCTGGTCGATCCTGGCCCACCGGGTCGAGGGGCCGTGGCTGCAGAAGTTCGGCGCGAAGAACGTGAACGAGCTCACCGAGGAGGACTGGGAGAGCCTGCGCTCGGAGTTCGGCAACCAGCGGCTGCTCGGGATGAGCCTGGACGCCGGCGGCCACCTCACCCACGGCTTCCGCCCCAACATCAGCGGCAAGATGTTCCACCAGCAGCAGTACGGCACCGACCCGGAGACCGGGCTGCTGGACTACGACGCGGTGCGGGCCAAGGCGCGGGAGTTCCAGCCGCTGGTGATCGTCGCCGGCTACTCCGCCTATCCCCGGCGGGTGAACTTCGCCAAGATGCGCGAGATCGCCGACGAGGTGGACGCGACGCTGATGGTGGACATGGCGCACTTCGCCGGGCTGGTCGCCGGCAAGGTCTTCACCGGCGACGAGGACCCGGTCCCGCACGCGCACATCGTCACCACCACCACGCACAAGTCGCTGCGCGGCCCGCGCGGCGGCATGGTGCTGGCCACCGAGGAGCTCGCGCCCTCGGTCGACCGCGGCTGCCCGATGGTGCTCGGCGGCCCGCTCTCGCACGTGATGGCCGCCAAGGCGGTCGCGCTGGCCGAGGCCCGGCAGCCGGAGTTCCGCACCTACGCCCAGGGCGTGGCCGACAACGCCCAGTCCCTGGCCGAGGGCTTCCTCAAGCGCGGCGCGAACCTGGTCACCGGGGGCACCGACAACCACCTCGTGCTGCTCGACGTCTCCTCGTTCGGACTCACCGGGCGGCAGGCCGAGTCCGCGCTCCTGGACGCCGGCGTGGTCACCAACCGCAACTCGATCCCCGCCGACCCCAACGGCGCCTGGTACACCTCCGGCATCCGGATCGGCACCCCCGCGCTCACCACCCGCGGCTTCGGCCACGACGAGTTCGACCGGGTCGCCGAGCTGATGATCGAGGTGCTCTCCAACACCGAGCCCGGCACCACGTCGGCCGGTGCGCCGTCCAAGGCGTCCTACACGCTGGGCGACGGCGTGGCCGACCGGGTGCACGCCGCCTCCGCCGAGATGCTGGAGAAGCACCCGCTCTATCCCGGCCTCGACCTGGCCTGAGTCGCACCCGCGCTGGCAGAACCCTCCGCTCGGCCGCGGCTCACGCGGCGAGGCGTGGCGCCGAGTGAGGTTCTGCCAGTGCGAGTGCGCGCGCCACCGCGCGGGTCATCACCTCGTGGACCCACTCGGGTCGGTGCATCACGTCCTCCCAGATGAAGCGGAGGACCCACCAGCCGTCGGCCACGAGCAGGCTGTAGCGGCGCACGTCCTTGCGCAGACTCTCCCGCTTGCTGTGGAACTCGAAGGACTCGCACTCCACGACCCCTCGCAGGTGGACGTCGACCAGGTCGGGTTGGGCCCAGACGTGGTCGCTGCTGATGACGACCTGTGGCTCGAGGGAGAGTCCCTCCACGGTGGAGGCGATCGCCCGGGTCACGGACTCGAACGGATTGGCGGGCTCGCCGCGCGCCGCCGCCGCGAGCCTGCGGACCTTCGCGCTGCCCGCACCACGCGCGCTCGCGGCTGCGCGCCGCAACGTGGTCTGCTCGCCGTTGCGGAGAGCGGAGTCGGCGATCGCCAACGCCTCGTCGTCGGGGAGCGAGCGAAGGCAGTGCAGGAGCGTCAGCTCCCGGCTCGTGGCCACCCCTCCGCTGATCTCGTCGGCCGTCAGGTCGCCGTAGTGCAGGGTCGCGTGTCGGGCGAGGTGGTCGGGGACTCGGCGATGCCGGGGAACCAGCACGTGCGGTCGCTCGGGCACGCTCTTCACCTGCCAGCCGTGGTGCAGGGCGGCGCTCGTGTGGCTGAGCACCCCGTGCATCCCGAAGGCGGTCTGCGCGGCGGCCGCGGTGGCCGGGAGCGAGTAGCGCCCGCGGCCGGCCCTGACCAGGTCTCCGGAGCGAAGCGCCCGATCCACGTCGGCCCGCGACGTGGCGGCGATCAGCTGGGCGCGGGTGGCGAGCCCGCCCCACCGGTCCACCACGTCGGAGATCTGCATGCTGCTCACTCTGCCCCAGAAGGCGTGACCCGGGTGTCGCTCATCCACAGGCGGAGCCGAGCTGGCAGAACCTCCTCTCCGGGGACCGCGCTCCGCGGGGCACGCAGGCGACCGCACAGTTCTGCCAGTTCGTCTCCGACGACCTGGGCGCGGATCGGCGCTCAGGAGCGCCAGCGGTACTCCACCTCGGGCCGGCCGCTGCCGCCGTACCGCGGGGCGCGGTCGACCAGCCCGGTGTCGGCGAGGTGCTCCAGGTAGCGCCGGGATCCCCCTGCTCCCGGCGTGCCGCTGCGAGGACCGGCGGCGCGTCCGCGACAGACTGGGCGACGGCGACGGCCCGCTGCGCCGCCATCTCCCGCGCGTCCTTGCGGGCGTCGTAGACCGCCAGGGCGAGGGAGACCAGGACCAGCACGAGCACCAGCCCGACCTGCAGCAGCGCCAGCTGCCGGGCCAGGGAGGGTTCGCGCGCCGTCATGGCGGCATTGTGCCGCCGATCCGGCGAACACAACGAACACAAGGGTGACCGGGGTCACAGGAGCGATCAGAGTGGCCCCGATGAGGGCCGCGGCCCCCGGACTGGAGGAAGCACATGAGTGACCACAGCACAGCGGCGTCGACCGACGCCCCCCGCAAGAAGGACAAGACCCACTACCTCTACCTGGCGGTGATCGCGGCCGTCGTCCTCGGCATCATCGTCGGCTTCGCGGCGCCGGAGTTCGCCGCGAGCCTGAAGTGGATCGGCGAGGCCTTCGTCGCGCTCATCAAGATGATGATCCAGCCGGTGATCTTCTGCACCCTGGTGCTCGGCATCGGCTCCGTGCGCAGCGCCGCCAGCGTCGGCAAGGTCGGCGGCCTGGCGCTCGGCTACTTCCTCACCATGTCGACCTTCGCCCTGGCGATCGGCCTGGTCGTCGGCAACATCCTCAAGCCGGGCGAGGGGCTGCAGCTCAGCGACGAGCTGCGCGGCGCCGGCGCGGAGGCGGCCTCGGAGGGCCACGCGTCGACCACCGACTTCGTCATCGGCATCATCCCCGACTCCCTGCTCTCCGCGCTCACCTCGGGCGAGGTGCTGCAGACGCTGCTGGTCGCGCTGCTCACCGGCTTCGCCCTCCAGGCGATGGGGCGCTCGGGCGAGCCGATCCTGCGGGGCATCGAGCATCTGCAGCGCCTGGTCTTCCGGATCCTGGCGATGATCATGTGGGCCGCGCCGGTCGGCGCGTTCGGCGCGATCGCCGCGGTCGTGGGGGAGACCGGCGTGGACGCGCTGAAGAGCCTGGCCACGATCATGCTCGGCTTCTACGCCACCTGCGCGATCTTCGTGTTCGGCGTGCTCGGCGCGCTGCTGAAGATCACGACCGGCGTGAGCATCTTCTCCCTGCTGAGGTACCTCGCCCGCGAGTTCCTGCTCATCGTCTCGACCTCGTCCTCGGAGTCCGCCCTGCCGCGGCTGATCGCGAAGATGGAGCACGCCGGCGTCGCGCAGACCACGGTCGGCGTGGTGGTCCCGACGGGCTACTCCTTCAACCTCGACGGTACGGCGATCTACCTCACCATGGCCTCGCTCTTCATCGCCGAGGCGATGGGCAACCCGCTGTCGCTGGGCGAGCAGATCTCGCTGCTGCTGTTCATGATCATCGCCTCCAAGGGCGCCGCCGGGGTCACCGGCGCCGGCCTGGCGACCCTCGCGGGCGGCCTGCAGTCGCACCGCCCGGACCTGGTCGACGGGGTCGGCCTGATCGTCGGGATCGACCGCTTCATGTCCGAGGCGCGGGCGCTGACCAACTTCGCCGGCAACTCGGTCGCCACCGTGCTGATCGGCCACTGGACCGGGACCCTGGACCGCCCCCGGCTGGACGCCGTACTCGCCGGCGAGGTGCCCTTCGACGAGTCCGACATGCTGGACGAGGAGTACGTCGAGCAGAAGTACGCCGCCCACTGATCGCCGACTCGGCGCTTGTTGACTCGGGGTGGGAGGGCCGGGCCGTTAGCGTTAGCCCCATGCCCGGCCCCCCGACCCTCGTGGATCGGGTCCGGGACACGCTGTGGCGGCTGATCGTCACGACCGTCGGGTCGTGCATGCGCTACCGGGTGACCGGGCTGGCCGCGGAGGCGGCGTTCTTCGCGGTCCTCTCCATCCCGCCGCTGATCTTCGCGCTGGCGGGCGCGATCGGCATCGTCTCGCGACAGTTCTCCGCGGCCCAGGTGGCCGACGTACAGACCGAGTTGGTCGAGCTGTCCCGGCGGGCGCTGACCGAGTCGGCGGTGGACAAGATCATCGTGCCGACGCTGGACCAGGTGCTGAGCGAGCCGCGCTTCGACATCATCTCGATCGGCTTCGTGTTGGCCCTGTGGTCGGGGTCGCGGGCGCTCAACGTGTTCGTCGACACCATCACGATCATGCACGGGCTGGGCGGGCACCGGGGGATCGTCAAGACCCGCGCGCTCTCCTTCGGGCTCTACGTCCTGGCGATGCTCACCGGCGCGCTCACCGTGCCACTGGTGGTGGCCGGGCCGTCGCTGGTCCGCCCGCTGGTGCACCGGATCCTGCCGGGCCAGACCGACTTCGTGATGTCGTTCTACTGGCCGGTCGTCGTGGTGATGTGCATCTGCTACCTCGCCACGCTCTACCACGTCAGCGTGCCGGTGCGGACGAACTGGAGCTTCAACCTGCCCGGGGCCACGTTCTCGCTGTTGGTGTGGATCTTCGGCTCCTACCTGCTGCGCTGGTTCCTCACCGTCACCGCGGCGGACTCCGCCTCGATCTACGGCCCGCTGGCCGCGCCGATCGCCGTACTCCTGTGGCTCTATCTGGTCGCCATCGCGGTGCTGATCGGGGCGGCCGTCAACGCCGCCTTCGACGAGGTGTTCCCGCAGAACACCACCACCCGCGCCCGACTGGAGCTGGTGCAGCGACTGCGGGAGCGTCTGCCGGGCCGTTGAGCGGGCCCGCCGGGAGGGTCCTCAAACCGGGCTCCGGCGTGGACTAGGGTCCACTCGTGCACGAGGAGCGGAGCATGCCGCGCGCGGCGGACGACCAGGAGGTGTCCGGCCGGGTCCAGCTACCCGAACGCTCCCGCTCGCCGTGGTTCGAGCTCACCCGCCGCCTGCTGCTGGCGGTGGGGATCCTGGTCGGCACCGTGATGCTGGTCTACTTCGACCGCGAGGGCTACCGCGACGCGAGCGACCCTGCCAACCGGGTCTCGCTGCTCGACGCGATCTACTACACCACCGTCACGCTCAGCACGACGGGGTACGGCGACATCACGCCGGTCTCCGACCAGGCCCGGCTGATCAACGCCTTCATCATCACCCCGGCCCGCATCGGCTTCCTGGTGCTGCTGATCGGGACCACCCTGGAGGTGCTCGCCTCGCAGGGCCGCGAGCAGTTCCGCATCGCCCGCTGGAGGAACAGGATGCACGATCACGTCGTGGTCATCGGCTACGGCCGCAAGGGTCGCAGCGCCGTCGAGGTGCTGACCCGCAACGGGCGCAGCCGCGATGAGATCGTGGTGGTCGACCCGAACCCGGCCGCACTGGACGACGCGAAGTACGACAAGCTCGCGATCGTCCGCGGGGACGCCACTCGACGCGACTCCCTGCGCCGGGCCAAGGTCGACGACGCCACCCAGGTCATCATCACCACCGACCGGGACGACACGAACGTGCTGTCGACGCTGACCGTGCGCCAGCTCAACCCGGACGCCTTCATCGTCGCCGCCGTGCGCGAGGAGGAGAACGTCCCGCTGGCGCGGCAGTCCGGCGCGGACTCGGTGGTCACCTCCTCCGACGCGGTCGGGCGCCTGCTCGGGCTGTCCTCGCTGTCGCCGAACCTCGGCTCGGTGCTGGAGGACCTGCTGTCCTACGGCCACGGGCTGGAGGTCGCCGAGCGCGAGCTCCTCGTCAACGAGGTCGGGCGGCAGCCCCAGCAGCTGCCGGACCAGGTGATCGCGGTGATCCGGGACGAGAAGGTCTACCGCTACTTCGACCCGGTGGTCTCCCAGCTCGCCCGCGGCGACCAGCTGATCGTCGTACGCCCCTCCCAGGAGCTCCCGTGGGCGCCCCGGCCGGGGACCCACGGCGAGGAGACGACCGGCGAGGACGAGGCCTGAGCGGCATGCACACGTCCCTGGAGCGCGAGTACGGCCGGATCCGCCGGCCGTTCCTGCGCTCACCGGCGCAGACGGTGGCCGTTGCGTTCGCCGTCGGCATCGTGGTCGGGACGCTGCTCCTGCTGCTGCCGGTGTCGCGTACGTCGACCGACGGGGCGCCGTTCATGCAGGCGCTGTTCACCGCGACCAGCGCCCTGTGCGTGACGGGGCTGACCACGGTCGACGTGCCGTCGTACTGGTCGCCCACCGGCCAGGGCGTGATCCTCGCGCTGATCCAGGTCGGCGGTTTCGGGCTGATGACGATGGGCTCGCTCATCGGCATCCTGATCGCCCGGCGGCTCGGGCTGCGCAGCCGGGTCACGGCGGCCAGCGAGAGCAACACGCTCGGCATCGGCGACGTGCGCGAGGTGATCGCCGGCGTCGTGAAGGTGACGCTGGTCGTCGAGACCGCGGTGGCGGTGGCGCTGTGGCTGCGCTTCTGGTGGGGGTACGAGGAGCCGCCGGGACGTGCGCTGTGGTGGGGGATCTTCCACGCCGTGTCGGCCTTCAACAACGCGGGCTTCGCGCTGTGGTCCGACAGCCTGATCGGCTTCCAGGGCGACCCGTTGGTCATCCTGCCGCTGTCCGTCGCGGTCGTGCTGGGCGGCATCGGCTTCCCGGTGCTCTTCGAGCTGCGGCGGCACTTCTGGACCCCGCGCAGGTGGGGGCTGCACACGCGGATCACCGTCTACGGCACGCTCCTGCTGCTGGTCGGCGGGTTCCTCTTCCTCACCGCGGTCGAGTGGACCAACCCGGACACGCTGGGGAACCTGCCCTGGCAGGAGCGGCTGGTCGCCGGGATCAGCAACGCGGTGATGCCGCGGACGGCGGGGTTCAACGCGGTCGACTACGCGCAGATGCACGAGTCGTCCCTGTTCGCCACGACCATGCTGATGTTCATCGGCGGCGGCTCGGCGAGCACGGCCGGCGGCATCAAGGTGGGCACGTTCTTCCTGCTGTTCTACGTGATCCTCGCCGAGGCGCGGGGGGAGCGCGACGTGGAGCTCGACACCCGACGCATCGGCGCGCGGACCATCCGCCAGGCGCTCACCATCGCGCTCGCCTCGGTGGGCCTGGTGCTGGGGTCGACGATGCTGCTCATGCTCCTGGAGCCGGTGGGCCTCAACCGGGCGATGTTCGAGGTGGTCTCCGCCTTCGGGACCGTCGGCTTGACCGCGGGCGTGACCCCGACCCTCGGCGGGCCGGCGCAGATGCTGCTCATCTTCCTTATGTTCGTGGGCCGGATCGGCCCGCTGACGCTGGTCTCGGCGCTCGCCCTGCGCGAGCGACCGCACTTCTACCGACTCCCGGAAGGCAGGCCCCTCATTGGCTAGGATCGACAGCGGCGGAGTGGTGGTGATCGGCCTCGGGCGCTTCGGACAGGCCCTGGCCCTCGAGCTCGCCGCCAGCGACACCGACGTCCTCGGCATCGACTCCAACCCCCAGGTCGTGGACAAGATGTCCGGCCTGCTGACCCACGTCGTCCAGGCCGACGCGACGGACGAGGACGCGATGCGCCAGCTCGGCGTGGACGAGTTCGACCGCGTGGTCATCGGCATGGGCTCCGACCTCGAGGCCTCCATCCTGACCGCGTCGGTGCTGAAGTCGATGGGCGTCCCCGACATCTGGGCGAAGGCGATCTCCGCCCAGCACGAGCGGATCCTGCGCCAGATCGGCGTCAACCACGTGGTCCGGCCCGAGCACGACACCGGGCGCCGGGTCGCCCATCTGCTCGCCGGAGGGATGCTGGACTACATCGAGTTCGACGACGGATACGCCATCGTGAAGATGTACGCCCCCGACGTGCTCACCGGCAAGGCCCTGACCGACACCCAGATCCGGCGGAAGTACGGCGTGACCATCGTCGGCGTGAAGCGACGCGGAGAGGAGTTCACCTACGCCGGCGCGGACACCGTGCTGCAGGAGGGCGACCTCATCCTGGTCTCCGGCGACCGGCGCCGGGTCGAGCGCTTCGCCAGCCTCAACACCGTCGGCTGACGCGTCCCGGTTCCGGCCCTAGGCTGGCGCCCATGGCGACGGTCAGGGAGTTCCAGGTCACCTTCGACTGCGCGGATCCCGAGCGGGTCGCGCGCTTCTGGTGCGAGGTGCTGGGGTACGTCGTACCCCCTCCGCCGCCCGGCTTCACCTCCTGGGAGGATTTCAACGCCTCGCTCCCGCCCGACGAGCAGGGCCGGGCCTTCGCCTGTGTGGACCCGACGGGGGAGGGGCCGCGGCTGTTCTTCCAGCGGGTGCCGGAGGGGAAGACCGTGAAGAACCGGGTGCACCTGGACGTGCGGGTGGGCACGGGGATGGTCGGCGAGGAGCGGCTGGCTGCGCTCGAGGCCGAGTGTGCGCGCCTGCTGCCGCTGGGCGCGACCCGGCTGCGGCTGCTCGAGGCCGACGGGGTGAACGAGTCCTGTCTGGTCATGGCCGACGTCGAGGACAACGAGTTCTGCCTCGACTGACGATGGGGTGCCTAGGCGTCGGTACGACGAGCCTGTGCCACGCGATCATCGGTACGTCGGCCGCCCGCACCGAACGCGACCCGGGCCCGCGCGCCCTCGGGAGTGTTCAACAGCTCCAGCCCCGCGCCCAGCAGGTCGGCTTGGAGCGCGGCGATGGTCAGGCCGAGCCCGGACCCGCCGGTGCGCCCGAAGGTCTGGAAGCGCTGCGGCCCCTCGGCCAGCAGCGCCTCGGGGAAGCCGGGGCCGTGGTCGGAGACCGTGACCGAGGCGCCGTCGACCACGACGTCGATCGGGGGAGCGCCGTGCCGGGCGGCGTTGGCGACCAGGTTGACGACGAGCTGTCGGAGCAGGACCGGGTCGCTGATGAGGGTCGTGTCCCCGGCAACGTCCAGTCGCCCCTCGCCAGGGCCGAGCACCTCGTCCAGCACGGACCGGGTGAGCTCGGCCAGGTCGGTCGGCGTGCCCGCCACGCGCGCCGCGTCGGCACGTGAGCGCGCGAGCGTCAGCAGGCTCTCCACCAGCTCGCGCAGCCGCTGCGTCTGCCGCTGCACCATCGGTCCGACCTCGGGGTCGTCGATCATCGACGCCGCGGTGACCAGCGTGGTGAGGGGGGTGCGCAGCTCGTGGGCGACATCCGCGGTGAAGGCGCGCTCGCCCTCCAGGGAGCGCTGCAAACCGTCCCGGAGCTCGTTGACCCGGCGCACCAGGACCGCCACCTCGTCGGCGGCGTCCTCCTCGACCGGGAGCGCCCGCTCGGGCTCGGCCCTCAGGGCGCCGGCAGCGCGGCGGAGAGGGCCGGTCACGGAGCCGGCGAGCATCCAGCCGACCGCGCAGCTGATCAGGATCGCCACGGCGGCCGCGAGGCCGAACGTACGCCGCAGGGTCGCGGCCTGCTCCTCCAGCGGTCGCGCGGAGAGGCGGACCGAGATGGTGTCCCGGTCGCTTTCGGCCAGGCGGGAGGCCCACATCGCCTGGCCGTCGAAGTAGGTGTAGACGCCGTCCCCCCGGTCGCGCAGCCCGGCGGGCAGATCGGCGCGTCCGGTGTAGCTATCGGGCATCGCCACCCCGCTGAGGTCCGCTGCGGCCAACGCCACGTCCAGCCGGACCAGCGACTCCTGGCGCAGCTGCTCCCGGGCGGCCGTCATCGAGCCGGTGCCGGCGAGCGCCGCGACCAGCGCCACCATCACCAGCACGCAGATGGCGACCACGGCGACGACCTGGAGGCGGATCGACCGCGGCCCGAACCGAGCCCCGCTCACGGCGCGTCCAGCCGGTAGCCGAAGCCGCGCACGGTCTGGATCGCGTCGGTCCGCAGCTTGGCGCGCAGCCGCTGGATGTTGGTGTCGACGACCCGCTCCTCGGCCCACTCCTCGTCGCCCCACACGCGTCGGAGGGCCTGGGCACGCGAGAGCACGATGCCGGCGTTGTCCAACAGCGCCTCCAGCAGCCGGAACTCGGTGGAGGTGAGGCTGATCGCCTCCTCGCCCCGGGTCACCCGGCGCGCGGCGCGGTCGACCACGATCCCGTCGAACCTCTCCACGTCGTCGGTGGGGTCGGTCCCGCCCCGGCGCCGGGCGACCGCTCGCATGCGGGCGAGCAGCACGGTGGCGTCGTACGGCTTGGTCACGTAGTCGTCCGCGCCCGCGTCCAGCCCGTGCACCACGTCGGAGGGCAGGTCCCGCGCGGTCAGCAGGATCACCGGCAGGTCGCCGCTCTCCTTGATCCGGCGGGTGAGGGTGATCCCGTCCAGGTCGGGCATCGCGATGTCCACGATGGCGATGTCCGGCGGATCGGTCAGCACCTGCTCGAGTCCGGCTCGCCCCCCGTCGGCGAGCCGGACGTCGTACCCGTGCCTGCGCAGCAGCATCCCGGTGCTCTCGCGGATGTCGGCGTCGTCCTCGACGATGAGCACGCGAAGGCCGGCGGGGGGCGGTGGTGGCACGGGTGTCCTCTCGGGCGGTGGGTCAGGGCTGGGCGAGAACCGGCAGCTCGAAGACCTCGCGGCCGTCGATCGCGCTCGGCGGCGCCTGGTCGGGGTAGGTCAGCACGATCCGGCGGTAGGCCGCCGCGCTGCCCTCCGGGTCCAGCCGGTCGGCGGTGATCTCGACGGGGTACGACGCGTCGCGGCCGCGGGCGCAGTCCGGCTCGCAGGTGTTGGCCACGAAGGTCCCGGTGCCCGTCGCCTTCGCGCCGCCCCACCGGTTCCACGAGACGTTGGTGAGCTGGGCGTTGGCGTCCGCGCACGTGAGGACGTACTGCGTCGGGCGGGTCTCGGGGGCGCCCACGCAGTCGAGCAGGTAGGCGCTGCCCCCGTCGATCGCCTGGGTGAGCGAGGTCCGCTGCGGAGCCTCGTCGGCGTAGCTGGCCGTGGTGAGCTGCCAGACGCCGGCCGCGGCGACCAGGGTGGCGGCGAGGCCGCTGACGGCGATGGCGAGCGGGGCACCGCGACGCGGTGCGGGCTTCTGCGTGGTCATGTCGGGATCCTTTCGGGTTCATCATCCATGGTCGGCGCCACGGTGGCGCGACGTCCTCGGACGCTAGGAGCCGGTGACCGCAACGGGACCACAGGAGCGTGTCGATCGTGCGTCAGTCCGCCTGCGCCGGTTGTCACCGAACTGACACACGGGTGCCACGGGATCGCCGTACGTGCGCGCCAGAGTCATCCCATCGACGCTTCGAGGGGAGGAAACGTGAACGCTCATCGACAGGGCACCGCCCGTCTGCTGGTGGTCGTGCTGGCGATCGCGCTCGGCGCGGCGCTGACCACGGTGGCCGCGCCGGCGCAGGCCCGGGGCAAGGTGGCGTACCTGACCCTCGACGACGGGCCGAGCCGGCACACCCCGGCGGTCCTGAAGGTCTTGCGGAAGCAGGGGGCGACGGCGACGTTCTTCCAGCTCGGCTCGGAGCGGAGGAGGTATCCGCGCGCCGCGGCGGCGATCCGGCGGCAGGGGAGCAACATCGGCAACCACACCTACGGTCACCGCAAGCTGACCTCGCTCAGGTCGGCGGCCGTCCGTCGCGAGGTTCGCGGGGGTCCGCCCAGCCGGTGCGTGCGTCCGCCGTACGGCGCCACGAACGCCCGGGTTCGGACCGTGATCGCCTCGATGGGCAAGCGATCGGTGCTGTGGAGTGCTGACTCGCGCGACTGGACCCGACCGGGTGTCGACGCCATCGTGCGCAACTCGCTCAAGGGCCTGCACAACGGATCGATCATTCTCATGCACGACGGCGGGGGAGACCGGTCGCAGACGGTCCGCGCCCTCCCGAAGCTGATCACGGCGCTGAAGAAGCGCGGGTATGCCGTGTGGGCGCTGCCCTATTGCTGAGGCGGCGCACCGCCCACAGTCTGCGGGGCGGCCTGGTTCCACGGGGGTGGCCGGGTCGCCCCGCTATCGGCGGTCGAGCCCCGATCGCCGGTCGAGCCCCGATCGCTGGTCGAGCTCGTCGAGCCCCGATCGCCGGTCGCGCCCCCTCGGTGGTCGAGCTCGTCGAGACCACCCCGTCCGCGGCGGCGTCGTCCCCGCACTGGCAGAACCTCCCGCGCGGCCTCGGCGTGAGCGTCGACCGGGGGCGTTGGGGGAGGTTGTGCCAGTTCGGCTACGACGCGCCCTCTGCTGACGCCCGTGCGACGCACCGTGCTGGCGGGGCAAGAGGAAACCAGGCTCCCTCGATAGAGGAACCGGGGTCTGACCTGCGGAAACGTGGTGGGCGATACTGGGTTTGAACCGGTGACCTCTTCCGTGTCAATCAGGCCGACGCGCCGCCGGAAGAGCGCGCTGAGCGGCGGATCGAGCACCGGCGTCCACCCTTGTGCACCGGCTTCCGCATGGATAAGCCGACTCGTCGATCCCGTCGCGACCTGGCCAGGTGTCGGGCGAGGACGGCGCGCCAGCGCCGCCCGCATCCCGGCGCAGCGCCGGCGGAGCCGGCGCTTTAGCGGAGAGACGAAAGTCCTCACCAAGTCGCGTTGGCCACGGCGGGTCCGCGGATCTATCGGAGGGTCATTCGTCGGCGAACCAGTCCGGCTGCGCCTCGCGGTCGAACGCGCGTGCAGGACAAGCTGGATCCCTGCACGCGATGTCGGGATCGTCGTCGGGCGACCCGGCTGCCTGGTGCTCAAACTCGTAGTGGAAGCAGCTCCAGTGCATTCGCTCGAAGGTCTCGAAGTTCTCCGCCTCGCGGACGACCGGCCTGCTGCAGCGTCGGCACGTAGCTGCCTCAGACATCGCTGGCCAGCTCCGCTGCCGCTCGGCCCAACTCGGACGCCATGTCCCCGTCCAGACGGCGTGCAGTGATTCCCCGCGCGAGAGCCTCGACCACCTCGTCATGGAAAGGGAGGAAGTAGTGGTTGAGGCGGTCCCAAGTCGCGTCCGAGTGATACTCGTGCACCGAGTTGATTCGCCGGTGCTCAGCGAGCCATGGGGACGCGTGGACGACGTGAGCCTCATAGAACTTCATGCCGCCGGCCCAGAGGGGATGACCATGGAGGACTTCGTCGTTCGGATGGCCCATTCGTACCGAGGCGCAGCCCTCGAAACGGATCTCCATGACGTACTCGCCTTCGCCGCTCGCCAAGCTCTCGTAGCAGAGTACGATCGTGCGCTGTGTGCCCGCGAGCAACTGAGGCATCGGGGCGCCGCCGTCCCACTTGATACCCAGATCCAGCACTTCAAGCTTGGGCTTGGTCTTCACGTCATCAGCGTCCCATGATCCTCATCCGCCCGGCTTGAACGAATCCCCGCTCTATGCGCCTAACAGCGGTCGCGATGTGCGGACGCCCTCGAGTGAAGGCTCCACCGTGTCGGGGCGCGCCGTTATCGTGGCTGCATGCGCGGCGCTGGTGACCAGCTGAGCGTCGGAGAGCGCATCGCCTTCTACCGACGCCGCCGCGGCCTGACCCGAGGCACCCTCGCCGCTTTGCTGGGGCGCTCCGAGGACTGGCTGAGCAAGATCGAGCGCGGCGAGCGCCAGCTGCAGAAGATCGAGCTCGCGGTCGAGATGGCGCGCCACCTTCGCGTGACGTCGAGCGCGGCCTGGCCTTCTGCACGAACAACGGAACGGCCCTCGACTCAGCGAACGTGTGCCGATCGTTCCGCGCGCTCTGCAAGGAGGCCGGCCTGGACTCCCGCGAATGGACGCCGCGCGAGATGCGTCACTCCTTCGTCTCCCTGATGAGCGAGGCCGGCGTCCCGCTCGAGGCCATCGCGCGTCTGGTCGGCCACAGCAGCACGGAGGTGACGGAGCTGGTCTACCGGAAGCAGCTTCGGCCCGTGCTGACCGAGGGCACCGCAGTCATGGAGACGCTGTTCGAACTGCCAGCGGCCGACCAGAAGCGGTCGTCGGATGACAGTTAAACCGACTCCGGCATGACGAAGCCCCTCGAGCCAAGTGGCTGAGGGGCTTCATTGTGCCTCTGACCTGCGGAAACAGTGTGGTGGGCGATACTGGGTTTGAAAGAGAATCTAGGCCCCTGGCGTTCGTGCAGGTCAGGATCGTAAAACGGCATCTGACCTGCGGTTTCGGTTCTGGAACGGACCGGAACCGGGGTACACTGGGTGTCGTCAGCGTTTGGCATGAGTTTGGCACGGAAGGCGACCAGTGGCGAGACCGAAGAAGGCGGGCTGCCCGATCTGCAAGGGCCGCAAGCAGGCGCACGCTGAGGGCATCCGTCACCTGCCGTCGAAGAAGTTCCAGGCCCGCCTGCTGACGCCGGACGGCAAGCAGACCTCGAAGTCGTTCCAGACCGAGACCGATGCGAAGGCGTGGCTTGGCGCTCAGCGATCGGAGATCAGCAAGGGCACGTGGTCGCCGAAGAAGGCCAAGACGGTCCTCTCGTTCAGCGACTACGCCGAGCGGTGGCTCAAGAACCGCAAGGTGAGGGGCAAGCCGCTGGCCGACCGGACCCGCGCCGGATACCGCGACCTGCTCGACCGCTTCATCCTCCCCGAGTTCGGGCCGAGGCCGGTGCACACGATCGACCGCGACGACGTGGAGCGGTGGTACGACCGCACGGCCTCCGACCGCCCGACGTACCGGGCGAAGGCGTACAGCCTGCTGCGGACGATCCTCGTGTCGGCGATCGACGACGGTCATCACCCCGGTCCGAACCCGGCCCGCATCCGAGGGGCCGGACAGGCAGACCGCCGCCACACCGTGCGCCCCGCGACGCTGGACGAGTTGAAGGCGCTCACCGAGGCGATGCCCGAGCGGTACCGGCTGATGGTGCAGTTGGCGACGTGGACGGCGCTGCGGTTCGGGGAGTTGACCGAGTTGCGTCGGGCGGACGTGGACACCCGCGAGGGCGTGCTGCGGGTGCGCCGTGCGGTGGTCCTCGTGGATGGGAAGTTCATCGTCAAGACGCCGAAGTCACAGGCCGGCGTCCGTGACGTGGCGATCCCTGCGGCGCTGCTGCCCTTGGTGCGCGAGCACCTGTTGAAGCACACCGCGCCAGGGCCGGACGGGCTGCTGTTCCCCGCCCGCAAGGACGCGACGGCCCACCTGCGGCAGACCTCGCTCTACCGCGTGTTCGACCCGGCCCGGAAGAAGGCCGGTCGTCCGGACCTGCGGTGGCACGACCTGCGGCACACGGGCGCGGTGCTGGCGGCTCAGTCCGGGGCCACGCTGCCGGAGTTGATGAACCGGCTCGGTCACTCGACCTCGCAGGCGGCGCTGCGCTACCAGCACGTCGCGCAGGGGCGGGACCAGTTGATCGCGTCGCGGCTCAGCGAGTTGATCGAGGCCGGGGAGTGACCCCGCAGGAGGCAGCCGCCGCGCTGCCGCCGCTGACCGATGAGCAGTGCGAGCGGGTGGCCGCGCTGCTGCTCATGTCGCTGAACCGGCCAACGCCGGAGAGCACCGAGTGACCGGGCGCGAGGACCTCCGATGGTGGTGGGACCTCGCGCCGACACTCACATGGCGGTTCGCCAAGTCGATGCCGGACGTGCCGCACTGGTACGTCCGAGGCGGCACGACGCCGGGCTTCTCTCGCGAGGACTCGGCTCGCGTCGCGCGGCTGGTCCGCACGTACGGCGAGCCGGGGAAGTTCTACCGGGCGACGAACCTCTACCTGTTTACGCCCGATCGAGTGCGGAAGGTGTGGTGCATGTTCGGTGACCCGGTGCGCGAGGAGCGGGTGAGGATCGTGAACCTGGCGTTCGCGGATCGCACCTACGGCCCGCAGAGCAACTTCGACCAGGCGCGGCTCGCCGCCCTCGCGCTGCCACCGGGACGGCTGCGGATGGGCGACTGGCTCGCGCGTGACCTGTTCGACCAAGTGCCCGAGGACGTGCCAGACCTCGACCCCGAGGACGACGACTAGAGACCTGGAACCGCCCGGCATCTCGGGTAGACTGGCACCAGCAACAACCGCACGACGATGCAGGGACTCGATAGTCCCGAACTCAGGCGTCAGGCGAGACCTCGACCGTAAACGCACCGGGATGATGCCCGGTCGGTCGAGATGGATCACGCAAACCGACCTGGGGGCGAACGCTTCCAGGTCGTGCGGCTCACCGAAAGGGGAGCCGCATCATGCGTCTCATCACTCAGCAGGCTGCTGCCGACATGCTCGGGATCACCGACCGCTCGGTTCGCAACATGATCGCGCGCGGCGTGATCTCGGGCTACAAGGTCCCCGGCGTCCGCGCCGTGCGCGTGGACCGCGACGAGATCATGGGCAAGTTGAAGGCGATCCCGACCGCCGTCGCTCGCCAGGAGTTCGTCTACGGAGCGCCGAAGTTCAACGGCAACGTCAAGGCCGCGCCGGTCGGTGCGTCCGTGGTGGCCGAGGTCGTGGAGGAGGACCAGTGAGCGAGGACCGGGCCATGCACGACCCGGCCCCCCGCGACTTCAACCGCACTCCCATCGTGCCACGCATCTGCGCTCGCGTGGGCTGCGAGAACACCGTGAAGCCGCGTCGCAAGTTCTGCTCGTCGGCGTGCTTCGGGATCAGTCGGCGCAAGCCGTTCGGCCCGATCTCGGACGAGCAGCGCGAGGAGATGCAGGCCGCGCTGGACGAGGCGCGGACCTCGGTCGGGGAGGTGACCTCGTGAGCAACGTGATCGCGTTGCCGGGCTGGGACTACGACGTGCCAGTGCGCGACGTGCCGAAGGTGATCCTCGCTGGCCTGAGGGCGGCGGGCGTCAAGGCCGAGCAGGGGAAGGCGTGGCGTGGGAAGTACCCGACCACCCTCGACCTCGTGATCGACATCGACTGTCCGTGGGCGCACAAGTCCCGTGACGGGATGACGTTCGCCTCGGTGCGGCTGTTGGTGGACCCGTTCTCGGGGTCGCTGACGGTCCAGCGTGACGAGGACCGGGGCGATGGATGCCCGACCTGCCGTCAGCCCTCGATCGACCGCTGGCTGGTGACGTGCCGGGGCCACGAGGAGAACGGCCACCCCGACCACGAGCCGGGATGGATCAGCGTCGAGGACTTCCCCAAGGACACACCGGCTGAGGTCATCGCGCGGATCATCCCCGGCGGCGCGGAGAGCAGAGGCGACGACAGCCCGATGGGTCACGTGTTCGAGGCGATGATGAGGGCCGAGCGTGAGAACAAGGCTCGCTGGCGTTTGGCTCACCTCGACCAGATCGCCGAGCAGTTCCGGGAGACGGGCTACTCCGAGGAGCAGGTGCGGGACAAGGTGATCGGCGTCCGCGAGATGGCGCAGGTCGTGCTGCTCACCGGCCCCAAGCAGGTCGGGTCGTCGGAGGTGGTGGTCGAGACCGTCGAGAGCGTCATGGAGTGGCTGGCCGCGAACAACGTCCCGGCGTCGCTCGGGGTGAACGCCACATGGGACCGGGTGAAGAACCTGCCGGGCTGCCCGACGCAGGCCCTCGTGCGCAAGGCCCAGGCCGAGCGCAAGACCTGACCGTGTGGCCGTGTGGCAGGGCGTGTCACACGGTCCACACGGCCCGCCGGAACGTGTGGTGTGTGGCGTGTGGCGCGTCTACCCCGAAGGGGTAGCGCCACACACCACACGCCACACGGAACCGGGAGCCCGTGTCAGTGCGACACGGAGGCCGCGGCCTTGAACTTCCCGTACTGGTCGAACATGCGGACGGGGCTGCCGGAGGCGAGCAGCGCCTCGACCTTCTCGGCGTAGGTCGCGGTGCGCGGCTTCTCGATCGTGGCGGTGGTCATGCGGTGTCCCTTCTCGGGGTGGGTCTGTCACTCGCGGTCCAGTGAACCAGAACGTCAAGCAGGGTTGAGGAATCGCGATCTGACGGGCTCGGGATCGTCCGGGGCACCGGAGGCCCGCCCGGACCTGCGCGGCGCGTGACACCCCGTGTGCGGCCCGGCACACGGCCTTGCCAGGGCAGGCCGACCAGGACGGAACCGGGAGGCATCACCGGCCAGTAGTACGGTCCCGCCCTGCATGTGAATCGCGCGCACGTGCGGGGCTCGTCGCTCTCGACAGATCGGGCGAAGCGGGGGAGACTGGCCGGACTTCAACCGCTCGCTGGCGAATGGGCCGGGGCACTCCACTAGGAGGCCCTGTTGCCTGCACCCAACCGCCGCAATCGCGGCGCATCTCTGGCCGAGAAGATCGGCAACCACACCGCCGCCAAGGGCGTCGCCCACGACGGTGACCGGATGGTCGCCGCCCGCACACGCCAGGACAAGCGGTGGGAGGAAGCGGTCGCCCGGCTGAGCCCGGCTGCTCGGGCTGCTGCTGGTGGCTCCGACCTCGAACGGCGCGCGGCTCAGGTTCGCGTGGACGCCGAGCGCGCCCGCAACCTGGGCTTGTTCGCCGAGGCCGTCAGCGAGGGCCGGGCGAAGCCGCCGATCGTGGTCCTGACCCCGCACGTCGCGCCGCGCTACTTCCTCGCCTGCATCGACTGCGACCGGGACATGCAGCCGTCGCGGCCCGAGCCGCGCGTCCCGCTGTGCCGGACCTGCCGGACGAAGCGGGAGGCCCGCCGTGTCGCGTGAGCCGTCCAGCCCGATGCACCGGGGATGGGGAGCGTTCGAGCAGCCACCGCCCGCCGAGCCCGCGACGCCGGTCAAGAGACAGACCCCGCGCGTGCGCGTGGAGGGCGCGGGCCGGGACAAGGCGATGCAGAAGTTGATGACGACGACCGAGAAGTTGACCCGCGAGGAGCGCCGCATCCTGCGCGGCTACCGGCTGTCGGTCGGTGGCGACACGAGCCGCTTGGAGCGGATGCGCGTCGAACTCGACATCGCGATGGGACGTGACCAGTGAGCAAGCCGAAGGTCCCCACGCTGCCGGTGAAGTCGCCCGGCAAGCGAACCTCCACCCGACCCGTGAAGCCCGCGCCGGTCGCCCCGGTGCGCCGCCCTCGAAAGGCCCAGCGATGACCCAGACCGCCACCGAGAAGCGCAACAACCAGAGCCGCTACATCCCGCCCGAGCAGACCGAGGCCCTGCGCCGCACCGTGCCGGACGACCCGGTGAAGTTGCCGCCCGGCTCGTTGGCCTGCGAGGGCTGCGGCGTCGCGGTGCCGACCGCCCGGCCCACGACCTCGGTCACGCCCTCGACCGTCACGAGCCTGCCCGCGAAGCCGGTGCAGTTCGCGCGGTGCGACTCGTGCAAGGCCGTGCAGCAGCAGGCCGAGGACTACGTGACCGCGCACCCGGCGCTCGCGGCGCGCATCGGCACAATCGCCGTCGAGCGCGTGGAGTCGGTGCTGTTCGGGCTGGCGATCATCGGGCAGGAGGCGACCGGCGACCTCGGATTCCTCCTGCCTCGGCTGCACCCCGCCGCACACGGCGTCCGGTTCGCCAACCCGCTGAGCCTGACCCGGGACCTCTGCTCGCCGTACGCCTGGTCGCACGTCACGTTGAGCCAGCGGGCCGAACTCAAGAAGGCGTACGCCGCCGCGCTGCGTGACCGGCTGTCGCTGTCCGCGCCACCCGTCGCGCTGCGCTGCCCCTCGGGCGGATGCCTGTTCTGCGGGGTCGCATCGGTCCCTCGTGCGGCGATCCAGGTCGCTCGCGGCGGGGGAGCGCAGGCGGCTACGGCCTCGGTCTGGCGTCCGGTCCTGGTGTCGCCGAACGGCCTCGGGGCGAAAGGGCCGAGCAACATCGCGGGTCACGTCTGCCCGGACTGCAACGCCGCGATCGAGGACGCCGGGGCGGTCGGCTGGCCCGCTCGCGCGCAGGCCGTCGTGACCTACGTCGGGCGCGAGAACCGGGCGAAGGCCGAGCGCCTGCGGGCGATGCTGGCCGACGACTTTCCGCCCCAGTTGCCCGCGTGGGGAGCGTTCAACCTCCGCCCCAACGCCCGGCCCTGGGACCACCTGCGGCGAGTGATCGACCGCATCTGAGACGCCGCTCGGGGTCGGACGACGATGTGCTGACACCCCGGCCCCGAGCGGTCACCATGCCTGCGGGAACGGCTCACCGTTTGGCACGTGTTTGGCATGAGAAACGGCCAGGTCCGAGGAAAGTGCCTCTGACCTGGCCGTTTGGAAGTGGGCGATACTGGGTTTGAACCAGTGACCTCTTCCGTGTCAAGGAAGCGCGCTACCGCTGCGCCAATCGCCCTTGTTGAGTTGGGACTCGGTGGGGTGAGCCTGAGGTGGGTACGGGATTCGAACCCGTGTACACGGATTTGCAGTCCGTTGCCTCGCCTCTCGGCCAACCCACCTTGGATGGGTCTGCCGAGACCCGCTCCGAGCGGACGACGAGGCTCGAACTCGCGACCTCAACCTTGGCAAGGTTGCGCTCTACCAACTGAGCTACGTCCGCTTGCGCTTCCGGCCGTGGCCGGACGTGCGTGAGAACAGTATCCGATGCCCACAGCGAGTCAAAATCCACCCCGCGGGTGTCGCCGTACCGATGTCGAATCGCCCCGCGGGGCGGGATGCGAGGCCGTCGGGCTTCTACAGTTGCGGCATGCGCGCGTGGGTGAACGGCCGGCTCCTGGAGGCGGCGGACGAGCCCGCCCTGACCATCTCCGACCACGGCTTCACCGTGGGCGACGGGGTGTTCGAGGCGATCAAGGTCGTCGACGGCGAGCCGTTCGCCCTGACCCGGCACCTGGCGCGCTTGCAGCGCTCGGCCGCGGGGCTCGGGCTGCCGGAGCCGGACCTGGACGTCGTACGACGCGGGGTCGCGGCGGTCCTGGACGATCAGGACCTGCCCCTGGGGCGCATCCGGATCACCTTCACCGGAGGGCCCGCCCCGCTCGGCTCCGGGCGCGGCGACGCCGACCCCACGCTGGTGGTGGCCGCCGACCCGATCGACCCGGCGCCGGAGACCACCGCGGTCGCCACGGTGCCCTGGCCGCGCAACGAGCGCGGTGCCCTGGCGGGGCTGAAGACCACGTCGTACGCCGAGAACGTCATCGCCCTGGCTCACGCCCAGCGGGCCGGCGCCACCGAGGCGGTCTTCGCCAACCTGCAGGGCAACCTCTGCGAGGGCACCGGATCGAACGTCTTCTACGTCGTGGACGGTGAGCTGCGCACGCCCACGCTGGCCAGCGGCTGCCTGGCCGGCGTGACCCGCGCGCTCATCCTCGACTGGTACGGCGGCCGCGAGGTCGACGAGCCGATCGAGGTGCTGCAGGAGGCCACCGAGGTGTTCCTCGCGTCCACGACCCGCGACGTGCAGGGCGTGCACCGCTGGGATGACCGCGACCTCGCGGCTCCGGGGCCGGTGACCCGCGAGGCGATGGCGGTCTGGCGCGAGCGGGAGGCCGAGAACCTGGATCCCTGAGGTCAGCCCAGCAGGGCGACGAGCTCCCGGTCGAGATCGAGGTGGTGGTGCTCGCGGCCGGCGGGGACCACGGCGTACGCCAGGTCCAGGAACGCCTCCAGGTCGCGCGTGCGCACCATCGCCACGAACGAGCCTCAGGGCCTCGTAGGACAAGCACGGTGACGGCGTTGCCGTCCTCGTCCAGCCCGGGGCAGACGGCGACGTCGCCCTCGCCGGTGGGGGTCGAGCGGCCAACCTCCAGCAGGTCGCGCGCGAACGTCCACGGCACCTGCTCGTCGCCGCTGGAGAACAGCACGGTGACGCTGAAGGGCTCGTCCGGGTCGTAGTTGAACGAGGCCTCGACCAGGCCGCGGTGACCGTCGGGGTCGACGCACTCGATCGTCACGTCGTGGGTGACGGTCGTGGTGTTCTTGTGCATCGGCGGGCCCCTCAGAATCTCGTTGGTGTTTCAAGCATGACGGATCGAGGGCCCCCGTGTGATGCGAACGCGGGAAGAAGTCTGTGGCGAGGTGAGTCACCGTGGGTGCATGGGCTAGAGTCTCCGACGCACCCGCTGGGTGCCGCGGGCGATTGGCGCAGTGGTAGCGCGCTTCGTTCACACCGAAGAGGTCACTGGTTCGAACCCAGTATCGCCCACCCCGCGTTCTTGCAGGTCGGAGGCGGTCCGGCAGTCAGCCGGACCGCCTCTCTCCTTTGGTCACGATGCCTTCTCCGGGCTGTCGGCGAGCTTGAGCCAGACGACGCCGGCGATGATCACGGCCAGCCAGAACGCCTTGGCGCCGGTCAGGGTCTCGTCGAAGAAGAGCGGGCCGAGGAGCGCCGCGCCGACGGCACCGACGCCGGCCCATACGGCGTAGCCGAGGCCGACGTCGATGGTGCGTAGAGAGACGCTGAGGGCGAAGAGGGTGAGCAAGAAGAAGACCACCGCTACCAGCGACCAGGTCGTTCGGGTGAAGCCCTCGCTGCCGCCCACGCTCAGCGCATAGCCGACCTCGAAGCAGCCAGCGAGGAGGAGCACGAGCCAGGCGCGTGCCCTGCCGTTGGCGGCGTTGGTGTCGGGAGTTGCAGAAGCGGTCTCGTTGGCCATGGTCGGGTTTCCTTTCAGAGTCGGGAGTCAAGGGGTCTTGCTGCGGGAGATTCGTGTCCGGACCGTTCATGCGGAGCCGCTGAGCTGGAGGCCGATGACGCCGATGATCACGGTGGCGATGCCCAGCAGCTTTCGCCGGTCCAGGCGCTGCCCGAACAAGACAGCGCCGAGCAGGACGATCCCCACACCAGAGACAGAGGTCCAGATCGCATATCCGACCCCGACGTCGAAGGTGAGCAGGGCCAGACTGAGGAAGTAGGTGGCGATGCCGCCGCTGATCAGCGTTGCGGCGGTCCACCGCACGTTGGTGAAGCCGTCCGCCTTCCCTGCGGCGATGGCCACGGTGGTCTCGAAGACGACGGCGACGGCGAGGTAGAGCCAGTGCATGGACGGGTTCCTTTCGAAGCGGAGGCGAACTGTCAGCAGTGAGGCAGGTCGATCGGAGGCCTGCGGGCGGCCCCGGTGGCGCGTAACTGCTGGTAGGTGGTGAAGGGCTCCAGGGCCCGGTCGACGGGAAGGGCGTGCATCAGGTCGCTTCGTTGGCGGTCGGTGATGCCGAAGGCCGCGTAGCTGCTCCGGTAGTCGAATCCGAGGTCGGAGACCGCGTCACGATCGACGGCGACGTAGATCGACTCGACCCGGTGGTCGATGGCGAAGCGGTAGCAGCGTCCGCACGGCTCCCCGGTGGCCAGCACGGCTGCGCCGGCCAGGTCGACATCACCTTGCGTGGCCATCGCGTCCTTCATCGCCACGATCTCGGCGTGGGCCCACGGGTCCCCAGTCTCCAGGACCCGGTTGACGCCGTACTCGGAGATCACGCGACCTTCCCTGAGGACGACGCCGACGAACGGCAGGCCACCGGACTCGACATGCCGGATGCTGGCCTCCACTGCCTGCGCCATGACCTGAGTGACGGTGCTCGGATCGCTGCTCATGCAGCCGCCTCGTCCAGTGCTCGGCGGATGGCGCCTTCGGCGGCAACGCCCTCGAACCGCCGAGATCCGATGAGGATGGTGGGTACGACGGTGATGTCCGCCTCGGCGGCCTCGGCCAGCGCTCGACGATGCCGCTCGGCGTACCCCTCATCGCTCAACGCCTGGTCGTACGCGACCGGGTCGAGGCCGACTTCCTCCGCCAGGCGGGACAAGACCGCGCGGTCTCCGATATCGAGGTCCTCGCGGAAGAACGCCCTCAGCATCCGACGGTGGTAGGCGGCCGCCCGGTCCTGTTCTGCGGCGTATTGGGCGCCGCGGAACGCCAGCTCGGTGTAGGGCTGACGCGAGACGGTAGGCAGCTGCATCGACACACCGAAGCGCTCGGCCATCGGGTAGACCGCCCGCTGCCAGATCTCCGGTAGGTAGGCGTCCTCGGGCCGCAGCGTGGGGGCAGGATATGGCCGGAGCTCGTGCGGATGGTGGACCACCTCGACATCACCACGGTCGCCGATCGCCCGGTCGATCAACTCCTCGGCGATCAAACAGAACGGGCATACGTAGTCCGACCACACATGGATCTGCGTGTTCATCCCAGTCCTCCTGTTTCAAAGGCGCTCCTGGTGGGCGCGACGCCTCGATCGTGGAACTTCACACCGGTGTCAAGTGCAAGACTGGAGGCGCGACGACACCACGAGTGGGAGGTTTCGAATGCGTATCGGCGAGCTGGCAGACGCCAGTGGCGTCAGCGCCCGGTCGCTGCGCTACTACGAGGAGATCGGGCTGATTCGCTCTGAGCGCACCCCCGGCGGGTGGCGTGATTTCGACGAAGCCACGGTCGAGCGCGTCGTCATGATCCAGCATCTGTTCGCTGCCGGCCTCTGCAGTGCCACCATCGACGAGCTCCTCCCTTGTCTGGAGGCACCACCCGAGGAGCGCACCGACGTCATGGAGCAACTGCTCGCCCAAGAGGTCGAACGTCTCGAGGGCAAGCGACGCGACATCGACCGCGAGCTCGACACCCTGCAGGCACTGCGCGCAGACGTGTCTTCGTCCTCTCCCTCACGCAAGTAGTCGGGTCCAGCTGCGTGCTCGCCAGCGGTGGTGCATGGTCCACGCCCACTCGACTCGACGCTTTCGGTACGCCGCGATCCGCTCGCCGACTCACGAGATCTCGGGCATGATGATCGGGTGGGCACGGGTCCAGTGGCACGGCTGCTGCTGGTGGCTGCTCTCCTGACGGGTGGCTGCAGTGCGGAGCCGGAGACCGACAAGCCTGAGCAGGCCAGCACGCCCGAGGTCTCCGCACAGGACGACGCGGGCGCTTCCGCCAAATGTGTGGCTCCGCGGCAGAGCGAGACGGGCATGCCCGAGCTGCGGGGTGTGGGTGCTGACGGGGGTGAACTCTGGGCGCTCATCTTCGGCGACTACCCCGCCCGCCAAGACCGTCAGATCAAGATCGTCTGGAAGATGGCCGGGAGCGGCCCCTTGACCCTGTACGCGACCCGTCCCGGCGGAAGCAGAGTCGATCCGCTGTGGGGACCCGAGGAACATCCGGAGAGCAACTGGGATCGGCCTGGAGATGAATGGGGTTCTGGCTGGCGATTTCCGCGGTCGGGATGCTGGACCGTTCATCTGGTCCGTGGCTCCGTCCACGGAACCGCAGGCATCCGGGTCACCAGTTGACCGTCAGCCGAGCCCCCCGGGAGCAGAATGCAGGTTTCCAGTGCTGAGAACCTGCATTTCGCTCCCCGGGCGCGCGAGCGGGTGACGCGGCGGCCGCTCACCGCTCCAGCGGGAGCTCCCACGTGGTCGACTCGGTGACCGCACCGGCGTCCAGGACGGCACCGCCGTCGGTGGCGCGCCAGCCGTCGGGGAGGTCGCCGGAGGCGCCGTACCCCTCGGGGAAGGTGACCCGCACCCGCACCCGCTGCGGCGTGACCATGCCCTGCGGGTCGTAGCTGAGCCGGTAGGTCAGCCGGTCGCCGTCGACGACCGAGGCGCGCGGCACCGAGTAGGACAGCTCCTGGACCACGGGCTCGTTGGGTGGCAGGTCGAAGATCCTGCGCACCCACGGGCGGCCGTCCAGCGTGGGATGTCCGGGCCGCAGCTCCGCCCCGTCGGGGTCGGAGAGCTCGGCGCCCTGCGGGAGCACCTGCAGCAGCCACAGGTTGGTCCAGCGGGTCAGGTATCCCTGCTGCGGGTCCTCGCCCGGGCCGCGGTAGGGCGGGGCGTCGTTGAGCAGGCGGAGGCTGGTCCGCACCTGCGCGCTCCCGTCGGCGGCCAGGCGTACGTCGGAGGTCAGGGTCCGCTGCTCCCAGTAGCCCGCCTTGGACCCGCCGATGCTCATCGAGAACGCCGAGAGGTAGTCGTTCGGCGTACGGGTCAGCTGCCCGCCCATGTCGGCGGCGGCGAACGCGCGGTCCAGCTCGGGGTCCGTCGACACGATCGCCAGGTGCCGGTCGAGCGCGGCGCGGTACATCGCCCGCACGACACCGGCGCTGTTCCGCCCGCTCATCAGCCGCTCGGTGACCGCCTCCACCAGCAGCTTGTTGAGGTCCTTGCGCGCGGCGACGTCCTGCACCCGGTCATAGCTGCGCGCCTGGATCTCCACCAGGTTGTCCGCGGTCACCTTGCCGTAGACGGGCACCGTCACCGGGCCGGTGGCGCGCAGCAGCTCCGCGATGGCCGGGACGTCCATGGCCACCAGGGTCTGCTGCTCCTCGCCGGTCGCCGCGCCCCACGCGTTGAGCAGCTCGCGTCCCGACACCGCCCAGTCCGGGTGGTAGGTCGACCGGGGCAGACGGTTCTTGTGGAAGGGGTTGCCTCGCACCGGCGGAGTCGGCCGGACCGCCCACGGCTCCGACACGTCGGTCATGTCGCGGGTCTCGCCGAACTCCGCGCGCCCGTCGGTGACGGTCGCGGTGCTGAAGGCCAGCGGCAGCCCGCCGGACCAGCGCAGCTCGCCCGGGTTGAGCAGCGCGATCAGGTACGACGCCTCCCCGTCGGCTCCGAGCATCCGGGGGAGCGCCGCCAGCACGGGGCGTGCCCGGCGCAGCCCCTCGGCCATCGGCACGATCTCCGCGGCCGCGGCGTCGCGGGCCTGGCTGATCCGATCGCCCACCAGGGGAGCGGTGCCCTCGACCGCCTCCAGCTCGCGTTGGGCGGCGCGGGCCTGGTTCCCCGCGCGACCGGCGGCCGCCACCAGGCGGGTCACCCGCGGCAGGTCGAAGCGGCCGTCGCGGAACACCCGCTGATCGCCCTCCTCGCTCAGCGGCGCATACAGCTCGATGCCCGTCTCCGCGACCGAGGTCGCGTGGTCCATGGCGTTGACCAGGTGCCGCGCGTCGCTGACCGCGCTCCCGAAGATGGGTACGGCGGCCAGCACGGACCGCCCGGTCCCGCTCGTGCGCTCCCGCGCATCGCGGACCTCCGCACGCGCCTGCGCGATCTGCTCGCGGGCCCGCGGGACGTCGCCGTCCTCCGCCGCGGCCTGCGCCCGCGCCAGCGACGACCGGGCCGCCGCCGCGTCACCGGGGAGCCTGACGAGTGGGGCAGCGGCGAGGACCAGGAGGAACCCCCCGACCACGACGACCAAGAGCGCCAGGGCCACCCATAGGCCGCGCCGGCGACGTACCCCCTCGCGCCTGCCCATGCGGCGAAGAGTAGCGGGGATAACCGGCGCGACCGAGGACCCGGCCGATGGATACGATCGCCGGGTCGCCGTACCGCTGAAGAGAGGAGCCCTGGTGAAGGCCTGGGAGAAGTTCGCCGACCAGCCCGAGATCGTCGCTGCGCGGGTGGACGGTGAGCTGTGGGACCTCGCCCGCGAGCTCCCCGAGGGGGCCGAGGTCGAGGGGGTCGCCATCGACAGCCCCGACGGGCTGGACATCCTGCGGCACTCGACCGCGCACGTGCTCGCCCAGGCGGTCCAGCAGACCTTCCCCGACGCCAAGCTCGGCATCGGCCCGCCGGTGACCGACGGCTTCTACTACGACTTCGACGTCGACACCCCGTTCGTCCCCGAGGACCTCGAGCGCCTCGAGACCGCGATGCGCAAGATCATCAAGGCCAACCAGCGCTTCGAGCGCCGGGTCACCACCGACGCCGAGGCCCTCGACGAGCTGCAGGACGAGCCCTACAAGGTCGAGCTGATCGGCCTCAAGGGCGGGGTCTCGACGGGCTCGACCAGCGAGGGTGTCTCGACCACCGAGGACCTGGCCGAGGGCGCGTCGGTCGAGGTCGGAGGCGGCGAGCTGACCATCTACGACAACGTCGACCGCAACGGCGAGACCGCCTGGTCCGACCTGTGCCGCGGCCCCCACCTGCCCACCACCAAGCGGATCCCGGCCTTCAAGCTGACCCGCACCGCGGCGGCGTACTGGCGCGGCGATGAGAAGAACAAGCAGCTGCAGCGCATCTACGGCACCGCCTGGCCGACCAAGGAGGCGCTGGCCGACTACCTGCACCGCCTGGAGGAGGCCGAGAAGCGCGACCACCGCAAGCTCGGCCGCGAGCTCGACCTCTACTCCTTCCCCGACGAGATCGGCTCCGGGCTGCCCGTCTTCCACCCCAAGGGCGGCGTGATCAAGCGGGAGATGGAGGACTACGTCCGCCGGCGGCACATCGAGGAGGGCTTCGAGTACGTCGGCACCCCGCACATCGCCAAGGAGGGGCTCTTCTACACCTCCGGCCACCTGCCCTACTACGGCGAGGGCATGTTCCCCCCGCTGGACGTCGACGGCATGGACTACCGCCTCAAGGCGATGAACTGCCCCATGCACAACCTCATCTACCGCTCCCGGCAGCGCTCCTACCGCGAGCTGCCGCTGCGGCTCTTCGAGTTCGGCTCGGTCTACCGCCACGAGAAGTCCGGCGTCGTGCACGGCCTGACCCGGGTGCGCGGGTTCGCCCAGGACGACTCGCACTCCTACGTCACCCCCGAGCAGGCGCCCGAGGAGATCAAGCACCTGCTCGACTTCTGCCTGGGGCTCTTCCGCGACTTCGGGCTCGACGACTTCTATCTTGAGCTCTCCACCCGCGACGACGCCAAGCCGGACAAGTTCATCGGCTCCGACGAGGACTGGGCGAAGGCCACCGCGGTCTTGGAGAAGGTCGCCACCGACTCCGGGCTCGAGCTCGTGCCCGACCCCGGGGGAGCGGCCTACTACGGCCCGAAGATCTCGGTGCAGGCGCGCGACGCGATCGGTCGCACCTGGCAGATGTCGACCATCCAGTACGACTTCAACCAGCCCTCGGCCGACCGCTTCGACCTGGAGTACGTCGACGCCGACGGCTCCCGGCAGCAGCCCGTGATGATCCACTCGGCGAAGTTCGGCTCCATCGAACGCTTCATCGGCGTGCTCGTCGAGCACTACGCCGGCGCCTTCCCTCCCTGGCTCGCGCCCGTGCAGGTGCAGGGCATCCCGGTCGCCGAGCGACACCTGGACCACCTGCACGACATGGCGAAGCAGATGCGGGCGGCCGGGCTGCGGGTGGAGATCGACGACTCCGACGACCGGATGCAGAAGAAGATCCGCAACGCGCAACTGCAGAAGGTGCCGTTCATGATGATCGCCGGCGACCAGGACGTGGAGTCCGGCGCGGTCTCCTTCCGCTACCGCGACGGCCGCCAGGACAACGGCGTACCCGTCGAGGAGGCGATCCGGGGCGTGGCCGACGCGGTCGCGAGCAAGGAGCAGGTCTGAGGGGCTGAGCCCGTCGTCTGCGACACACTGTCACAGAAACCCTTGACAGTGTGACGTGGTGTCGCACTAATCTTGTCGATATCTCCCTGACCCGTCGACGAGAGGCACGTGCGATGACGCAGACACAGCCCCACCCCGACACCGAGACCCGCGCCTACGAGGACCGCCTCCGGACCCTGTCCGAGGCGTCGGTCCACCAGCACTTCGACGCCTTCACCGACATCGCCTGGGACGACCCGGACTACGCGGTCGACCCCCAGGACCCGCGGTGGAAGCTGCCCTCCCACGACGCGCTGGGCGGCTCGGAGTGGTACCGGTCGCTCCCCGAGGCCGAGCAGATCCGGGTCGGCCTCTACCGCCAGGCCAACATCACCAAGGTCGGGCTGCAGTTCGAGCAGATCCTGATCAGCGGCCTGATGAACTTCGCGTTCTCCCTGCCCAACGGCTCCCCGGAGTTCCGCTACTCCACCCACGAGGCGACCGAGGAGTGCCACCACACCCAGATGTTCCAGGAGTTCGTGAACCGCTCCGGGCAGAAGGTGAAGGGCGGCTCGCTGTTCTTCCGGCTCGCCTCGCCGATCCTGCCGATGTTCGCGCGCTGGGTGCCCTTCGGCTTCTTCGTCGGCGTGCTCGCCGGCGAGGAGCCGATCGACCACATGCAGAAGTCCGTGCTCCGGGCCGGCGAGCTGACCCACCCGCTGCTGCGGCGGATCATGCAGATCCACATCGCCGAGGAGGCGCGGCACATCGGCTTCGCCCACCAGTACCTCGAGCACAACGCGCCCCGTCTCGGCCGGATCGAGCGGTTCATCCTCTCCCTGCTGACGCCGGTCATCATGCGCTGGCTGTGCGACGAGATCATGAAGCCCTCGGCCCGCGCGCAGCGCGACATGGGCATCCCGGACGACGTCTTCAAGGAGATCTTCTGGGAGTCCCCGCACTCGCGGAAGGTGCTGCGCGACCTGTTCGCCGACGTGCGGATGCTCTGCCAGAACACCGGGCTGATGAACTTCTTCTCCCGCCGGGTGTGGAAGGCGATGAAGATCGACGGCCGCCCCTCCCGCTTCCGCAGCGAGGTCGCGTCGGCCGCCGCCTGAGCCGCCGTACGCCCACCACCACCAGATCGAGGATCCGCCGTGACTCACGTCGTGACCCAGGCCTGCTGTGCCGACGCCTCGTGCGTGGTCGCCTGCCCGGTCAACTGCATCCACCCCGCTCCCGGCGAGCCCGGCTTCGCCGAGGCCGAGATGCTGTACGTCGACCCCGCCGGCTGCGTGGACTGCGGCGCCTGCGTCACCGCGTGCCCGGTGGGGGCGATCCAGCCGCACACGTCGCTCACCCCGGCGCAGGAGCCGTTCGCCGAGCTGAACGCGTCCTACTTCGACGTGTTCGCGCACGAGGACCGCACGCCGCTGGCCCTGGTGCCCCGGCAGCGGCGGATCCGTGCCGCCGGCCCGTTCCGGGTCGCGGTGATCGGCGCCGGGCCGGCGGGCCTCTACACCGCCGACGAGCTGCTGCGGCACCCCGAGGTGGTGGTCGACGTCTTCGACCGGCTGCCCACTCCGCACGGCCTGGTGCGCGCGGGGGTCGCACCCGACCACCCGTCCACGCGTGGCGTGCAGGACCTGTTCGCCGCGATCGAGGGGCAGCCGGGGTTCCGCTACGTCCTCGGGGTGGAGTACGGCGCCGACGTCGACCTCGGCTGGCTGCGCGACCGCTACCACGCGGTGATCCTGGCGACCGGCGCGAGCGCCGACCGGCGGCTGGCGATCCCCGGTGAGGACCTGCCCGGCTCGCTCTCGGCGACCCAGGTCGTCGGGTGGTACAACGCGCACCCGGACCTCGCCTCCCTCGACGTGCCCCTGAACCACGAGCGCGTCGTGCTGGTCGGCAACGGCAACGTCGCGCTGGACGTCGCGCGGATCCTCGCCCAGCCCGCGGAGCTGTTGGAGTCGACCGACATCGCCGACCACGCCCTGGCGGCGCTGCGCGACAGCCGCGTGCGCGAGGTCGTGGTGCTCGGCCGGCGCGGCCCCGCGGAGGCGGCGTACACCCTGCCCGAGCTGGTCGGCCTGCTCGGCCTGGCGCAGACCGGTGCCTTCGACGTCGAGGTGGACCTCGGCGGGGCGCCGCTGCCGGAGGACCAGCGCGGCGACGTGCTCCGCGACCTGGCCGCCCTGCCGACCGACCCTGCCCGCCGGCGGATCGTGCTGCGCTTCCTCACCCAGCCGGTGCGGCTCCTCGGCGAGGGCCGGGTCACCGGGGTCGAGGTCACACGCACCCGTCTCGTGGAGACCGAGGGCCGGGTCATCGCCGAGCCCACCGACGAGCGCGAGGTCATCGAGGCCGGGCTGGTGCTGCGGTCGGTCGGCTATCGCGCACTGCCGGTGCCCGAGCTGCCCTTCGACGAGAGAAGTCACACCGTGCCGCACACCGACGGCCGGGTGCGGCCCGGGGTCTATGTCTCTGGGTGGCTCAAGCGCGGCCCGCAGGGGTTCATCGGCACCAACAAGTCCTGCGCCCAGGAGACGGTGAGCTCGCTGCTCGACGACCTCGACGCGGGCGACGTCCCCACTCCCGGCCGCAGCGCCGCCGAGCTGGAGCGCGACCTGCGCCGGCTCGACCACGTCGACCTCTCCGGCTGGCGCGCGATCGACCGTGAGGAGCGGCGGCGCGGTGCCGCCCAGGGGCGGCCGCGCGTCCGGTTCACCGACACCGACACCGCTCGGGGCCTGTCCCGTACCGCCTCGCGGCCGCGGCGGGCGTACCCTGCAGGCAAGCCGGGGCGCACCCCGGTGCTGCAGTCGAGGACGTGACGGGAGTGGCGGTGGCCCAGACCGAGAGGATCGACGGCCGCCAGGAGCGCTGGGCCGAGCACAAGCGGGCGCGGCGCCAGGCGATCCTCGAGGCCGCGCTCGAGGTGATCGGCGAGACGGTGCCCGGCGAGGAGATCCACGCCCGGCAGATCGCCCACCGCGCCGGCCTCTCGCGCACCGTCCTCTACCGCCACTTCGAGGACCGCGCCGACCTGGATCGCGCCGTGCAGGGGCTGATCGTGGCGAAGGTCCGCGACGCCCTCGGCCCCGCGCTGGAGCTCCAGGGCTCGCCGCGGGCGATCATCCACCGGGTCGTGGGCTCCTATGTCGTGTGGGCCAGTGAGAACCAGGCCCTGCACCGCTTCGCCGAGTCCGGCGCCGCCCCCACCTCCCAGGACCCGTCCGCCATGGACGTGGCCGTCGGCGAGATCGCCGGCCAGGTCGAGGACCTGCTGCGTCTGGGAGCCGAGGTGCTGGGCGTCGAGCTGGACGAGGCCACCGCCCAGGGGCTGGACCCGCTCGTCTTCGGGCTGGTGGGCGCGGTCTTCAACTCCGTGCGCCGCTGGCTGGCCCGCCCCGTCGTCGAGCCGTCCCGCGAGGCGTTCGTCGACCTGCTCGCCGAGTCGGTGTGGTACCAGATCCACGGCCTGGTCGCCGCCCGCGGCCTCGAGCTCGACCCGGACATCCCGCTCGAGGAGCTGCTGGGCGCGGAGTAGTCCGCTGTGGCTCGTCGTTACGGTAGCCCCGTGACCGAGGAGAGTGGGGCCCAGCACGCGACGGGGGTCGGCGAGCCCGACCGGCTGGAGCGGCTGTGGACGCCGTACCGGATGAAGTATGTGCGGACCGCGGTCGGCGCCGAGGACGACGAGTGCCCGTTCTGCGTGATCGCGGCCGCGCCGCCCGAGCGGGACGCCGAGCTGCTCGTGGTGCACCGCGGCGAGCACACCTTCGCCGTGCTCAACCTGCACCCCTACAACCCCGGGCATCTGATGGTGCTGCCCTATCGGCACGTCGCGGGCCTGGAGGAGCTCACCGAGGCGGAGTCGGGGGAGCTGATGTCGATGACCCAGCAGGCGATCCGGGTGATCCGCCGGGTGAGCAGCCCGCACGCCTTCAATGTGGGGATCAACCTCGGCGGAGCGGCCGGCGGCTCGCTGGCCGACCACCTGCACCAGCACCTGGTGCCGCGCTGGGGCGGCGACGCGAACTTCATCACCGTCGTCGGCGGCACCAAGACGCTGCCGCAGCTGCTGGGCGACACCCGCGCCCTGCTCGCCGAGGCCTGGGACGCGCCCGCGTCGTAGCCACACTGGCAGAACCCGAGCTCACCGGCAGTCGTGAGCGTGGTGGGTGCGGCTTGATCCAGGTTCTGCCAGTGCGGCTCCGCGTCGGATGCCGGAGACCCGGCCGCCGACCGGTAGCCTTCGGCCCGTGCTCGACCGGTTCAAGCAGTTCTGGCAGGGCGTCGTCCTGGCGCCCTTCATCAACCTCTTCATCCGGCTGGGCATCAGCCCCGACGTGATCACCCTCGCGGGCACGCTCGGAGTGAGCTTCGGCGCGCTGTGGTTCTTCCCGCGAGGCCAGCTGTGGCAGGGCGTCCTGTTCGTCACCGCCTTCGTCTTCAGCGACCTCATCGACGGCGCGATGGCGCGGCGCACCGGCCGCACCGACGACTTCGGCGCCTTCCTCGACTCCACCCTGGACCGGCTCGCGGACGCCGCGGTCTTCGGCGGCCTGGTCCTCTGGTTCGCCTGGGGCGGGGACAGCCGGCTCTATCTCATCCTGAGCCTGATCGTCCTGGTGATGGGCGCGGTGACCTCCTACGCCCGGGCCAAGGCGGACCACCTGGGCTACGACGCCAAGGTCGGCGTCGCCGAGCGCCCGGACCGGCTCGTGGGGATCCTGGTGCCGACGTTCTTCGCCGACCTGCTGGGCCTGCCGTGGCTGATGTACGCCGCCCTGTGGATCCTGGCGATCGCCGCCACGGTCACGGTCGCCCAGCGGATCTGGGTGGTGCGCGGCCAGGCTCTGGCCCGCGCGCGCGGCTGACCCGCGCCAGGTCTAGCATTCGAGCCATGTCCGAGAGCACGACCCAGACCACCGGCGGCACCCGCGTCAAGCGCGGCATGGCCGAGATGCTGAAGGGCGGCGTCATCATGGACGTCGTCACCCCCGAGCAGGCCAAGATCGCCGAGGACGCCGGCGCCGTCGCGGTGATGGCGCTCGAGCGCGTCCCCGCCGACATCCGCGCCCAGGGCGGCGTCTCCCGGATGAGCGACCCCGACATGATCGACGGCATCGTCGAGGCGGTCTCGATCCCGGTGATGGCCAAGGCCCGGATCGGCCACTTCGCCGAGGCGCAGGTGCTGCAGAGCCTCGGCGTGGACTACATCGACGAGTCCGAGGTGCTCACGCCCGCCGACTATGAGAACCACATCGACAAGTGGGCGTTCACCGTGCCGTTCGTGTGCGGCGCCACCAACCTCGGCGAGGCGCTGCGTCGCATCACCGAGGGCGCGGCGATGATCCGCTCCAAGGGCGAGGCCGGCACCGGCGACGTCTCCAACGCGGTCACCCACATGCGCACCATCCGCAAGGAGCTGCGCCGCCTGCAGTCGATGGAGGGCGACGAGCTCTACGTCGCGGCCAAGGAGCTCCAGGCGCCGTACCCCCTGGTCAAGGAGGTCGCCGAGGCCGGCAAGCTGCCGGTCGTGCTCTTCACCGCCGGCGGCATCGCCACCCCGGCCGACGCGGCGATGATGATGCAGCTGGGCGCCGAGGGCGTCTTCGTCGGCTCCGGCATCTTCAAGGCCGGCAACCCCGCCGAGCGCGCGGAGGCGATCGTGAAGGCGACGACCTTCTACGACGACCCGGACGTGGTCGCCAAGGTGAGCCGCCGCCTGGGCGAGGCGATGGTCGGCATCAACGTCGACGACATCCCGGTGCCGCACCGGCTCGCCGAGCGCGGTTGGTGACTCCCGCCTGAGGCATCACCGGCGGAAGTCCGCGACAGGATCGGTGACGCGTAGGCCTACGTGCTGAGCGACCTCCCGCATCGTCGCGTCGTGGGTCGCCACCGTCACCGGCTCTCCGATCAGCAGGGCGGTCGCCAGGTGCAGCGCATCGAGCGTCTTCACATGGCGCTCGATGGACTCCGCCACAGCATGGGTGTCGCGGCCGATGTCGAGCAGGCCGACGCGGTCGAGCAGCGGAGCGCCGTCGCTGAGGGGCCGGTCGTCGCGCCGCAGGACGCGGGTCACCTCGGTCCGCAACAGTCGAGAGGAGACGAACGAGGTCTCCGGGGCTTGCATCCAACGCTGGAGCCACGACCGCTCGGGAACATCCAGGATGGTGCGCAGCGCCACCGAGGCGTCGAGGTAGACCACCTCGGCCACCGGTCAGTGACCCCCGCGCATCTCGTCCAGCAGCGCGTCGACCTCGGTGTCGGTGTAGGCCGGCCCGCCCGGGCTGTCGGGCCATGCCGCGGGGGCAGTGACCGGAGGGGTGTAGCGACCCTCACGCTCCAGCCTGGCGAGCGCGGAGTCGCCGGCCTTGAGCGCGCTGACCCGCCACCGGGGCTCCCCGCGCTCGGTCACGACGACGTCGTCGGTGTCGGTGACCCGGTCGAGCACGGCCGCGGTCTGCTGATTGAGCTCACGCTTGCTGACGCGTCGCATGCGGCCATTGTACTACGCATGTCAGACATGTGGCGGGCCGCGCCTTCGGCCGATGCTGTCCCGACTAGGGTGACGCCATGGTCAGCACCGTCGAGCAGGTCGAGTCCGAGCTGCGCGACTTCGCGCGGCTGCAGGCCCGCGCCGGGTTGGCCGACGCCGACAGCCAGCGGGCCGAGGTCGCCGAGGCGATCCGCGCCGAGCTGCCACAGCAGGCGGCCAACGCGGAGATCCTGGCGCGCGCGTGGTTGGCCAAGGAGTACGCCGACCTCGCCGCCGAGGCCGCCTCCTGGCCCTCGCCCACCGACGTCGACCGCCTCGACGCGGCGTTCGCCGAGTGCGAGGCGCACCAGGTGCTCGTGCTGCGCGGGGTGGCCGAGCCCGACGCGACGACGACGGTCGCCGCCGCTCCCGAGGGGCTGCGCGGCGCCCTGTGGTTCGCACCCACCGACGTGTGGCGCGCGGTCGACCAGGGGATCCTCGCCACCACCCTGTGGCGGCCCGACGGCCGTCCCGCCGCGGTCGGCGAGCACCTGCACACCGCCGTCACCGGCTGCCTGGGCCGGCACGGGCTCGCGGTCCGCGACGCCGACGGCCGGGTCGAGGTCGCCTGCCGCTGGCAGCGCCGGCCCTGAGCGTCAGGTCGCCTCGGTCAGGCGGTCCAGGACCAGCCGCAGCGGCGGCCAGCTCTCCCGCCCACGCCGCGTGACGGCGTACGCCGTCAGTACCACGCGCGGCTCGGGCAGTCGCCGCACCACCACCCCCGGGCCCGTGGGCCGGTCCCTCGGCAGCAGCCCCACGCCGTGACCGGCGCGGATCAGGTCCTCCACCAGGTCCAGGCTGTCGATCCGGTGGGTGATCGTCGGGGTGAACCCGGCGAGCCCAGCCAGCACGCCGATGGCCACCTCGTCGGCGGTGTTGCGAGAGTTCACGACCCACGGAGTGCCGGCCAGCTCGCGCAGCCCCACCGCGGCACGGGGCGTCCGGTCACCGGGCATCCCCAGCCCCCACTCGGTCCTCCAGAGCGGGACGGCGACCATGGTCGCCGGGAGCGTCGCGGGCGCGAGGTTGTAGTCGTAGGTCAGCCCCACGTCGAGGTCGTCGTCGGCGAGCAGCGCCAGGGTCTCCAGCGGCTCGGTCTCGGCGAGCTGCAGATGCACCGCGGGATGACTGGTCGCGAGCGCGGCCACGACCGGCAGCACTGCCCGCCGGACCGCCGTCGCGAAGCCGCCCACCCGGACCGTGCCGCTCGGCTCGGCGTCGGGGTCCAGGTCGAGCCGCGCCGCGTCGACGGCGGCGAGGATGGTCACCGCGTGGTCCGCCAGCCGCCGCCCCGCCGGAGTGAGCCGGACCCGCCGCCCGTCGGGCTCGACGAGCGCCGTGCCCGCCTGGCGCGCCAGTGCCGCGATCTGCTGGGAGACCGTGGAGGTGCTGGTGCGGTGCACCTCGGCGACCTCGCGCATCGAGCCGAGACGGGAGAGGTCGAGCAGGAGTGCGAGACGGTGCGGGTCCATGCCGCGATTGTTCTGTTGATGTGAACGATCTGTCCATGATTCTCACGTGGACGCGGACGGTCGGCGTGCTGTCTCATCGTCGCCATGAGCACCGCCCTCGACCCACGCCCCGTCCTCGGCGCCCGCGAGCGTGCCCGCGCCGGCGCCGGGATGGCCCTGGCCTCCATGCTGTCCGTGCAGATCGGCATCGCCGTCTCCGTCGGCCTGGCCGACCGGCTCGGCGCCGAGGGGGCGGCGTGGCTCCGCCTCGCCTGCGGCGGCCTGCTGATCCTGCTGGTCGTGCGGCCGCGCCGGCGGCAGTTCACCCGCTCCTCGCTGGCGAGCAGCGTCGCGCTGGGGGTCACGATCGCGGCCGTGACCATGCTCTTCATGGCCGCGGTGACGCGCCTGCCGATGGGCACCGCGAGCGCCCTGGAGTTCCTCGGCCCGCTCGGTGTCGCGGTGCTGCGCGGCAGCCGGGCGACCCGGGTCTGGCCGATGATCGCGGCCGCCGGCGTGCTCCTGCTGACCCGGCCGTGGGCGGGGGAGACCGACCTCCTGGGGGTGCTGTTCGCGCTGGCGGCCGCCGCCTGCTGGGCGGCCTACATCCTGCTCAGCCAGCGGGTCGGCGACACCGTCGAGGGCGTCACCGGGCTGGCGGTCGCGCTGCCGGTGGCCGGGCTGGTCTCCACGCTGGTGGTGGCCCCGACGGCCGGGCTTCCCGCGCTGTCCGGCGAGCTGCTGCTCGTCGGCGCCGGGGTCGCCGTACTCCTGCCGCTGCTGCCGTTCGCCCTGGAGATGATGGCGCTGCGCCGGCTCACCACAGCGGCGTTCGGGACGCTGATGGCGCTGGAGCCGGCGTTCGCGCTGCTCGTCGGGCTGGTACTGCTCGGCCAGGTGCCCGACCTGGCGGCGGTCGGCGGGATCGTGCTGGTCGTGGCCGCGGGGGTCGGGGCGGAGCGGTCCGGCGCGCGCGCGACCCCGCCGGCCCTGGCTCCGCCCGGCTGACTACGCTGCCGCGGTGACCGATCGACCCGTCGTCGGCGTGCTCGCCCTCCAGGGCGACGTCCGCGAGCACCTGCGGGTGCTCACCGCCCTGGGTGCCGAGGCGCTGCCGGTACGGCGACCCGCGGAGCTCGCCCGCTGCGACGCCCTGGTGCTGCCCGGCGGGGAGTCCACCACGATGGTGCGGCTGCTCCGGACCTTCGAGCTGCTCGAGCCGCTGCGGGAGCGGGTCGGCGCCGGGCTGCCGGTGCTCGGCACCTGCGCCGGGATGATCCTGCTGGCCGACCGGATCCTCGACGGGGCGCCCGGGCAGGAGACGGTCGGCGGGCTGGACGCGACCGTGCGCCGCAACGCCTTCGGCCGCCAGGTCGACTCCTTCGACACCCGCCTCGACTTCGCCGGGCTGGACGGCACGGTCGACGCCAGCTTCATCCGCGCGCCGTGGGTGGAGGAGGCGGGCGCGGGGGTCGAGGTGCTCGCCCGGATCGACGCTGACCCGGCGCTGGGGGAGCGCGCGGGTAGGATCGTTGCCGTTCGTCAGGGCGCCCTGATGGCCACGTCGTTCCACCCCGAGGTGAGCGGTGACCACCGGGTGCACGCCCAGTTCCTGGCGCTGGTGCGGGGCTGAGGCCGCCGAGGCGCCGCCGTACGTCGTGAAGAGCAGGGAAGAGGGACCATGTCAGGCCACTCCAAGTGGGCGACCACCAAGCACAAGAAGGCCGCGATCGACGCCAAGCGCGGCAAGCTGTTCGCCAAGCTGATCAAGAACATCGAGGTCGCGGCCCGCGCGGGCGGCGGCGACCCGGCCGGCAACCCGACGCTCTACGACGCGATCCAGAAGGCGAAGAAGAGCTCGGTCCCCAACGACAACATCGACCGCGCGGTCAAGCGCGGCTCCGGGGCCGAGGCGGGCGGCGCGGACTACCAGACGATCATGTACGAGGTCTACGGCGCCCAGGGCGTCGCGATGCTCGTCGAGTGCCTCACCGACAACCGCAACCGGGCCGCGATGGAGGTCCGGACGGTGGTGACCCGCAACGGCGGCACCATGGCCGACCCCGGCTCGGTGTCCCGGCTCTTCCACCGCAAGGGCGTGGTGCTCGTGCCGATGGAGCAGGAGGGCCGCGAGGTCAGCGAGGACGACGTGCTCGAGGCCTCGCTGGAGGCCGGCGTCGAGGACGTCAACGACCTCGGCGACTCCTTCGAGGTGCTCTCGGAGGCCACCGACGTGGTCGAGGTGCGCACCGCGCTGCAGGCCGCCGGCATCGACTACGACTCCGCGGAGGTGCAGTTCGTCCCCGACCTGCAGTTGCCGCTGGACAAGGACGGCGCGGCGAAGGTCTTCCGCCTCGTCGACGCGCTGGAGGACCTCGACGACGTGCAGAACGTGTTCGCCAACTTCGACGTCTCCGACGACGTGATGGCCGAGCTCGACGCCTCCTGAGCCCGCGCCGGGCGTGTCGTACGCCGGCCCGTCGGCGCCGCCGGTTAGCGTGGCGTGCGAACAGACGTTCGGACGACGACGACACGATCAGGAGGCTTGCGCGTGCGGGTGCTCGGCATCGACCCGGGGCTGACCCGGTGCGGCATCGGCGTGGTCGAGGGCGACCTGGGGCGGCCGTTGCGGCTGGTCGACGTCAACGTGCTGCGCACCTCGGCGAGCGAGCCGGTCGCCGAGCGCCTGGTGACGATCGAGCGCGGCGTGGACGCCTGGCTGGAGGAGTACGCCCCGGACGCGGTCGCGGTCGAGCGGGTCTTCGCCCGCTCCGACTCCAGCACCATCATGGGCACCGCCCAGGCCAGCGGCGTCGCCCTCGTGGTCGCCGCGCGACGCGGCCTCCCGCTGGGGCTGCACACCCCCAGCGAGGTGAAGGCCGCGGTCTCCGGCAACGGCCGGGCGGACAAGAAGCAGGTCGGGTTCATGGTGGCCCGGTTGCTGCGGCTGGAGGAGCCGCCCAAGCCGGCCGATGCCGCCGACGCGGTGGCGCTGGCCATCACCCACATCTGGCGGGGCGGCGCCCAGGCCAGGATCGAGGCGGCCCAGGCGCGGATGAGCACCGCCCACGCGGCCGCAGGACGGAGGAGCAGGTGATCGCGCACGTGCGCGGCCGGGTGGCCGCGGTGACCCTGACCAGCGCCGTGGTGGAGGTGGGCGGCGTCGGCATGGAGCTGATGTGCGCCCCCGACACCCTGGCGGGGCTGCGGGTCGGCCAGGAGGCGCTGCTGCCGACCAGCCTGGTCGTGCGGGAGGACTCGCTGACGCTGTTCGGCTTCGCCGACGAGGACGAGCGCGGGATGTTCGAGCTGGTGCAGACCGCCTCCGGCGTCGGCCCCAAGCTGGCCCAGGCGATGCTGGCGGTGCTCTCGCCGGACGCGATCCGCGCGGCCGTGGCCGGGGAGGACGTCAAGACGCTCACCTGTGTGCCCGGGATCGGGCAGAAGGGCGCCCAGCGGATCATCCTGGAGCTCAAGGACCGGGTCGGCGCCCCCACGGGCGTGCCCGCACCGGCCCCCACGACGGCCGCCGCCCCGTGGAAGGCCCAGGTGCAGCAGGGCCTGGTCGGCCTCGGCTGGTCGGCCAAGGAGGCCGACAAGGCGATCGAGACGGTCGCTGCGGACCAGCAGCCGGCCGACGACGCCGACGTCGCCGCCCTGCTCCGCGCGGCGCTGCGCACGCTGAGCCGGGCGTGAGAGGCTCGAGACGATGTCAGGCGACGAGCTGGACCAGCTGAGCGCGGCGGAGGAGGACTACCTCCGCTCGCTCACCACCGCCGACGCCGACGGCGACGAGCGCGCGGTGGAGGCCGCGCTGCGGCCCAAGCGGCTCGACGAGGTGATCGGCCAGTCCCGGGTGCGCGACCAGCTCGGGCTCGTGCTGGAGGCGGCCCGGCAGCGGGGCCGCGCTCCCGACCACGTGCTCCTCTCCGGGCCTCCCGGCCTCGGCAAGACCACGCTGGCGATGATCATCGCCGCGGAGATGAACTCCCCGCTCCGCCTGACCTCCGGGCCGGCGATCACCCACGCCGGCGACCTGGCCGCGATCCTCTCCGGCCTCAACGAGGGCGACGTGCTCTTCGTCGACGAGCTGCACCGGATGTCCCGCCCGGCCGAGGAGATGCTCTACCTCGCGATGGAGGACTTCCGGGTCGACGTGGTCATCGGCAAGGGCCCGGGCGCCACCGCGATCCCGCTGGAGATCCCGCCCTTCACCCTGGTCGGCGCCACCACCCGCGCCGGGCTGCTGCCCGGCCCGCTGCGGGACCGGTTCGGCTTCACCGCCCACCTGGAGTACTACGAGCCCCACGAGCTCGACGAGATCATCCGCCGCTCCGCGCAGCTGCTGGAGGTGGAGGCCGACGCGGACGGCACCGCCGAGATCGCCTCCCGCTCCCGCGGCACCCCGCGGATCGCCAACCGGCTGCTGCGCCGGGTGCGCGACTACGCCCAGGTCCGCGCCGACGGGCGGGTCGACCGCGACATCGCCGCCCGTGCGCTGGACCTCTACGAGGTGGACGCCTCGGGGCTCGACCGCCTCGACCGGTCGGTGCTCGACGTGCTGTGCCGCCGCTTCGGCGGCGGGCCGGTCGGCATCTCCACCCTCGCCGTGGCCGTCGCCGAGGAGCGGGAGACCGTCGAGGAGGTCGCCGAGCCGTTCCTGGTCCGGCGCGGGCTGCTGGCCCGCACCCCCCGCGGCCGGGTGGCCACGCCTGCGGCCTGGCGGCATCTGGGCCTCGCCGTACCCCCCTCGGCGCCGCATGCCGACGCCGACCCGACGCTGTTCGAGGACGACCCCGCGGGGTGATCGGACCCTCTGGCTAGACTCCCCGGACGGCCGCGACCCGGCCGTTCCGCAGACCGCAACCCGAGAGGTCCCCCGGTGCAACAGTTCGCCTCGCTCCTGCCCCTGATCCTGGTCGTCCTGGTCTTCTGGCTGCTGGTGATCCGGCCCGCCAGCAAGCGTCAGAAGGCTCAGCGTGAGCTGCAGCAGGCGGTGGGCGCCGGTGACCGGGTGATGCTCACCTCCGGCATCTTCGGGACCGTGCGCGGGGTGCTCGACGACCGGCTCGAGGTCGAGATCGCGAACGGCGTCGTGGTCCAGGTGGCCCGCCAGGCGATCGCGACCCGGGTGGACGCCACGCCCACCGAGCCGGGCGGCATCGAGCCGGGGCGCACCGAGCCGGACCGCCCCGACGACGACACGCCCCCGCAGGCTCCGCCCACGCACGGGAACATCTGACGTGGCCGACCCGGCCGCGGTCCTCGAGACCGCGCGGGAGGCCATGCAGCGGCTGGTTCCCGACGTCCCCGACTTCCCCGAGCCGGGGATCGTCTTCAAGGACATCACCCCGCTGCTCGCCGACGCCGACGGGTTCGCCGCGGTCGTCGACGCGCTGGCCACCGCCGGCCGCGACGAGGCCGGGGAGACCGTGGTCGACGTGGTGGTCGGCATGGAGTCGCGCGGCTTCATCGTCGGCGCGCCCGTGGCGCTGGCCCTCGGCACCGGCTTCGTCCCGGTCCGCAAGGCCGGGAAGCTGCCGCGGGAGACGCACGCGGTGACCTACGACCTGGAGTACGGCTCGGCGACGCTGGAGATCCATCGAGACGCCGTACGCCCCGGCCAGCGGGTGCTGCTCGTCGACGACGTCCTGGCCACCGGCGGCACCGCCGCGGCGACCGTGGAGCTGGTCCGCCTGTGCGGGGGTACGACGCACGCGGTGGCCGTGCTGATGGAGCTGGGCTTCCTCGACGGCCGCGCCGCCCTCGACGGGCTGCCGCTCACCACGCTGATGACGGTCTAGCGCCTAGACTCGATGAGGTGAGCGAGGAGAAGAGCACGCCGGCGACCAAGGAGCGGTCGTCCGACGCGCTGCTGTCCGCTCGCGGCATGCGCGCCCGGCTGGCGCGCAGCATGGGGCCGCGCTCCTCCACCCAGACCGCCAACCCGGTCCTGGAGCCGCTGTTCAAGTCGGTGCGGGCCAACCACCCCAAGGCCGATCTCGCCCTGCTGGCCCGGGCCTACGCCACCGCCGAGCACTACCACGCCGGCCAGAAGCGCAAGAGCGGCGAGCCCTACATCACCCACCCGCTGGCGGTCACCACGATCCTGGCCGACGTTGGCATGACCGAGCCGACCCTGGTGGCGGCGCTGCTGCACGACACGGTCGAGGACACGCCGTACACCCTGGACCAGCTCCGCGCCGACTTCGGCGACGAGGTCGCGCTGCTCGTCGACGGCGTCACCAAGCTGGACAAGGTCCAGTATGGCGAGAGCGCCCAGGCCGAGACCATCCGCAAGATGATCGTGGCGATGGCGCGCGACATCCGGGTGCTGGTGATCAAGCTCGCCGACCGGCTGCACAACATGCGCACGCTGCGCTACGTCAAGCGCGAGACCCAGGAGCGCAAGGCGCGCGAGACGCTGGACATCTACGCCCCGCTCGCGCACCGGCTGGGCATGAACACGCTCAAGTGGGAGCTGGAGGACCTCGCGTTCGCCACCCTGCACCCGAAGATCTACGACGAGATCGTGCGGATGGTCGCCGAGCGCGCGCCCTCGCGGGACCAGTTCCTCGCCGAGGTGATCAACCAGGTGGAGAAGGACCTGCGCGAGGCGAAGATCAAGGCCAGCGTCACCGGGCGGCCCAAGCACTACTACTCGATCTACCAGAAGATGATCGTCGGCGGCCGCGACTTCACCGACATCTACGACCTGGTCGGACTGCGGGTGCTGGTCGACGACGACCAGGACTGCTACGCCGTGATGGGCATCATCCACGCCCGGTGGAACCCCGTCCTGGCGCGGTTCAAGGACTACGTCGCGCTGCCCAAGATGAACATGTACCAGTCGCTGCACACCACGGTGATCGGGCCGCAGGGCAAGCCCGTGGAGATCCAGATCCGCACCTACGGGATGCACCGACGGGCGGAGTACGGCGTCGCCGCGCACTGGAAGTACAAGGAGGACAGCCGCAACGGCGTCGACACCGAGCTGCGCGGCGACATGGACGACATGGGCTGGGTCCGGCAGCTGCTGGACTGGCAGCACGAGGTGGAGGACCCGGGCGAGTTCCTGGAGTCGCTGCGCTTCGAGATCAACCGCGCCGAGGTCTACGTCTACACCCCGCGCGGCGACGTGATCGCGCTGCCCGCGGGGGCGACGCCGGTCGACTTCGCCTACGCCGTCCACACCGAGGTCGGCCACCACACGATCGGCGCCCGGGTCAACGGCCGGCTGGTGCCGCTGGAGTCGCAGCTCGACCACGGCGACGTGGTGGAGGTCTTCACCTCCAAGAACCCGGCCGCCGGCCCCTCGCGGGACTGGCTCACCTTCGTCCGCTCGCCGCGGGCCCGCTCCAAGATCCGCCAGTGGTTCTCCAAGGAGCGCCGCGAGGAGGCGATCGAGCGCGGCAAGGAGCAGATCGCCCGGCTCATGCGCAAGGAGGGCGTGGGCATGAAGCGGGTGCTCACGCACGAGTCGCTGAGCCTCGCGGCGGAGTACTTTCACCTCGCCGACGTCTCGGGGCTCTACGCCGCCGTGGGGGAGAACAACATCTCCGCGCAAGCGGTCGTGCGCAAGGTGATCGACATCAACGGCGGCGCCGAGGCGGTCGCCGAGGACCTCGCCGAGGGCGTCTCCATCACCGGTCGGGGTGCCAAGCGGCGGGTCAACCGCGGCAGCGGCGACGCCGGCGTGATCGTCAAGGGCGCGCCCGACGTGTGGGTGAAACTGGCTCGCTGCTGCACCCCGGTGCCGCCCGACCCGATCCTCGGGTTCGTCACCAAGGGCGGCGGCGTCTCGGTGCACCAGGTCGACTGCACCAACGCCGACAACCTGCGAAGCCAGCCCGAGAAGCTGCTGGAGGTGGAGTGGGCGCCCACGTCGAAGTCCACCTTCCTGGTGAACATCCAGGTCGAGGCGATCGACCGGACCCGGCTGCTCTCCGACATCACCATGGCGCTCTCCGACGCGCACGTGAACATCCTCAGCGCCAACCTGACCACCACCCGCAACCGGGTCGCCACCAGCCGCTTCACCTTCGAGATGGGCGACGCCATGCACCTGGACAACGTCCTCTCCGCCGTCCGCAGCGTCCCCGGGGTCTTCGACGCCACCCGCGTCTCCAACTGACCGAGTATTCGGTGGTCGAGCTTGTCGAGACCACGGTGGGTTCGGTGGTCGAGCTTGTCGAGACCACGGTGATTGACGAGAAGGGTGACTTACCCCATCCCGGGATCACTATCCACAGATCTGCGCAGTGGCCCATCTCGGCGGCAAACCGGGTCAGGCTGAGGACATGCCATTCACCTACATCCTGCGGTGCGCAGATGACAGCCTGTACGTCGGCAGTACACGCTCACTCGACCTGAGACAGGAACAGCATCGATTGGGGATGGGCAGTGAGTACACGCGCCGCCGGCTGCCCGTCACGCTGGTCTGGTTCGAGGAGCATGAGCACATCGGGGCGGCCTTCGCTCGGGAGAAGCAGATCCAGAACTGGTCCAGGGCGAAGCGCATCGCCTTGATCGAGCAGAGATACGAGGACCTTCCCGACCTCGCCAGGGGCAAGAACCGTCGACGACCGTGACCGTCCCGTGGTCTCGACAGGCTCGACCAGCGACCGGAGAGGCTCGACCGGCGGGTGGTCTCGACAGGCTCGACCAGCGTCCGGAGAGGCTCGACCGGCGGGTGGTCTCGACGGGCTCGACCGGCGACGGTGCGGCTCGACCGGCGAGTGGTCTCGACAGGCTCGACCAGCGACCGGGGAGGCTAGTTCGAGGCCATCCGATCCAGGATGGCGGCGGCGAGAGCCTCGGGTGCCTCCTCGGGGATCCAGTGGCTGACGCCGGCGAGCTCGACGAAGGAGTAGCCGGCGTCGACGTACTCCTGCGCGAGCTCCACGCCATGCCGACCGAGGGCGACGTCCCCGTCACTCCACACCATCGTCGTCGGTACGGCGACGCGACGCCGCAGCAGCGCCGGACTGCCGAGGGGGATCGCGCGGTACCACCCGAGACCGCCACGGAGCGCGCCGCCGTCGAGCATCTCCGAGCGGTATCGGGTCACCGCCTCACGGCTCATGCCGGCGTGCCGCAGCGCCCGTCGATGGACGGCAGGGCGCGCCATGGCCCACTCGGGGAGCCGGGGCAGTCGGAAGAACACGATGTACCAGGACCGGCGGAGCTGGTCGAGCCTGCCGAGGCTGCGCAGGAACGCGCCCGGGTGAGTCACCGACACCGCGGTCAGCGACCGCACCCGCTCGGGATGCGTCGCGGCCAGTCCCCACGCCACCATCGCGCCCCAGTCGTGGCCGACGAGATGGACCGGGGTGCCCACGCGATCCACCAGAGCGGCGATGTCGCCGATCAGACGATCCAGTGCGTACGGCGTACGTCCGCTCGGCCGAGCGCCGGGGGAGTAGCCCCGCTGGTCCGGCGTCAGCGTGCGGCACCCGGCGTCGTGCAGCAGCGTGGCCACCGCCCGCCACGAGCTCGAGGTCTGGGGGAAGCCGTGCAGCAGCACGACCGGCGTGCCGTCCAGGGGTCCCTCATCTCGGACGTCGAAGGTCAGGCCGTCGTTGGTGAAGGAGGCGATCCGGTCAAGCATGGGCCCATCTTGCCGGTCACCAAGCGCCGACTCGGCGGGGATGGGTGGGTTGGCTGTGGGGTTGGGGAGGAGAGAGGGGGAGGGAGGGTCAGCCGGAGAACTCGGAGCTGACCTTGCGGGCCATCTCCAGGAAGGACTGCTTGTTCTCCAGCTCCGACTCCAGGTCGCGGACGCGCTTGTCGTCGCCGGCGGCGCGGGCCTTGTCCAGCTTCTCCTGGGTCTCGGCGAGCCCGGCCTCCAGCTTGGAGACCATGTCGTCGGCGCGGGCGGACTTCTCCGGGTCCGAGCGCTTCCACTGCTCGTCCTCGACCGCGCGGATGGACTGCTCGACCTTGCGCATCCGGCCCTCGAGCGACTTCATCTTGTCCCGCGGGACCTTGCCGGCGGCGTCCCAGCGGTCCGCCAGGTCGCGGAAGGCGCGCTTGGCGCCCTCGAGATCGGCGCGCGGGTCGAGCGCCTCCGCCTCGACCAGGATCTGCTCCTTGACCACGGCGTTGGCGGCGAACTCCTCGTCCATCGCCTTGTTCGCCTCGTCGCGGGCGGAGAAGAAGACGTCCTGCGCGGCGCGGAACCGCCGCCACAGCTTCTCGTCGACGTCGCGCGGGGCGGGGCCGGCGGCCTTCCACTCGCGCATCAGGTCGCGGTACTTCCCCGAGGTGGGGCCCCAGTCGGTCGACCCCGAGAGCGCCTCGGCCTCGCGGATCAACCGCTCCTTGATCGTCTTCGCGCCCTCGCGCTGCTCGGACTGCTCGGCGAAGTGCGCCTTGCGGGCCTTGGTGTACGCCGTCCGCGCGCTGCTGAAGCGCTTCCACAGCGCGTCGTCGGTCTTCTTGTCCAGCCGGGGGAGCGCCTTCCACTCCTCCAGCAGGTCCCGCAGCCGGTTCGCCCCACCCCGCCAGTCCCGGCCGCCGGCGATCTTCTCGGCCTCGCCGACGATCTTCTCCTTCGCCTCCCGCGACTCCGCGCTGCGCTGCGCCTTCTCGGCCTTGCGCAGGTGCCGCTGCTCGGCGATCTCGGGGGCCAGCGCGTCCAGGCGCCCGACCAGCGCGGTGAGGTCGCCGACGGCGTTCGCCTCCGCGGCCTGGTCACGGACCGTCTTCACCGACGAGGCGGCCTCGTCGGGGGAGAGCTTCCCCGCCCGCACCCGCTGCTCCAGCAGCCCGACCTCGAACTCCAAGGCGGCGTAGCGCTCGGTGAAGAACTTGAGCGCCTCCTCCGGGGAGGCGTCGGGCACCTGCCCGACCGATCGCTCGCCGTCCGCGGTCCGCACATAGACGGTGCCGTCCTCGGCCACTCGTCCCCACTCGTGACTCGTCACGCCGGTCACTCTAACGCCGGGGCCCGCCGGTTCCGCGGGAACGACCGGCTGTCGATAGGCTGAATGGGTGTTCATCGCCGGATTCCCCGCGGGCCCGTGGGGCACGAACTGCTACGTCGTCGCGACCGAGCCGGGCGCCGAGTGCGTCATCGTGGACCCCGGGAAGGATGCCGCCGAGGGCGTCGCGCAGGTCGTGCGCGAGCACCGGCTGAAGCCAGTCTCGGTGCTGCTCACCCACGGCCACCTCGACCACATGTGGTCGGTGACCCCGGTGGCGGGGACGTACGACGCCACCGCGTGGATCCACCCCGGAGACCGGCACCTGCTCACCGACCCGCTGGCCGGGATGAGCGCCGACACCCGCGCGATGCTCCCGCAGCTGCTGGGGGACAGCAGCGCCCGGTGGGCCGAGCCCGACGACGTCCGCGAGATGGCCGACGGCCAGCGGCTCCAGCTGGCCGGGGTCGACTTCACCGTGGACCACACACCCGGCCACACCGAGGGATCGGTGACCTTCCGGACGCCGTACCCCGACCAGGATGAGGTCCGCGAGCTGATGTTCTCCGGCGACCTGCTCTTCGCCGGCTCCATCGGCCGCACCGACCTGCCCGGCGGCGACCATCCGACGATGCTGCGCAGCCTGCGCGACAAGGTGCTCACGCTGCCCGACGACATCGTCGTGCTCCCCGGCCACGGGGAGCAGACCTCCATCGGGCGCGAGCGCGCGACCAACCCCTACCTGCTGGAGCTCGCCGGCGGCGACTCCGCGGGACGCGTCACCCGAGGACTGTGAGAGATGAGCAAGATCGGCCCGCTCAGCGGGTTCCCTGAGCTGCTGCCCGCCCAGCGGGTGATCGAGCGCGAGGTCGTCGCCTCGCTGGCCGACACCTTCGAGCTGCACGGCTTCGCCAACATCGAGACCCGCGTGGTCGAGCCGCTGGACCGGCTGGCCAAGGGCGGGGATATCGACAAGGAGATCTACGTGCTGCGCCGGCTGCAGGCCGACGACAGCGCCTCGGACTCCGGCCTGGGCCTGCACTTCGACCTGACCGTCCCGTTCGCGCGCTACGTCCTCGAGCACGCCGGCCACCTGGAGTTCCCCTTCCGGCGCTTCCAGATCCAGCCGGCCTGGCGCGGCGAGCGGCCGCAGGAGGGCCGCTACCGCCAGTTCACCCAGGCCGACGTGGACATCGTCGGGCGCGACGAGCTGCCCTTCCACCACGACGTCGAGGTGATGCGGGTGATGGTCGACGCGCTCGACCGCCTGCCGATCCCGCCGGTCTCGTTCCAGTTCAACAACCGCAAGCTGATCCAGGGCTTCTATCGGGGCCTCGGCCTGCCCGACCTCACCGCCGCGATCCGCACCATCGACAAGCTGGACAAGCTGCCGGCCGAGGAGGTCGCGCGGCTGCTGGTCGAGGACGCCGGCGCCACGCTCGAGCAGGCGCAGCGGTGCCTGGAGCTCGCCACGATCCGCACCCCGGACACCTCCTTCGTCGAGCAGGTCCGCGCGCTCGGCGTCACCGACGAGCTGCTGGAGGAGGGCCTGGCCGAGCTCGAGGCGGTCGTGGCCGGCTGCGCCGCCGTACCCCGCACCAAGGTCACCATCGAGGCCAACCTGCGCATCGCCCGCGGCCTGGACTACTACACGGGCACGGTCGTGGAGATCTTCATGTCCGGCTACGAGCGGCTGAAGTCGGTCGGCGGGGGAGGACGGTACGACGCCCTCGCCTCCGACGGGCGCACCACCTACCCCGGCGTCGGCGTCTCCTTCGGGGTCTCCCGGTCGCTGATCCCGCTGATCGCCGACGGGGTGCTCACCGGCAGCCGAGCGGTGCCCAGCGCCGTACTCATCGCCCTCACCGACGAGGCGTCGCGGCCCGCCTCCGATGCGGTCGCCACCGCCCTGCGCGCCCGCGGCATCCCGTGCGAGGTGGCCGCGAGCCCGCAGCGGTTCGGCAAGCAGATCCGGTACGCCGAGCGCCGCGGCATCCCGTTCGTCTGGTTCGCCCAGGACGACGACACCCACCAGGTCAAGGACATCCGCAGCGGCGACCAGACCGACGCCGACCCCGACGGCTGGACGCCTCCCGCCGCCGACCTCCGACCCCGCACCCTCACCAAGGAGCAGCAGTGATCCGCACCCACGACGCCGGCACCCTGACCGCCGCGAACGTCGGCGAGACCGTCACCCTGGCCGGATGGGTCGGGCGCCGCCGCGACCACGGCGGCGTGGCGTTCATCGACCTGCGCGAGGCCAGCGGGATCGCCCAGGTGGTGATCCGCGACGAGGAGGTCGCGCACAGCCTGCGCAGCGAGTACGTCCTCAAGGTCACCGGCGAGGTGCAGCGCCGCCCGGAGGGCAACGAGAACCCCAACCTGCCCTCCGGGGAGATCGAGGTGATCGCCACCGACGTGGAGGTGCTCTCACCGTCGGCGGTGCTGCCGTTCCCGATCGACGAGCACGTCGAGGTAGGCGAGGAGGCGCGGCTGCGCCACCGCTACCTCGACCTGCGCCGCCCCGCCCCGGCCGCAGCGATCCGGCTGCGCAGCCAGGTCAACAAGGCTGCCCGCGACGTGCTCGACGCCGACGGCTTCGTGGAGATCGAGACCCCCACGCTGACCCGCTCCACCCCCGAGGGCGCTCGCGACTTCCTGGTGCCGGCGCGGCTGCAGCCGGGCAGCTGGTACGCCCTGCCGCAGAGCCCGCAGCTGTTCAAGCAGCTGCTCATGGTCGCCGGGATGGAGCGCTACTTCCAGATCGCGCGCTGCTACCGCGACGAGGACTTCCGCGCCGACCGGCAGCCGGAGTTCACCCAGCTCGACCTGGAGATGAGCTTCGTCGACCAGGACGACGTGATCGCGGTCGCCGAGCAGGTGCTGGTCGCGCTGTGGCGGCTCATCGGGCACGAGATCTCCACCCCGATCCCGCGGATGACCTACGCCGACGCGATGGCCCGCTACGGCACCGACAAGCCGGACCTGCGGTTCGGCCTGGAGCTGGTCGACTGCACCGACTACTTCGCCGACACGGGCTTCCGGGTCTTCCAGGCGCCGTACGTCGGCGCCGTGGTGATGCCCGGTGGCGGCTCGCAGCCGCGGCGCCAGTTCGACGCCTGGCAGGAGTGGGCCCGCCAGCGCGGGGCCAAGGGCCTCGCCTACGTCACCGTCGGCGAGGACGGCACCCTGGGCGGCCCGGTCGCCAAGAACCTGTCGGAGTCCGAGCTCGCCGGGCTCGCCGCCCACACCGGCGCCAACCCGGGCGACGCGATCTTCTTCGCCGCCGGCCCGGTGAAGTCCTCGCGTGCGCTGCTGGGTGCCGCGAGGCTGGAGATCGCCCGCCGCGGCGACCTGATCGACGAAGGCGAGTGGAGCTTCGTCTGGATCGTGGACGCGCCGCTGTTCGAGCCCGCCGACGACGCCACCGCCGCGGGCGATGTCGCGGTCGGCTCGGGCGCCTGGACCGCCGTACACCACGCCTTCACCTCGCCGCAGGATCTCGACGCCTTCGACGCCGACCCCGGCAACGCGCTCGCGTGGGCCTACGACATCGTCTGCAACGGCAACGAGATCGGCGGCGGGTCGATCCGTATCCACCGCGAGGACGTGCAGAAGCGGGTCTTCGCCGTGATGGGCCTGGACGAGGCCGAGGCGCAGGAGAAGTTCGGGTTCCTGCTCGAGGCGTTCAAGTACGGCGCCCCGCCGCACGGCGGCATCGCGTTCGGCTGGGACCGGATCGTGGCGCTGCTGGCCGGCGCCGACTCGATCCGCGAGGTGATCGCGTTCCCCAAGTCCGGCGGCGGATACGACCCGCTGACCCAGGCCCCCGCGCCGATCACCCCCGAGCAGCGCAAGGAGGCCGGGGTGGACGCCAAGCCGAAGTCCGCCTCCGACTCCGGTCGCGACACCCGTCGCCCGTCGGTGCCTGAGCCGTCCGCGCCCGAGCCGGGTGGCGACGGCTCGTAGGCTGAACCGCGTGGAGGGTCTCTTCGAGGTCCCGGACCAGCCCGCCTCCGACCCGGGTGCGGGCTCGCTGGGCGCCAACACGCACGCATCCGCGCCGCTCGCGGTGCGGATGCGTCCGCGCACCCTCGACGAGCTCGTCGGGCAGGACCAGCTGCGGGCACCGGGGTCGCCGCTGCGCCAGCTGGTCGAGGCCGACCACGCCATGTCGCTGCTGCTGTGGGGCCCGCCGGGCACCGGCAAGACCACGATCGCCTCGATCGTCAGCCAGCAGACCAACCGCCGCTTCGTCGAGGTCTCGGCGGTCGCTGCCGGGGTCAAGGAGGTGCGCGCCGCGATCGACGGCGCCCGCCGCGAGCTGGTGCGCGGCGGCCGGGAGACCGTGCTGTTCGTCGACGAGGTGCACCGCTTCACCAAGGCGCAGCAGGACGCGCTGCTGCCGGGTGTGGAGAACCGCTGGGTCACGCTGGTCGCGGCCACCACGGAGAACCCGTTCTTCTCCGTCATCTCGCCGCTGCTGTCGCGCTCGCTCCTCCTCCGGCTGGAGTCGCTCACCGACGACGACGTGCGCGCGGTCCTCGACCAGGCGCTCGCCGACGATCGCGGGCTCGGGGGCGCCGTCACGGTCGCCGACGACGCACTGGCGCACATCATCCGGCTGGCGGGCGGCGACGCACGGCGCTCGCTGACCTACCTGGAGGCGGCGGCGCGGGCGGCCGGCTGGTCCCCGGGAGCCGAGGGGCCCTTCGAGGTGGACCTGTCGATGGCCGAGACCGCGGCCGACCAGGCGGCGGTGCGCTACGACCGGCAGGGCGACCAGCACTACGACGTCACCTCGGCGTTCATCAAGTCGATCCGGGGGTCGGATGCGGATGCGGCGCTGCACTACCTGGCCCGGATGATGGAGGCAGGGGAGGACCCGCGCTTCATCGCCCGGCGGCTGGTGATCCTGGCCTCGGAGGACATCGGGCTCGCGGACCCGACCGCGCTGACCACGGCGGTCGCCGCCGCGCAGGCGGTGCAGCTGATCGGGATGCCGGAGGCGCGGCTCAACCTGGCCCAGGCGGTGATCGCGCTCGCGGTGGCGCCGAAGTCCAACGCGGTGATCAAGGCGATCGACGCCGCCTCGGCGGACGTCCGGGCGGGCAAGATCGGCACCGTGCCCTCCTACCTGCGCGACGCCCACTACGGTGGGGCGAAGGACTTGGGCCACGGCAAGGGCTACAAGTATGCCCACAACCACCCCTACGGCATCGCCGAGCAGGACTACGCCCCCGAGCCCGTCCGCGACGCGGAGTACTACCAGCCCACCGGGAACGGCGCCGAGGCCGGCGTGAAGGAGCGCTGGGAGCGGATCCGCCGGATCGTCCGGGGGAAGTAGCGGACGGTTCCCCGGCCCACCGGGTAACCGTGCGCTTGTCGGCCGAGGTTTCAGCCGACCAGCGGCAGTTTTCCCTGAGAAGCCCCCCGGGCATGGCGCCTGAACGGCTGCCGCGGCTGCGGACCCCTAGGCTGTCGGCATGGACGATGTGACGGGGGAGTTCGAGGACGACCTGGAGGAGCCCGAGCGCCCACAGGTGTGGCATGACTATCGGATGAGTCACTCGATCAACGTCGCTTGGCTCGGGTACGACGTCACACTCGCCCAGATGGACGCGCTGGAGGACTCGTGGGACCGGCTGGTGGTGCTCGACGAGTGGCGCCACTGGGTCGAGCAGTACCTGATCCCACCCTCGCCGTTCCTCTACCTGGCCGTCCGGGACGAGATCGACAAGCGCACGCTGAGGAAGACCAGCGACGGGGCGTCGTTGAACCTCCCCGCCGCCGAGCTGACCGTGGCCGAGGCCGAAGGTCGTCTGGAGGACCTCTACCTCGGCGTGATCCGCGACCTGTACCGCAAGTGGGCCGAGAAGCGGGACTTCCCGCCGCCGCCGGATCTCCCACCGTCCGACACCTAGATCAGCGGCAGCGGTTTCCAGAACGGCCATGCCGGGCCTGATCGTCTACGAGCCCATCGGGGAGCGACCGAGTTGGGGCGTCATCCTGAACTCGTCGTGCTGGCCGACCCCGAGGGGAACGAGCTGTGCATCGAACGGTGATGCGGGGCTAGACGCGCCGACCCCCAGCCGAGTTGCCGCTGCCTGACAGCTAGACGAGGACGACGTTCCCCAGGACCGCCATGCCCAGCACGATCGCCAGGATGGCGAACGGAAGGACCACCCAGCCGATCAGCTCGTCGACGACGCCCTTCGCCCGACTCCGTGGGGTGGGGCAGTCGCGGCACATGGCCTTGAGCATATGTCTCTGATCCGTGCCGCGTGGCCCCGTCAGGCCCCGGCTCACGGGCGCCGCGCGGAGCCGAACTGGCAGAACCTGACTCCCGCCGCCGCGCCGAGCGGGGCGTCTGCCCGACGCGGAGGGTTCTGCCAGTGCGGCTACGAGCGGCCGATGCCGCGCCCCGCGATAGGGTCGGCAGCCGAGGACGCACGAGCACGAAGGAGCACAGCAGAGATGGAGACCGCGGAGATCCGGCGCCGATTCCAGGCCCACTTCGCCGAGAACACCTCGGTCGGCGAGCACACGGTGGTGCCGTCGGCATCGCTGCTGCTCGACGACCCCACGCTGCTGTTCGTCAACGCGGGGATGGTGCCGTTCAAGCCCTACTTCCTGGGGCAGGAGAGCTCGCCGTACACCCGCGCGACCAGCGTGCAGAAGTGCATCCGCACCCCCGACATCGAGGACGTCGGCAAGACCACGCGACACGGCACGTTCTTCGAGATGTGCGGCAACTTCTCCTTCGGCGACTACTTCAAGGAGGGCGCGATCGAGCTCGCCTGGGAGCTGATCACCAAGCCGATCTCCGACGGCGGCTTCGGCCTGGACGAGAAGCTGCTCTACCCCTCGGTGCACGTCGACGACGCCGAGGCGGTGGCGCTGTGGCGCAAGATCACCGGGCTGCCCGACGAGCGGATCATCCGGCTGGGCAACAAGGAGAACTACTGGTCGATGGGCGTGCCTGGCCCCGGCGGGCCGTGCTCGGAGATCCTCATCGACCGCGGCCCGTCCTACGGCCCTGACTTCGACCCCGCGAAGATCGGCCCGGACATGCCGACCGAGATCGAGGACCGGCTGCTGGAGTTCTGGAACCTGGTCTTCATGCAGGACGAGCTCTCCGCCGTCCGCTCCAAGGCCGACTTCGACATCGCCGGCTCGCTGCCGAAGAAGAACATCGACACCGGCATGGGCCTGGAGCGGGTGGCCTACCTGCTGCAGGGCGTCGACAACATGTACGAGATCGACGTCATGTTCCCGGTGATCCAGAAGGCCGAGGAGCTCACCGGGAGGAAGTACGGCGCCTCCGCGCCCGACGACGTCCGGTTCCGCGTCGTCGCCGATCACGTCCGCTCGAGCATGATGCTGATCAGCGACGGGGTGACGCCGGGCAACGAGGGTCGCGGCTACGTGCTGCGGCGGCTGCTGCGCCGCGCCGTACGCTCCATGCGCCTGCTCGGCGTCGAGGACCCCGTGCTGCCCGAGCTGATGCCGGTCTCGCGGGACAAGATGGCGCAGACCTACACCACCCTCAACGACACCTGGGGCCGGATCTCCTCGGTCGCCTATGCCGAGGAGGAGGCCTTCCGCTCCACGCTGAAGGCGGGCACCCAGATCTTCGACCTGGCCACCACCGAGGTGAAGAGGTCCGGCGGCACGATGCTGTCCGGCGACCGCGCGTTCGCGCTGCACGACACCTACGGCTTCCCGATCGACCTCACCTTGGAGATGGCCTCCGAGCAGGGGCTCAGCGTCGACGAGGAGGGCTTCCGCCGCCTCATGGGCGAGCAGCGGGACCGCGCCAAGGCCGACGCCCGCGCCAAGAAGGGCGCACACGCCAACACCGGCGCCTACCGCGAGGTCGCCGACAGCCTCGGGGCGCCCGTGGAGTTCACCGGCTACGACGGCACCGTCTCCGAGGGCCAGGTCCGGGGCATCGTCTCCGGCGGCTCGGTCGTGCCGAGCGCCGTCACCGGCGACGAGATCGAGCTGGTGCTGGACCGCACCGCGTTCTACGCCGAGGGCGGCGGCCAGCTCGCCGACCAGGGGATCATCGAGCTCGGCAACGGCGCTCAGGTCGAGGTCGTCGACGTGCAGTCGCCGATCTCCGGGCTGATCGTGCACAAGGCGATCGTCCGGGACGGCGAGGTCACCGTCGGCACCCCGGCGCAGGGGATCGTCGACGTCGCCCGCCGCCGCTCGATCTCCCGCTCCCACACCGCGACCCACATGGTGCACAAGGCGTTCCGCGAGGCGCTGGGGGAGACCGCGACGCAGGCGGGCTCGGAGAACGCGCCCGGCCGCTTCCGCTTCGACTTCTCCTCCACCGGCTCGGTGCCCACGTCGGTCATGGAGGACGTCGAGGCGAGGGTCAACGACGTGGTCCTCGACGACCTGGCCGTGCACGCGGAGTACATGTCCCAGGACGAGGCCGTCCGCTCCGGGGCGATGGCGCTCTTCGGGGAGAAGTACGGCGACACCGTGCGGGTCATCTCGGTCGGCGACTGGGCCCGCGAGCTCTGCGGCGGCACGCACACCGAGCGCTCGGGTCAGCTCGGCGTGATCAAGCTGCTCGGCGAGTCCTCCATCGGCTCCGGTGTGCGCCGGGTCGAGGCGCTGGTCGGCGGCGACGCCTATCGCTTCCTGGCCCGCGAGCACGTGATCGTCAACCAGCTGGCCGATGCGCTCAAGGCGCGCCCCGAGGAGCTGCCCGAGCGGGTCGGCTCCATCGTGGAGAAGCTGCGGGCCGCGGAGAAGGACCTGGAGAAGGTGCGGGTCCAGCAGCTGCTCGCCGCGGCCGGGGCGCTCGCCGAGGGCGCCGTCAAGGTCGGCCGGGTCAACCTGGTCGCGCACCGCGCGGACGGGGCCGGCGGGGGCGACGTACGCACCCTGGCGCTCGACGTCCGCGGCCGGCTGCCGCAGGGCGAGCCCGGCGCCGTGGTCGTCATCGGCAACGCCGACGGCAAGGTGTCGGTCGTCGCCGCGGTCAACGACCAGGGCCAGGGCGCCGGCGTGTCCGCCAACGAGCTGGTCCGCGCCGTCGGACCGCTGGTCGGCGGCAAGGGCGGCGGCAAGGCCGACGTGGCTCAGGGCGGCGGCAGCGACGCCTCTCGGATCGACGAGGCACTCGCGCTGGTGTCGACCGAGGTGGCCCGGATGGCCGGCGCCTAGTGCGTCACGGCACCCGGCTCGGCATCGACCCCGGCGACGCCCGGATCGGCGTCGCGCGCAGCGATCCGACCGGCTTCCTGGCGACGCCGCTGGAGACGGTCCGCCGCGGCCGCGGCGACACCCGCCGCATCCGGGAGCTGGTCAAGGAGCTGGAGGCGGTCGAGGTGGTCGTCGGGCTGCCGCGGTCGCTGTCCGGCGGCGAGGGCCCGGCGGCGGAGAAGGTGCGCCGCTTCGCGGCCGCTGTGGCGCGTCAGGTTGATCCGGTGCCGGTGAGGCTGTGGGATGAACGCCTGACAACGATTTCCGCGGAGGCGATCCTCCGGGAGCAGGGCAGACGGGGGGCCGACAGGAGGGCAGTGGTGGACATGGCGGCAGCCGTGGTGATCCTCCAGCACGCCCTCGACACCGAGCGCAACACCGGGGCGGCACCCGGTGAGATCGTCGAGGCCAGCCGATGACGAACCTGACCGACGAGGACTACGACGAGGCCGTGCCTCCCGAGCAGGAGCCCCGCCGCCGACGCGGGACGGCCGGCTGCATCGCCGTCCTGGTGGCGTTGGCCGTGATCGTCGGTCTCGGGCTCTTCGCCGTGACCCAGGGCCGCGCGTTCCTCGAGGACCTCGTGGGCTCCTCCTCCGGCGAGGACTACCCCGGGCCCGGCAAGGGCCGCGTGCTCTTCGAGGTCAGCGAGGGCGACTCGGTCGCCCAGATCGGCCGCAACCTCAAGGCCGAGGGCGTGACCGCCTCGGTCGACGCGTTCCTCACCGAGGCCAACCAGGACGCGAACGCCGAGGGCATCCAGGTCGGCTTCTATGAGCTGAAGAAGCAGATGCCGGCCGCGGACGCCCTCGAGGTCCTGGTGAATCCGGACAACCTGATGCTCGCCCAGGTCACCATTCCCGAGGGGCTGCGGGTGGTCGACATCGTCGACCGGCTGGTCGAGGACACCGACTTCCCGCGGAAGGCCTACGAGAAGGTCCTCGACAACCCCGACGCGATCGGGCTGCCCGACTACGCCGACGGCAACCCCGAGGGCTACCTGTTCCCCTCGACCTACGACATCGGGCCCAAGGACAAGCCGCGCGACATCCTCACGAAGATGGTCGACCGTTGGCGGGAGGCGGCCGAGGACGCCAACCTGGAGCAGCGGGCTCGGGCGATGAACAAGACGCCCGCCGAGCTGATGATCATCGCCTCGCTGATCGAGGCCGAGGGGCGCGGCGACGACATGCCGAAGATCTCACGGGTGATCTACAACCGGCTCGACGGCCCCGGCGACAAGGGCGGCACCAACGGCACGCTGGGCATCGACGCCTCCAACGCCTACGGCCTGGGCAAGTCCGGCACGACCGCCCTGAGCTCGGAGGAGCTGGCCGTGGACACGCCGTACGACACGCGGCGCAAGCCCGGCCTCCCGCCGACGCCGATCGAGGCGCCGGGCGACGCGGCGATCGACGCGGCGGCCAACCCGGCCGACGGGCCCTGGTACTACTACGTGACGGTCAACCTGGCCACCGGGGAGACCAAGTTCTACGAGGACTACCAGGGCTTCCTGGAGGGCCGCGACGAGTACCGCGCCTACTGCGAGACGTCGGACGCCTGCTGATGCGGAGGGTCTGCGGGGTGCTCGGCTCACCGATCGGGCACTCGCTCTCACCCGTGCTGCACCGCGCCGGCTACCGCGCGGTCGGGCTGGACTGGACCTACGACGCTCACGAGGTTTCCTCCGGTGAGCTGCCCGCCTTCCTGACCCGGCTGGACGACTCCTGGCGCGGCCTGTCGCTGACCATGCCGCTCAAGCGGGAGGCGCTGCCGCTGGCGGCGGTCGTGTCCGACGTCGCGCGTGCCGCGGGGGCGGCGAACACGCTGGTACGCCGGGACGACGGCACCTGGGCCGCGGACAACACCGACGTCCCCGGCCTGGTGGCCGCGCTGCAGGAGCGCTGGCCTTCGCCGGTCGAGCGGGCGGTGATCCTCGGCGGCGGCGCCACCGCGGCCTCGGCCCTGCTGGCGCTGGCCACGACCGGGTGCCGGGAGTTCACCCTCGCGGTGCGCGACCCGGGCCGCGCGGCCGACACCCTGGAGGTGGCCGAGCGGCTGGCCGACCCGGTCGACGTACGGATCGTCGGGCTCGGCGACGACGCGGCCGCCGACCTGGTGGTGTCCACCATCCCCGCCGACGCGCAGACGCCGGAGCTGCTGGCCGCCTATGCCGCCGTACCCGTCGTGTTCGACGTCGTCTACGACCCGTGGCCGACGCCCCTCGTGGCGGCCAACGGCAACCGGGTGGTCGTCACCGGGCTGGACCTGCTCGTGCACCAGGCGGCGCTGCAGTTCACCATGTTCACCGGGCTGCCCGCGCCGCTGCGAGAGATGCGCGACGCCGGTCGGACCGCGCTGGCCTGAACGCCAGCATGGGGGCCCGCGGGGCCCTAGACTCCGGCACCGTGGACCCGGTCTGGAGTGGTACGGCGGCCCTCGCCGGCGCCCTCGGCGGGCTCGCCGTCCCCTGGCTGCTGCGCCGGCTCCCGGACCCCGCCCCGGAGGTCCCGTGGGCGCCGGACCCGGAGCACGCGATCCTCGCCGCGCGGCGCGGCCTCCCGCTGCGCTGCGCCCTGGCCGGGCTGGTCAGCGGTGGCGTCCTGGGTGTCTTCCTCCCGGCCCCCTGGCCGCTGTTGCTGTGGCTGACCCTGGTGCCGTTCGGCATCCTGCTCGCGGTCGTGGACTGGCACACCAAGAAGCTGCCGCGCCGGGTCGTCCTGCCGATGACCGCCTACGCCCTGGTGGTCATCGCCGTCGTCGAGCTCGCCGCCGGCGACTCGGGGACCCTGGTCCGCGCGGTCGTCGGGATGCTGGTCGCCCGGAGCGTGATCTGGCTGCTGTGGTTCATCCGCTCGGCCGGCATGGGCTTCGGCGACGTCCGCCTCACCGCGCTGTTGGGGCTGCTGCTCGCCCAGGTCGGCGTGGGCGAGGCCGTCGTCGGCCTCTACTCCGCGTTCCTGCTGTTCGGCATCCCCGGTGTCCTGCTGGCGATCGTGCGGCGCGACCGGCAGGTCCTGCGGACGGCCTACCCCTTCGGGCCGTTCCTGCTGGCCGGCGCCCTGGTGGGCGTCGCGGTGGGTGCGCCCGCCTGGCGCGGTCTCATGGGAGGGTGAGGGTGCGGCCCTCGGGGGTGGGGATGGGAAACTGTCCGGCATGCTGCGCTGGCTCACCGCCGGGGAGTCCCACGGACCCGCCCTGGTCGCGATCCTGGAGGGGCTGCCCGCCCACGTCCGGGTGACCTCCGACGACATCGCCGACTCGCTCGCCCGCCGCCGTCTCGGCTACGGCCGCGGCGCCCGGATGAAGTTCGAGCAGGACCAGGTCCGCTTCCTCGGCGGGGTCCGGCACGGGGAGTCCCAGGGCGGCCCGGTCGCGATCGAGGTCGGCAACACCGAGTGGCCGAAGTGGGAGCGGGTGATGGCGGCCGACCCGGTCGACCCCGACGAGCTCGCCTCGCTCGCGCGCAACGCCCCGCTGACCCGGCCGCGGCCCGGTCACGCCGACCTGGTCGGCATGCAGAAGTACGACTTCGACGAGGCCCGCCCGATCCTCGAGCGCGCCTCCGCCCGCGAGACCGCGGCCCGGGTCGCGCTGGGCCGGGTGGCCTCGAACTTCCTCGAGCAGGCGGTCGGCATCCGGATCGTCTCGCACGTCGTCGAGCTCGGCGGCGTCAGCGCCCCTGCGGGCGTCGTACCCCTGCCCGAGGACGTCGAGCGGCTGGACGCGGACCCGGTGCGGGTGCTCGACCCGGACGCGAGCGCCGCGATGGTCGAGCGGATCGACCAGGCCCACAAGGACGGCGACACCCTCGGCGGCGTCGTCGAGGTGGTGGCGTACGGCGTCCCGCCGGGCCTCGGCTCGCACGTGCACTGGGACCGGCGGCTGGACTCCCGGCTGGCCGGGGCGCTCATGGGGATCCAGGCGATCAAGGGCGTCGAGCTCGGCGACGGGTTCCGCACCGCCGCGACCCCCGGGTCGCAGGCGCACGACGAGATCGTGCCGACCGACGACGGGATCCGCCGGGTCACCGGTCACTCCGGCGGCACCGAGGGCGGCATGTCCACCGGCGAGCTGCTGCGGGTGCGGGCGGCGATGAAGCCGATCGCCACCGTGCCGCGGGCGCTGCGCACGGTCGACGTCACCACGGGCGAGGAGGCCGTCGCGCACCACCAGCGGTCCGACGTGGCCGCCGTACCCGCCGCCGGGATCGTCGCCGAGGCGATGGTCGCACTGGTGCTCGCCGACGCGGTGCTGGAGAAGTTCGGCGGCGACTCGGTGGCTGAGACCCGGCGCAACGCGGAGTCCTACCTGGCCGCGCTGAGGCACCGGTGAGCGCGGGGGAGCGCGCGGTCGAGACCCGGCCGCGGGTGGTGCTGGTCGGGCCGATGGGTGCCGGGAAGACGACGGTCGCCGGCCTGCTCGGGCAGGCGTGGGGGGTCGCCGTACGCGACACCGACCACGACGTCGAGGCCGGGGCCGGGCGGAGCATCTCCGAGCTGTTTGTTGACGAGGGCGAGGCGCACTTCCGGGCGCTGGAGCGCGACGCGGCCGCCCGCGCGCTCGCCGACCACGAGGGCGTGCTGGCGCTCGGCGGCGGCGCGGTGCTCGACCCCGAGACCCGCGAGCGGTTGGCCGGGCACCGGGTGGTGTTCCTGCGTGTCGGGCTGTCCGACGCGGTGAAGCGGGTCGGGCTCGGCTCCAGCCGACCGCTGCTGCTGGGCAACGTGCGCGGCACGATCAAGAAGCTGCTGGACGAGCGGACGCCGATCTATGAGTCGGTCGCGACGCTGGTGGTCGAGACCGACGGGCGTACGCCGGACGAGGTCGCCGCGGAGATCGTGGAGGCGCTCGATGACTGAGGACGCGACGGTCCTGCACGTCGGCGGCGCGAGCCCCTACGACGTCGTGGTCGGCCACGACCTGCTCGACCGGCTGCCCGCGATGCTCGGCGATGAGGTGCAGCGGGTGGCGCTGCTGTTCCCGGGTGCGCTCGGGGGACTGGCCGAGCCGGTGCTGGAGACCCTGGTCGAGCACTACGACGTGCTCGCCCTCGGGCTGCCGGACGGCGAGCAGGCCAAGTCGGCCGCGGTGGCCGCGGACTGCTGGGAGGCGCTGGGGGAGCGCGGCTTCACCCGCTCCGACGCCGTGGTGACCGTGGGGGGCGGCGCGACGACCGACCTCGGCGGCTTCGTGGCCGCGACCTGGCTGCGCGGAGTGCGGGTCGTGCACGTGCCGACGACGGTGCTCGGGATGGTGGACGCCGCCGTGGGCGGCAAGACAGGGATCAACACCGGGGCGGGGAAGAACCTGGTCGGCTCCTTCCACGAGCCGGCCGGGGTGCTGTGCGACCTGTCGCTGCTCGCCGACCTCCCCGAGGCGGAGCTGGTCGCCGGGTTGGGTGAGGTGGTCAAGTGCGGCTTCATCGCCGACCCGGGGATCCTCTCGCTCGTCGAGTCCACCGACCCCGCCACCTTGACCTACGACTCGGGCGTGCTGCGCGAGCTCGTGGAGCGCGCGATCCGGGTCAAGATCGACGTGGTCGTCGACGACCTGACCGAGACCGGGGGCGCCGACGGCCATCCGGGCCGCGAGGTGCTCAACTACGGGCACACGCTCGCGCACGCGATCGAGCGGGTCACCGACTACGCGGTGCGCCACGGCGAGGCGGTGGCGATCGGTTGCTGCTATGTCGCGGAGCTGGCGGTCCGGGCCGGGTCGCTCGCGCCGGAGGTGGCCGACCGGCATCGCCGTACCTTCTCCCGGGTCGGGTTGCCCACCACCTTCTCGGGCGCCGCGTTCGACGACCTGCTCGCGGCGATGCGGGTGGACAAGAAGACCCGCGGCGACCAGCTGCGGTTCGTGGTGCTGGACGACGTCGCGCGGCCGCGGGTGCTGGCCGGGCCGCCGGAGTCGGCGCTGCGGGAGGCGTACGACGCGATCGCGGTCACCGACGAGGGGGAGCGGACATGAGGGTGCTGGTGCTGAACGGGCCGAACCTGGGGCGGCTGGGCCGTCGCCAGCCGGAGATCTACGGGTCGACCACGCATGCCGAGCTGGCCGACCTGTGCGTGGGCTGGGGCGCCGAGCTCGGGCTGGAGGTCGAGGTGCGGCAGACCAACTACGAGGGCGAGATGGTCGACTGGCTCAACGCGGCCGCCGACGAGGAGATCCCGGTCGTGCTGAACGCGGCGGCGTGGACGCACTACTCGCTGGCGATCTATGACGCCTGCGCGCAGCTGGTCGCCCCGCTGGTCGAGGTGCACATCTCCGACCCGAAGCAGCGGCCGGAGGAGTTCCGGCACACCTCCTATGTCGAGCCGCACGCCACTGCGACCGTCGCCGGCCAGGGGATCGAGGGGTATCGGCAGGCGCTCGCCCTGGTGGCCGGCCGGGCCTGAGCCGGCCGCGTCGCCTTCCGGTTCGCGGGTGCTGGCTTTTCTTCAGCAGTCGCAGAACCTTTCGTCGCGCGGGTGCGTAGGAGTAGGTATGGGAAGAGGCCTCGGGGGAGCGTCCGCGGACGCCGAGTTCGACGACTTCGTCGTGGCGGTCTGGCCGAGCCTGGTGTGGTCGGCGTACCTGTTGTGCGGTGACCGCGGTACGGCGGAGGACCTGGCGCAGTCCAGTCTGGCCCGGATCTACGCCCGATGGTCGACGGTGCGACGCACGAGTGCGCAGGCATATGCGCGCCGGACCCTGGTCAACCTCAACACGGATCGGATCCGACGACACCGGCCGACCACCTCGTTGGAGGAGGCTCCGGAGAGGGCCCGGGTCGAGACCGCTGCGGAGGTCGTCGACGACCGGGACCTCGCCGTGCGGCTGCTGGCGCCGTTGACCCAGCGCGAGCGCCAGGTGCTGGTGCTCCGGTATGTCTACGACCTGACCGAGGCACAGGTCGCCGAGGAGCTCGGGCTCGCAGTGGGCACGGTGAAGAGCGCCCATGCCCGGGCTCTGTCCCGGGTGCGGGCCGAGGGGAGGGCACAGCGACGACTGAGCGCGGCGGCGGCGACAAGGGGCTGCACGACCTGTTGGCTCGGCCGGCGGACTGGGACCCGGGGAGGCCGGATCTCGCCGCGATCAGGGCCGAGGCACGGCGGCGCGCTCGGCGGCGTACGTCGATCGCGCTGCTCGCGGCGGCGAGCGTCGTGCTCGCGGTCGCGGGCGCCGGTCTTGCGTCCCAACTGCCCGACGAGCATCGGCAGGCCGACTCGAAGCGAGCCGACAAGGCCGGATCCAACGGCTTCATGGATGAGCGCAAGCTCATCCGCGATCGCGAGAAGCTGATCCGCTTCGCCCTGGACGAGTACCCAGGGGCCCGGCGCATCGGGGACCTCGGGGTCTTGATGCCCCCGTCGGTGGACCAAGGGGAGATCGACCGATTCGACCGGGCCTCAGTGATGGGACCGGTCGCCCGTCTGGGGGTGCAGGCATACCTGCCCATCGCGAGCGCGGGGAACAGGATCCCCCCCTGGCTCCAGATCAGCAACGAGCTGGTCGCGGCGGACTCTCCGAGCTCCATCGCTCCGCTTCTCGTCGACCGAGGGCCCATGCTCATCGGCTGCACCGGGCGCTCGGGAGGGCCGAAGTCGCCCTGCCGGACGACAACCCTGCTCTTTGAGGAGGGCTCCGTGATGGGCACGTACGTGGGGTTGGGTGGCCGCGGCTATCTGCAGCCCGGCAAGCCGACCCAAGTCTTCGTCATCCCCACGATCGCGGACGGCAAGGCTCAGCAGTTGGTGGTGGCCGGGGTCGGCGGTGTGGCCGAGCGAGCCGACGTCGTCACGGCCGAAGGTCGTCGACTCGATGTTGCGGTGGATGCGGATCGGGTCGCTCCCGGCGCGACGTTGGCCTGGACGGTCCTGCCGGAGGCTCCGCGGCGGATCACGTTCTACCGCGCCGACGGCTCGGTCCTGGACGACCATGCCGTGCAGGCCTGCTCCGGTGGTGTCGACTGCGAGGTGCGATAGGCGGGGTCAGGTGCCGTCGTACGCCCGCTGCAGTTCCGCGACGTCGATCTTCCCCATCGTCAGCATGGCCTGGCAGACCCGCTGGTTGGCCGCGGTGCTGTAGTCGCCGGACAGCTCCTCGAGTTCGCGGGGGATGACCTGCCAGGAGATGCCGAACCTGTCCTTGCACCAGCCGCACGGGCCGGGCTCGCCTCCGTCGGCGGTGAGGATGTCCCAGTAGCGGTCGACCTCCTCCTGGCCGTCGACGCGCAGGTAGAAGGAGAACGCCTCGTCGAGGTGGAACTGCGACCCGGCGTTGAGACCGATGACCTCGTGGCCGGCGAGGGTGAACTCGACCACCTCGGCGACGGCGTTCTCGGGCCCCGTGCGGGCGGTGATCACCCGGGTGACGGCCGAGTCCGGGATGTTCTCGGCGTAGAACTTCGCTGCCTCGACGGCGTTGCCGTCGCCGAACCACAGGTGCGTGCGTACCGATGCCATGGGCCACTCCTCAGGGTGCGGCTCCGAGGCTACTCGTCTGCGGGCCATGGGGGTGGCATGTCCGGGCATGCCGACGGCCCCACCGGGGCGGCGGGGTGTCAGCTGAGGGGGATCTGGATGGTGCCGAAGGGGGTGACCAGCGCGGCTACGCCGTGGGGTCCGAACCAGAGGTACTCGCCCGGGCCGATTCGCTCGTATCGCCATCGGCCACTGGTCTTGAGGCGGTGATGTCGCCGGCACAACGGCGCGAGCTTGTCGGCTGCGGTCTGCCCGGGCGGTCCTCCGTCGTCGGGGTCCTGATAGGGATCGACATGGTCGAGGTCGCATTGTCGGGCCGGGCGGGAGCACCAGGGGAAGACGCAGGTCTCGCTCCGCAGGCGGACCTGCTCGGCCATCCGCGGCGGCGGGTCATGGCGGTCGACCGACCAGCGGTCGTCGCCTGCGACGTGCAGCACGGGCTGCAGGGTGACGCGGCTGCCGGTGAGCCACTCGCGGATCTTGGCCAGCGTGGCCGGCCCGAGGGCCTCGACGGTCCCGACGGCTCCGCCAGCGCCGACAGTGTCGTCGGCGAGGCCGATCAGGTCGGTGAGCGAGGCGTGCAGATAGAGCTTGATCTTGGCGGCCCGGCGGTCCACCGCGGCCTCGCGCGCCTGCGCCTGCTCCTCGGAGTGCTCGCCGAGCATTGCCGTCAGATCGGGCCGGGCCTGGTGATCGGCGATCACGCCGAGTGCCCGGGCCTTCCGCACGCCGAGCGGGTCGTCGTCGCCGAGCGCGGCGAGGGCCTCGGCCTCGGCGCACACCAGGTCGTGGAACCTGGTCAGGTCCAGGGTGTCGCCGACGGCGTGCAGCTGGGATGTGCCGGCGAGCGTGGTCGAGTGCTCCATGGTCACGTCCCAGGCAACCTTGGCCCTCTCCTCACGCTCGGCCAGAGCCTCGGGCTCGCACCGCGACGCGGCCTCGGCCACCATGCGGTCGAGCATCGCGGGTCCGACGCCGGAGACCCGACCGGTGAGCTGCCGGTCGACCCAGGCGGCCGCGTCCTCCGTCAGGTGTCGCGTGGCGCGGGCGACCCGTCGCGCCTTCCACACCGGGACCATCCCCGACGTCACCTCGGTCCACAGCAGCGGCAGCCGATGCGCGAGGTCCAGCGCGTCGGCCATGACCGACGCCGCCTCGGTCGGCGCGCAGGCCCATGCGATGGCCAGCTCCTCGGAGCTGAAGGCCGCGACCGGCGGCGTGCCCGCCCCGCCCAGGGTGTCGGGCTCGGAGAGGACGCGGGGCAGCACCGCACCCTGCGGGGTCTCCGATGCGTCGAGTGCCGGATGGCACACCGCCCACTCGTAGGCGACGCGCAGCCGGTGCACCTCCAGCTCGCGCAGCATCGCCTCGGACTCGGCTGCCTCGGCCAGCAGCTCGCCCGCGGACAGCTCGGCCAGCGGCCGGGCGGGAGCCTGGCCGGGCGAGGTGTCGAGGTGGCTGTCGGTCATGAGTCGATTCCAGCAGAGGGCACCGACACTTCTGCCCGGATGCGGGCCGTCCCGGGGAGAGTGGGGAGAGCGTGACCTGATCGTGATCTCGGGCCGGCGACTTGGAGTGGTCTCGACAAGCTCGACCATCGAAGGGGGGCGGCCGGTGAACGCGGAGGTGGTCTCGACAAGCTCGACCACCGAAGGGGGCTCGACCGGCGAACGCGGGGGTGGTCTCGACAAGCTCGACCACCAAAGGGGCTTGACCACCGAAGGGGGGCGACCGGTGAACGCGGAGGTGGTCTCGACAAGCTCGACCACCGAAGGGGCTCGACCATCGAAGGGGGGCGGCCGGTGAACCGCGGGTGGTCTCGACAAGCTCGACCATCGAAGGGGCTCGACCGGCGAAGGGGCTCGACCGGCGTACGAGGGGAACCGGCGGCGCGCGGAGGACGTCGTACTGCCATGGACCGCACGCTGACGATCTCCATGAAGGGCCTGCTGGTGGCAGGCGCCGTACTGCTCGCCCTCGTGGCCGCCTACCTGGTGGGCGCGCGGGGCGGGCCGCCGCCGGCGAGCGCGGCGGCGGCCGACGCGGAGGCGAGCACCGAGCGTCCCGCGCTCACCATGACCGGGCGCGGCACCGCGACCGCCGTACCCGACGAGCTCACGTTCACGCTCAGCGCGACCGCCAAGCGCGACACCCTGCAGGCCGCGATGCAGGCGAGCAGTACGGCGATGCGCGGAGCCCAGCGCACCCTGAGGGAGTACGGCGTGGCCAGGGGAGACCTCGCCACGACCGGCCTGCGGATGTACCCCGAGTACGACTACCCGAGCTCCGGTCCGGCGATCCTCACCGGCTACCGCGTCACTCAGCGCGCGAGCGTTCGGATCGGGGACCTGGCCCAGGGCGGCCGCGCGATCGGCGCGGTCGTCGGCAGCGGGGATGCGGACGTCGAGGTGGGGAACATCCGACTCGGCGTGGGCGACACCGACGACGTACTGGCCGAGGCGCGGGCGGGCGCCGTGGAGCAGGCGCGCACCAAGGCGGAGCAGTATGCGGCCGCCGCCGGGGTCGACCTCGGCGAGGTCGTCTCGATCCGCGAGGTGACCCGGCGGGCGGCGCGGCCGGTGCCGCTGGACTACCGGGCGATGCGCGACGCCGCCGAGACGTCCGCGGCGCCGCCGATCACGGCGTGGGAGCAGGAGAGCGGCGTGACCGTGGAGATCGTCTGGTCCCTGGCGGGCTGAGAGACGGCACGGATTCGCCGCGCCCCCGAGCCGCCGATAAACTCCCCCCTCGTGGCTACCACCAACGACCTGAAGAACGGCATGGTCCTCCGGATCGAGGGCAACCTCTGGCAGGTGCTGGACTTCCAGCATGTCAAGCCCGGCAAGGGCCCGGCCTTCGTGCGGACCAAGCTGAAGAACGTCGAGTCGAACAAGATCGTCGACAAGACCTTCAACGCCGGCACCAAGGTCGAGACCGCCAACGTCGACCGCCGGACGATGCAGTACCTCTACCACGACGGCTCGTCGTATGTGTTCATGGACACCGGCACCTACGAGCAGCTGGAGATCCCCGACGACATCGTCGGCAACGCCAGCAACTTCCTGCTGGAGAACATGGAGGCGGTCGTCGCCACGAACGACGGCCGGGTGCTCTTCATCGAGATGCCGCCCACGGTCGTGCTGGCCATCACCTTCACCGAGCCCGGCCTCGCCGGGGACTCCGCGACCGGGCGCACCAAGCCGGCGACCCTGGAGACCGGCCACCAGATCCAGGTCCCGCTGTTCATCAACCAGGGCGAGAAGGTCAAGGTCGACACCCGCGACTCCTCCTATCTCGGCCGCGTGAAGGGCTGACGAGCGCCGCATGGCCGCTCGCTCCAAGGCCCGCAAGCGCGCGCTGGACTACCTCTACGCCGCCGAGATGCGCGGCGAGAGCCCGCTGACCCGGCTCGAGGGCGCCGTCGCCGACGGCGAGGGGCACACCAACCCCTACACCGACACGCTGGTGCGCGGGGTCGTGGACCAGCAGGACCGGCTCGACGAGCTGCTGGCCCGCTACTCCCGCAGCTGGGAGCTCTCCCGGATGCCCGCGGTGGACCGCAACATCCTGCGCCTCGGCCTGTGGGAGCTGCTCTACGCCGACGACGTGCCGGACGCGGTCGCCGTCGACGAGGCGGTGGATCTGGCCCGCCAGCTGTCCACCGACGACTCGCCGACCTTCATCAACGGCATCCTCGGGGCGCTGATGCGCGATCGTGACTCCCTGACGGAGGACCAGCCCAGCACCGAGGAGTGAGCCCGATGACCCAGGAGCCCGTGACCGAGGTCGACGTCGTCGTCCTGGGAGTCGGCCCCGGTGGAGAGTACGCCGCCAACAAGCTCGCCTCCGCGGGTCTGGACGTCGTGGCCATCGACCGCGACCTGGTCGGCGGCGAGTGCCCGTTCTACGGGTGCACGCCCTCGAAGCTGATGATCACCGAGGCGAACACGCCCGAGCCGAGCTTCGCCGAGGCGGTACGGCGAATCCGCGACGCCAACCACGACTGGCACGACAACGGCCACACCGACCGCCTGGAGGCGGCGGGCGTGCGGATCGTCCGCGGTCACGGCCAGCTGGACGGCCCCGGCCGGGTGCGGGTCGGCGAGCAGGTCTTCGAGGCCCGGAGGACGGTGATCGTCAACACCGGGACCCGCCCGGCGGAGCTGCCGATCGAGGGGCTCGCGGAGACGCCGTACTGGACCAACCGTGAGGTCTTCAAGATCACCGAGCCGCCCGCCTCCCTCGTGGTCCTGGGCGCCGGCCCGATCGGCGCCGAGCTGGCCCAGGCCTTCGCCCGCTTCGGCACCGACGTGACGCTGATGGAGATCGGCCCGCGGATCCTGCTCCCGGAGGAGCCGGAGTCCAGCGAGCTGATGACCCGACTGCTGGAGGAGCAGGGGATCACCGTGCGCACCTGCCGGTTCGTGGGCAGCGTCAGCCACGACGACGGCCGCTTCCAGCTGCACTTCGACTCCGAGGTCGTCGAGGCCGACGAGCTGCTGGTCGCCGCCGGGCGACGCAACAACCTCGACGACATCGGCCTGGAGACCGTCGGGCTCGACCCGGCCGCGACCCGCCTGGAGATCGACGAGCGGGCGCGCGCCGGCGACCGGCTGCACGCGGTCGGCGACATCACCGGGCACGGCGCCTTCACCCACGTGTCGATCTACCAGGCCGAGATCATCGTCGCCGACCTGCTCGGCGAGCCCTGGCCGGACGCCGACTACCGCGCCGTCTCCCGGGTGACGTTCACCCACCCCGAGGTCGCCTCGGTCGGCCTGACCGAGCAGCAGGCCCGGGACGCGGGCTACGCCGTGCGCACGTCGGTCTCCCACCTCGAGCGCTCCTCCCGTGGCTGGATCCAGCGTGCCGTCGGCCTGGTCAAGGTGGTCGAGGACGCCGAGCGGGGCGTGCTGGTCGGCGCCAGCGTCGTCGGCCCGGCCGCGGGGGAGATGATCGGCATGTTCACCCTGGCCATCGAGGCCGAGGTGCCGGTCGAGACCTTCGCCCGGATGCACTTCGCCTACCCGACCCTGCACCGGGCGGCCCAGGTCGCGCTGGAGCGACTGGCCCCCTAGGCCTCAGAGTCTCAGCGCGCGCTCGGCCAGCGTCTCGTACGCCGGCCGGCAGGCCTCCGCGACCGCGGCGTCGTGGTCGTCGAGCTCCACCTCGCGTGGGCGGTAGGGCGCGAACCGCGTCGAGGCGAGCACCGCGTCGTACCAGTACGGCGCCCACACCCCGTCGGACTCCCGCGGCCCGGCCGGCCACTCCAGCATCGCGTCGGTGAAGTCGATCCCGAGCCAGTCGCACAGCCAGAACAGGTAGCCGCCGGGGTCGCCGAGGAAGTCCGCGGCGTCGATCACCGGCACCCGGTCCTGGCCGTCGGCGCCGGTGAGCTCCTCCAGCAGCGTGACCTGCTGCCTGATGCCGATGTCGTCGGGCTCGCAGGACTCCCGCGACTTCACGTACGACGCCACCACCTCGCGCGGGTCCCGGATGAGCAGCACGTTGCGGAGCTCCCCCAGCCAGCCCCGGTCGGCGGACATGTCGAGGTGGTGGGTCATCTGCTTGGAGTACTGCACCGGCGCTCGGTCGTCGGCGAGCAGGTCGGCGACCACCCGGGCGGGGTCCTGCGGCTGCGCGGCCAGCACCTCCTCCCGGCCCGGATGGTCCAGCCCGGTCCGGGCGAGGTAGGCGGCGTAGAACGGCTCGTCCAGCACGACCGTGTCCGGCCGGTTCTCCCAGGAGCGCATCATCGCGGTCGAGATGTTGCGCGGCCCGGACCACATGGCCACCCGGATCGTCATGGCCGGCTCCTTCCCTCGACGTCGGCGGCGATGTGGCCGGCGTACAGCCCCTGCAGCCGCTCGACCATCGGTCCGCGGCGGCCCGACCCGATGGTGCGCCCGTCGACGGAGCAGACCGGCACCACGCCGGCGTACGTCCCCGTCACGAACGCCTCGCTCGCGGAGTAGACGTCGGTCAGGCTGAACGTGGTCTCCCGGGCGGGGATGTCGTGGTCGCGGCACACCTGCAGGATGTTGCCGCGGGTGATGCCGCCGAGGCAGAAGCGGCCGTCGGAGGTCCACACCTCGCCCTCGCGGGTGACGATGAAGAAGTGCGTGGAGTTGCAGGTCGCGACGAAGCCGTGCGGGTCCAGCATCAGCGCCTCGTCCGCGCCGGCGGTGTAGGCCTGGATGCACGCGGTGATGTCATTGAGCTTGCTGTGCGCGTTGAGCTTCGGGTCCAGGGTGTCCGGGGTCGCGCGGCGCACGTGCGTGGTGAACAGGGTGATCCCGTTCTCCACCACCTCGGGCAGCGGGTCCTTGTGCTCGGCGATCAGCACCACCGTCGCCGGGCCGACCGTCACCCGCGGGTCCTGGTAGGGCGTGGACTTCACCCCGCGGGTCACCATCAGCCGCAGGTGGACTCCGTCGGTCATGCCGTTGGCGTCCAGGGTGTCGTAGACGGCCCGGGTCAGCTCCTCCCGCGACATCCCGATGTCCAGCATCAGCGCCTGGGCGCCCTCGAAGAGCCGATCCAGGTGCCGCTCGAGGAACGCCGGGTGCCCGTGGTGGATCCGCAGGCCCTCCCAGACCCCGTCACCGAGCACGAAGCCGGAGTCGAAGACCGAGACCACCGCCTCCCCGCGCGGCGTGAGCTCCCCGTTGACCCAGACCAGCACGTCGGCGTTGCGGGTGTCCTGCTCGTGGTCGTGCACGCCGCCCGTCGTCGCCATGGGGACACCCTAGGCCCGGCCGCGGGGACGGCCCCCGGATCTCTCGGCTAGGGTGGCGGCGTTCCTTTAACGACCCGTCCCGTGAGGCGGAGAAGGAGAACGCAGCACCCATGCCCGACGAGCGCGAGGGCCGTGTCGTCCTCGAGGCCAGTGACATCACCCGGGCGCTGACCCGGATCGCGCACGAGATCCTGGAGCGCAACAAGGGGCCGGAGTCCCTCGTGCTGCTCGGCATCCCGAGCCGCGGGGTCCCGCTGGCGGAGCGGATCGCCGAGCGGATCCGCTCCGTGGAGGGGTACGACGTCCCCGTCGGCGCGCTCGACGTGACGATGTACCGCGACGACCTGCGCCAGCACCCCGCCCGCGGCCCGCACGCCACCCGGGTCCCCGGACCCGTCGAGGGGCGCACCGTCGTCCTGGTCGACGACGTCCTCTACTCCGGCCGCACCGTCCGCGCCGCCCTGGACGCGCTCGCCGACCTGGGCCGCCCGGACGTGGTACGGCTCGCCGTACTCGTAGACCGGGGCCACCGCGAGCTGCCGATCCGCGCGGACCACGTCGGCAAGAACCTGCCCAGCTCGCGGCACGAGCGGGTGATGGTCCGGCTGGAGGAGGCCGATGGGTACGACGAGGTCCGGATCGCCGGGCCGGCCTCCGAGAGCGCCGAGGAGGAGGACGCCTCGTGAGGAAGCACCTGCTGTCGGCCGCGGACCTGAGCGCCGACGACGTACAGACCCTCTTCGACACCGCCGCGGAGATGCACGACGTGCAGCAGCGCAGCGTGAAGAAGCTCCCAGCCCTGCGCGGGCGCACCGTGATCAACCTGTTCTTCGAGGACTCCACCCGCACCCGCTCCTCCTTCGAGATCGCCGGGAAGTGGCTCTCGGCCGACACGATCAACATCACCGGCAAGGGCTCCTCGACGTCGAAGGGCGAGAGCCTGCGCGACACCGTGCTGACCATCGCCGCGATGGGCGTGGACGCGCTGGTGATGCGGCACGCGGCCTCCGGCGCCGCGCAGCAGGTCAGCCAGTGGGTCGACGCCGCGGTGATCAACGCCGGCGACGGGATGCACGAGCACCCCTCGCAGGCGCTGCTGGACGCCTACACCCTGACCCGGCGGATCGGTCCGCTGGAGGGCAAGCGGGTCGTCATCGTGGGGGACCTGACGCACTCGCGGGTCTTCCGGTCCAACGTGATCCTGCTGAAGACCCTGGGCGCCGAGGTGACCGTGGTCGCGCCGCCGACCCTGATGCCGTCGGGCATCGGCGCCTGGTCGGCCGCCGACGGCTTCGCCACGTCCTGGGACCTCGACGAGGCCCTGCCGAAGGCCGACGCGGTGATGATGCTGCGGGTGCAGAAGGAGCGGATGAGCGGCGGCTACTTCCCGACGCCGCGGGAGTACACCGTCGGCTACGGCCTCACCCGCGACCGGCTCGCGGTGCTCGGCCCCGACGTCCCGATCTGCCACCCGGGCCCGATGAACCGCGGCCTGGAGATCGCCGCCGACGCCGCGGACGCGGCCCAGTCCCTGATCCTCGACCAGGTCTCCGCCGGGGTGGCGACCCGGATGGCGATCCTCTACCACCTGCTCGCCGGGGAGGAGTCCTGATGGCACTCGTGATCAAGGGGGCCGCCGTGCTCGGCGGGGAGCCCCGTGACCTGTACGTCGACGACGAGGGGCTGCTGGTCGACGAGGCCCCCTCCGGCGCCGAGACCCTGGACGCCGACGGCCTGGTCGCGCTCCCCGGGCTGGTCGACCTGCACACCCACCTGCGCGAGCCCGGCCGGGAGGACGCCGAGACGGTGCTCACCGGGTCCCGGGCGGCCGCCGCGGGCGGCTTCGCCGCGGTGCTCGCGATGGCGAACACCAGCCCGGTCACCGACACCGCCGAGGCGGCCGAGCGGGTGCTGGACCTGGGCCGGGAGGCCGGGCTGGTGCACGTGCAGCCGGTCGGCGCGGTGACCCGCGGCCTGGCGGGCGAGGAGCTCGCCGAGCTCGGCCTGATGGCGCGGTCGCGGGCCGCCGTACGCGTCTTCTCCGACGACGGTCGGTGTGTGCACGACCCGCGGGTCATGCGCCGGGCGCTGGAGTATGTCCGCGCCTTCGGCGGCGTGGTCTCCCAGCACGCGCAGGACCCGTCGCTGGCCGGCCCCACCGCCTGTTGCCACGAGGGCGAGCTCTCCGGCCGGCTCGGGCTGCCCGGGTGGCCGGGGATCGCCGAGGAGGTGATCGTCGCGCGGGACGTGATGCTGGCCCGGCACACCGGGTCGCGTGTCCACGTCGCGCACGTCTCCACCGCCGGCTCGGTCGAGGTGGTCCGCTGGGCCAAGGCGCAGGGGATCGACGTCACCGCCGAGGTCACGCCCCACCACCTGATGCTGACCACCGACCTGCTGGCCGGCTACGACCCGACGTTCAAGGTGAACCCGCCGCTGCGGCCGGAGGAGGACGTGCTGGCGCTGCGGGCCGCGCTCGTCGACGGCACCATCGACGCGGTCGCCACCGACCACGCGCCGCACGCGCGGCACGACAAGGAGCACGCATTCGTCGACGCGGCGTTCGGGATGCTCGGGCTGGAGACCGCGCTGGCGGTCGTCCGCACCGCGTTGCCCGACCTCTCCTGGGCCGACGTCGCCCGCGTCATGTCGCAGAGCCCGGCCCGGATCGCCGGCCTGTCCGGCTTCGGGGGCACCCTGGCTGCGGGGGAGCCCGCGCACGTGACCCTCGTCGACCCCTCCGCCGTGACCACCGTGGACCGGGAGGCGTCGGTGTCGCTGTCGCGGAACAACCCCTGGCACGGGCGCTCGCTGACCTCCCGCGTGGTGCACACGGTCTTCGGCGGCCGGGTCACCGTCCGCGACGGGGCGCTCGCCTGACGGTCCCGCGGCCCGCCGCCGGGGTCTCGCAGACGCGCGGGCACAACTCGCCCCACGGCCGCGCGCCGAGCGGGGCCGAGGTCTGCGGAATGAGGTTGTGCCAGTGCGTCTACGCCGCGAGGCTGAGGGCATGGACTGGGTCGAGATCGCCGACGAGCAGGAGCTGCGCGACCTGGTGGGGGAGGTGATGCCGCGGGCGGCGAACAAGGAGCGGCCCGCGCTGACCGAGCACGACCGGGCGTGGCTGGCCGCGACGCCGTTCTGCGTGGTCGCGACGGCGGGAGCCGACGGCCGCTGCGACGCCTCGCCCAAGGGCGACCCGGCCGGCACCCTGGTGCACGTGATCGACGAGAAGACGATCGCGATCGCCGAGCGCAAGGGCAACCGCCGGGTCGACGGCTACCGCAACGTGCTGCAGAACCCCCACGTCGGGCTGAACTTCCTCATCCCCGGGCGTGGTGACACGCTCCGGGTCAACGGGCGTGCCCGGCTGGTCCGCGAGGCGCCGTTCTTCGACGCGATGGCGGTCAAGGGCGTCCGGCCGGTGTTGGCGCTGGTCGTCGAGATCGAGACCGTGTTCTTCCACTGCGCGAAGGCGTTGCTGCGCTCACGGCTGTGGAACCCTGAGAGCTGGGACCCCGAGGGCGTCGTACCCCGCCGTGCCGTCCTCGCCGCCGAGCTGGAGCCCGGGACCGAGACGCTCGCGGAGCTGGACGCCTACTACGGGCCGACGTACGCCGAGAACCTCTACTGACCCGTCCCGTCGGGTTGTGAGAGGGGTGCTGCCAGATCCCGAGGGCGCGAGGGTGTGAGTTGTGGTGCGGGTGCTGCCACATCCCGGAGCGCCGACCCCCGGGGATCTGAGAGGTGGGGCACCACAACCCCCCGATGCTTGACCCCGGGATCTGGGAGGTGGGGCACCACAACGCCGCAGCCGGCTGGCGGGCGCGTCCCTAGGATGAGGGACATGGCGATCAGCGACGACGACCTCCGCCACCTCAAGCGGGCTGTGGAGCTGGCCGAGCAGGCCCTCGAGGCGGGCGACGAGCCCTACGGGTCGGTGCTGGTCGGCCACGACGGGCAGGTGCTCTTCGAGGACCACAACCACGTGGTGCGGGGCGATGAGACCCAGCACCCGGAGCTGGCGATCGCGCGCTGGGCGGCGCACCACCTCGACGAGTCCGCGCGCGCGACGGCCACGGTCTACACCTCCGGCGAGCACTGCCCCATGTGCAGCGCGGCCCACGGATGGGTCGGCCTGGGACGCATCGTCTACGCCCACTCCGCCGAGCAGGCGCGCGCCTGGGCGGAGGAGTGCGGCGCCGAGCCCAGCCCGGTCGCCCCGCTGCCGATCACCACCGTCGTGCCCGACGCCCAGGTCGACGGCCCTGCGCCGCAGCTCGAGGAGCGGATGCGCGCCCTGCACGTCGCGCTGCACGACCGGTAGAAACAACACCTACGGACGGTCCCAGCCGCCACATCCGTCACTACAATGGTCCCGTGATTGGATTTCTTGTTGCTGGACTCGTCATCGGCGCCCTCGCGCGCCTCATCAAGCCGGGCAAGCAGAACCTCAGCCTGCTTATGACCCTCGTCCTCGGCCTGGTCGGCTCGCTCATCGGCGGCCTGATCGCCCAGTTCTTCGGCACCGGGGACATCTGGGAGCTCAACGTGATCGGCTTCGTGCTCGCGGTCGTCGCCGCGGTGCTGCTGATCGGCGTCGCGGAGGGCGTCTCCTCCAAGAGCCGCTCCTGACCCGGAGCCCTGAGGACCACCGGAGGCCGGGCCTGCCGACTCAGTCGGTGGGCCCGGCCTCGTCATGTGTTCCCGCCGGTCGCTGATAGGCTCAGCACCGCTCGAACATCCTTTAACGATCCGTCCCGTGAGGCGGAGAAGGAGGTCCGGGGTGCCTCAGCGCGCACTGCCCCGTCATGTCCCTGCGATGCTCGTCCTCGAGGACGGTCGCACCTTCCACGGCGACTCCTACGGAGCGACCGGCGAGACGTTCGGGGAGGCAGTGTTCTCCACCGGCATGACCGGCTACCAGGAGACGCTCACCGACCCCAGCTACCACCGCCAGGTCGTCGTGATGACCGCCCCGCACGTCGGCAACACCGGCATCAACGACGAGGACCCCGAGTCCCGCCGGATCTGGGTGTCGGGGTACGTCGTCCGCGACCCCGCCCGCGTCCCCTCCAACTGGCGCAGCGTCCGCAGCCTGGACGACGAGCTGCGCGACCAGGGCGTCGTCGGGATCTCCGGGATCGACACCCGCGCCCTGACCCGACACCTGCGCGAGCGGGGCGCGATGCGCGTGGGCATCTCCACCGAGGAGACCGACCCCGCGGCGCTTCTGGCGCGGGTGAAGGAGCAGCCGCCGATGCAGGGCTCCGAGCTCGCCGGCGAGGTCACCACACACGAGGCGTACGTCGTCCCCGCGGTCTCGACAGGCTCGACCACCGATAAGGCAGGCTCGACCACCGATAAGGCAGGCTCGACCACCGATAAGGCAGGCTCGACCACCGACGGGCCCGTGGCCCGGGTCGCGGCGCTGGACCTCGGGATCAAGGGGATGACGCCGGCGATGCTCGCCGAGCGCGGCGTCGAGGTGCACGTCCTGCCCTCGACCGCCACGATCGAGGACGTCCTGGCCGTCGAGCCGGACGGCGTCTTCTTCTCCAACGGCCCCGGCGACCCCGAGGCCGCCGACGTCAGCACCCTGCAGGGCGTGCTGGAGCGCGGCATCCCGTTCTTCGGGATCTGCTTCGGCAACCAGCTCTTCGGCCGTGCGCTGGGCTTCGGCACCTACAAGCTCAAGTACGGCCACCGCGGCATCAACCAGCCGGTCATGGACCGCACCACCGGCAAGGTGGAGGTGACCGCGCACAACCACGGCTTCGCGGTGGACGCGCCCGTGGACCGCGCCACGGAGACGCCGTACGGAACCGCGAGCGTCAGCCACGTCTGCCTCAACGACGACGTGGTCGAGGGGCTGGAGCTGCGCGACGCCGACGGTGCGCTGAAGTCGTTCAGCGTGCAGTACCACCCCGAGGCGGCCGCCGGCCCGCACGACGCGGCGTACCTCTTCGACCGTTTCCTGACGCTGATGAACGACCGGAAGGGGTCCTGAGATGCCCAGGCGCACCGACATCGAGTCGGTGATGGTGATCGGCTCCGGCCCCATCGTCATCGGCCAGGCCTGCGAGTTCGACTACTCCGGCACCCAGGCCTGCCGGGTGCTGAAGGAGGAGGGCCTGCGGGTCGTCCTGGTCAACTCCAACCCGGCCACGATCATGACCGACCCGGAGTTCGCCGACGCGACGTACGTCGAGCCCATCACGCCGGAGTACGTCGAGAAGGTGATCGAGAAGGAGCGGCCCGACGCCCTCCTGGCGACCCTCGGCGGCCAGACCGCGCTCAACGCCGCGATGGCGCTGGACGAGCGCGGGGTGCTGGCCAAGTACGGCGTGGAGCTGATCGGCGCGAGCATCGAGGCGATCGACCGCGGGGAGAACCGCGAGTCGTTCAAGAAGATCGTCGAGGATCTCGGCGGCGAGGTCGCCCGCTCCAAGATCTGTCACACCATGGACGACCTGCTCGCGGGCGCCGAGGAGCTCGGCTACCCGATGGTGGTTCGGCCGTCCTTCACCATGGGCGGCTCCGGCTCCGGGATGGCCTACGACGAGGACGACCTGCGCCGGATCGGCGGCGGCGGGCTCGCCGCGTCCCCCACCAGCGAGGTGCTCCTGGAGGAGTCGATCCTCGGGTGGAAGGAGTACGAGCTGGAGGTGATGCGGGACAAGGCCGACAACGTGGTCATCGTCTGCAGCATCGAGAACCTCGACCCGATGGGCATCCACACCGGCGACTCCATCACCGTGGCCCCGGCGATGACCCTCACCGACCGGGAGTTCCAGCACCTGCGCGACCTCTCCCTGGGCATCATCCGCTCGGTCGGCGTCGACACCGGCGGCTGCAACATCCAGTTCGCGGTCAACCCCGAGGACGGCCGGGTCGTCGTGATCGAGATGAACCCGCGCGTCTCCCGCTCCAGCGCCCTGGCGTCGAAGGCCACCGGCTTCCCGATCGCCAAGATCGCCGCCAAGGTGGCGATCGGCTACACCCTGGACGAGATCGACAACGACATCACCGCCGAGACGCCGGCCTCGTTCGAGCCGACGCTGGACTACGTCGTGGTCAAGGTGCCGCGGTTCGCGTTCGAGAAGTTCCCCGGCGCCGACCCGACGCTGACCACGCACATGAAGTCGGTCGGCGAGGCGATGGCGATCGGGCGGAACTTCACCGAGGCGCTGCAGAAGGCGCTGCGCTCGCTGGAGGACAAGAAGGCCCCGTTCGACTGGACCCACGAGTGGGTCGAGCTGGACAAGCCGGCGCTGATCGAGGAGACCCGCACCGGGCACGACGGCCGGCTGCGCAAGGTGATGGACGCGATCCGGGCCGGCGCGAGCGCCGAGGAGCTGCACGAGGCGACCGGGATCGACCCGTGGTTCCTCGACCAGCTCTACCTGATCTCCGAGATCGCCACCGAGGTGCTGGAGGCGCCCGAGCTCACCCCGGCCCTGCTGCGCCGGGCCAAGCGCAACGGCTTCTCCGACGCCCAGCTGGGCCGGATGCGCAACATGCCGGAGTCGGTCGTGCGCGGGGTCCGGCACGCGCTGGGGATCCGGCCGGTCTACAAGACCGTGGACACGTGTGCCGCGGAGTTCGCAGCGCAGACGCCGTACCACTACTCCTCCTACGACGAGGAGACCGAGGTGCGGCCGCGACCGGAGGGCAAGGAGGCGGTGATCATCCTCGGCTCCGGCCCGAACCGGATCGGTCAGGGCATCGAGTTCGACTACTCCTGCGTGCACGCGTCGCTGGCGCTGCGGGAGGCGGGCTACGAGACGATCATGGTCAACTGCAACCCCGAGACCGTCTCGACCGACTACGACACCTCCGACCGGCTCTACTTCGAGCCGCTGACCCTCGAGGACGTCCTCGAGGTGGTGCACGCCGAGCAGCAGGCCGGCCCGGTCGCGGGCGTGGTGTGCCAGCTCGGCGGCCAGACCCCGCTGGGGCTGGCCCAGGGGCTGGCCGACGCGGGCATCCCGATCGTGGGCACCCAGCCCTCGGCGATCGACCTGGCCGAGGAGCGCGGCGCCTTCGGCCGGGTGCTGCACGAGGCGGGGCTCAACGCGCCCCAGCACGGGCTGGCCTCCAGCTTCGACGAGGCGGCCGAGATCGCCTCGACGGTGGGCTATCCGGTCCTGGTGCGACCGTCCTACGTCCTCGGCGGGCGCGGGATGGAGATCGTGTACGACGACGCCTCGCTGGCGTCGTACATCACCCGCGCCACCGAGGTGAGCCCCGAGCACCCGGTCCTGGTCGACCGCTTCATCGACGACGCGGTCGAGATCGACGTGGACGCCCTCTACGACGGGACCGAGCTGTTCCTCGGTGGCGTGATGGAGCACATCGAGGAGGCCGGCATCCACTCCGGCGACTCCTCCTGCGCGCTGCCCCCGATCACGCTCGGGGCGAACGAGATCCGCCGGATCCGCGAGGCCACCGAGGCGATCGCCCAGGGCGTGGGTGTCCGCGGGCTGCTGAACATCCAGTTCGCGCTCGGCTCGGACGTCCTCTACGTCCTGGAGGCGAACCCGCGGGCCTCGCGCACCGTGCCGTTCGTGTCCAAGGCGACCGCGGTGCCGCTCGCGAAGGCCGCCGCCCGGGTGATGCTGGGGGAGTCCATCGCCGACCTGCGGGCCTCCGGGCTGCTGCCCGAGCGCGACGGGGGCGAGCTGCCCGGCGACGCCCCGATCGCGGTCAAGGAGGCGGTGATGCCGTTCAACCGGTTCAAGACCCCCGACGGCCGCACCGTGGACACCGTGCTCGGCCCGGAGATGCGCTCCACGGGTGAGGTGATGGGCTTCGACGCGGTCTTCGGCACCGCGTTCGCCAAGTCCCAGACCGGCGCCTACGGCTCGCTGCCGGAGTCGGGCCGGGTGTTCGTCTCGATGGCCAACCGGGACAAGCGGACGATGATCTTCCCGATCAAGCGGCTGGCCGACCTCGGCTTCGAGGTGCTGGCCACCCAGGGCACCGCCGAGGTGCTGCGCCGCAACGGGATCCCCGCCCAGGTGGTACGCAAGCACTTCGAGGGCGAGGGGCCGCACGGGGAGAAGACCACCGTGCAGCTGATCGCCGACGGCGAGATCGACCTGGTGGTCAACACCCCGCACGGCTCCGCCTCCGGGGGGTCGCCGCGCACCGACGGCTATGAGATCCGCACCGCGGCGGTGATGGCGAACATCCCGTGCATCACCACGGTGCAGGGGCTCGGCGCCGCCGTGCAGGGCATCGAGGCGGCGCTCACCGGCGGCATCGGCGTGCGCTCGCTGCAGGAGTGGGCCGCGCTGGGGGCCGAGGACGCCTCGTGACGGCGTACGACGTCGCCTTCGACCGGCTGCTCACCCGGATCGACCCCGAGCGGGCCCACCACCTCGGCTTCGCCGGGCTGCGGGCCGGTGCTCCCGCGACCGCGCGGGTGTGGGGTCGCCGGGCTCCGGCCGCTCCGGTGCGGACGATGGGGATCACCTTCCCCAACGCGCTCGGGCTGGCCGCCGGGTTCGACAAGAACGCCGTGGGCGTCGACGCGCTCGCGTCCCTCGGCTTCGGGCACGTCGAGATCGGCACCGTGACCGGGCAGCCCCAGCCGGGCAACCCGCAGCCGCGGCTGTTCCGGCTCACCGCCGACCGGGCGGTGGTCAACCGGATGGGCTTCAACAACGACGGCGCCGAGGCGGTGGCGCACCGGCTGGCGGGCCGGGAACGCCGGCGCGCCGGCCGGGAGAGCGGGCCGGTGCTCGGCGTCAACATCGGCAAGACCAAGGTGGTCCCCGAGGACGACCAGGTGGCGGTCGAGGCGGACTATCGGCGCAGCGCCGGCCTGCTCGCGCCGTACGCCGACTATCTGGTGGTCAACGTCTCCTCGCCCAACACCCCCGGGTTGCGCAGCCTGCAGTCGGTGGAGCGCCTCCAGCCGCTGCTGCGCGCGGTCCGGACCCGGGCCGACCAGGTCGTCAGCGGCCGCCGGGTTCCGCTGCTGGTCAAGATCGCCCCCGACCTCGCCGACGAGGACGTGCTGGCCGTCGCCGACTTGGCGCTGGCCGAGGAGCTGGACGGGGTGATCGCCACCAACACCACGATCTCCCGCGACGAGCTGGCCTCCGACCCGGCCGAGGTCGAGCGGATCGGCGCGGGCGGGCTCTCCGGGGCGCCGCTGCGCGCCCGGGCCACCGAGGTGCTGAGGCTCCTGCGCACCCGGCTCCCCGCCGACCTCTGCGTCATCGGGGTGGGCGGGATCGGCGACGCCCAGGACGCGCGGGACCGGCTGGCCGCCGGCGCGACGCTGGTCCAGGCCTACAGCGGGTTCGTGTACGGCGGGCCCGCCTGGCCCAGCCGGGTGCTGCGGGGCCTGGCCGCGTGAGCACCCCCTCCACGGCGCCCACCGGGCCGGTGCACGTCACCGGCACGGTGCTGACCACGCGCGCCGTGGGGGCCTACACCCACCTCACCCTGGTCGCGCCCGGCATCGCCGAGCGGATGCGGCCGGGGACCTTCGTCGCCGTGTCGGTCGAGGGGCAGCTGCTGGCCCGCCGGGCGTTCTGGATCCACCGGGTCCGGCACGCCGGCGGGCACGGGATGACCCTGGAGATCGTGGTCGAGCAGGTCGGCGCGGGCTCGCGCTGGCTGGCCGCCCAGCCGGTCGGCGCGAAGCTGGCGGTGACCGGTCCGCTGGGCCGGCCGTTCGCGTTGCCCAAGCGCGACGCGGACCCGGTCTCGTGCGTCCTGGTCGGCGACGGGCACGGCGCGGCGCCGATGTTCCTGCTCGGCGAGAGGCTGCGCGAGCGCGGTGCCGTGGTGACCATGCTCGTCGCGGGCGCCGACGAGGCGCACCTGCTCTCGGCGTTGGAGGCGCGACGGTCCGCCCGCTCGGTGACGGTGGTGACCGAGGACGGGTCGGTCGGCAGCCGGGGCCGGGTCGCCGACCACATCGGAGAGGTGCTGCGCCGCGCCGCCGCTGACGTGGTCTACGCCGCCGGCCGCCCCTCGGTCCTGCGCGACGTCGCGGAGGCGGCCGAGACGCACGGCGCCTGGTCCCAGGTCGCGCCGGAGCTGCCCCTGACCTGTGCGACCGGCCTGTGCCAGGGCTGCCCGCTCCCGGTGGTGGGGGAGGACGGCGTCGCCCGCACGGTGCGCTCCTGCTACGAGGGGCCGGTGGTGCGCGGGGACCGGATCCGCTGGACGGAGCTCGCGCCATGAGCGTGCTGGAGGACCTGCGGCTGCGCGGCCCGGTGCTGACGGCCTCGGGCTGCGGCGGCACGGGGCGCGAGCTGGCGCCGTACGTCGACCTGGCGACCCTCGGCGGCTTCGTCACCCGGTCCATCACGCTCGCCCACCGCACCGGTGCGGCCGGCCGCCGGATCGTCGAGACCCCGTCGGGGCTGCTCAACGCCGTGGGGCTGCAGAACCCCGGGCTGGAGCCGTTCCTGGCCCGCGAGCTGCCGTGGCTGCACCAGCAGGGTGCGCGGGTGATCGTCTCGATCGCCGGAGCCTCGCCGGGGGAGTACGCCGACCTCGCGCAGCGCCTCGCCGTGGCGCCGGGGGTCAGCGGCATCGAGGTCAACCTCAGCGCTCCCGACCAGCGGGGGAGCGGCGTCTACGACGTGCGCGAGCCCTTCCACGCGGGCAGCGTGGTCTCCGCGGTCCGGCGCGAGACGCCCTCGCGGGTGCCGGTGCTCGCCAAGCTCCGCTCCGACGTGGTCCGGGCGGTCGAGGTCTCGCGGACCGTCGCGGAGGCGGGGGCCGACGCTGTCGTCCTCGGCAACGCCCTGCCCGCCGCCATGCCCGACGGCCGCCCGGCCCGCCTCTCCGGTCCCGCCGTCGGGCCGCTGGCGCTGCGGTGCGTGGCCCAGGTCTGCCAGCAGCTGCCGGCGCTGCCGGTGATCGGCTGCGGCGGGATCGCCACCCCCGCCGACGTCCGCGCCTTCCTCGACGCCGGAGCGGTCGCGGTCCAGGTCGGCACCGCCCAGCTGCACGACCCGATGACGCTCAGCCGACTCATCACCGCCCGCCAGGAGGACGCATGACCCCGTTCGGGACCCGACTGCACGACGCGATGGCGCAGCGCGGACCGCTGTGCGCCGGGATCGACCCGCATCCCGGGCTGCTCGCGGAGTGGGGGCTCGACGACACCCCCGACGGGCTCGAGCGGTTCGCCCTCGGGGCCGCCGAGGCGCTGGCCCCACAGGTGGCGGTCGTCAAGCCGCAGAGCGCGTTCTTCGAGCGCTTCGGGTCCCGTGGGATCGCCGTACTCGAGCGCCTGGTGGGCGCCTGCCGGGACGCCGGCGCGCTGGTGCTCCTCGACGCCAAGCGGGGCGACATCGGCTCCACCTCGCAGGCCTACGCCGACGCCTACCTCGACCCGAGCGCACCGCTCGGGGTGGACGCGGTGACGGTCTCGCCGTACCTCGGCTTCGGCTCCCTCGACCCGTTCTTCGACGCCGCCCGGACCCACGGCGGCGGGGTGTTCGTGCTGGCGCTGACCTCCAACAAGGAGGGCCCGGAGGTGCAGGCCGCCCGGGACGGCGAGGTCACCGTGGCCGGCCGCATCCTGGAGCAGCTGCGCGCCCTCAACGACGGGGCGGAGCCGCTCGGCTCGTTCGGTGCGGTGGTCGGCGCCACGATCGGCTCGACCGAGGAGGACCTGGACATCGACGGCCCGCTGCTGGCGCCCGGGTTCGGCGCCCAGGGCGGCACGGTGGAGGACCTGCGCCGGGTCTTCGGCTCCGCCGCCCCAGCGGTGCTGCCCAGCAGCTCCCGCGACGTGCTGCGCGCCGGCCCCGACCCGGTCGCGCTGCGCGACGCGGCCCGGGCGGTCAATGCGCGGCTGCGGTCGCTGGCCTAGGGTGCCGAGGTGCCTCCCGCTGTCTCCTTCCTCACACCCGGGCGTGGTGTGAGCCTGTGCCTGGCCGGCCTGCTGGCCGTGGTCGCGGGCTGCGCCAGCCAGCAGGAGCAGTACTGCGAGACCGTGCGGGAGAACCAGCGGGCGCTGGGGGAGGCGGTCGCGCAGCCCGGTGCGCAGGGCCTCGTGGACGCGCTGCCCGTCTACCGCACGCTGGCGAAGGACGCCCCCGACGACATCGCCGACGACTGGCGCACGCTCATCGACGCGGTCGCCCGCTTCGACCGGGTGGTGCAGCGGACCGGCGTCGACCCGGCGACCTACGACCAGAAGTCCCCGCCGGAGGGGCTCAGGGCCGACGAGCGGGATGAGCTCGAGCAGGCCGGCCTCGGTCTGGCCGACCCGGAGGTACGCCGCGCGCAGGCCGGCGTCGAGCAGCAGGCGCTGGACGTGTGCAAGACGCCGCTGAGCATGTGAGGCCCGGCGTTGCCGCCCGTGCTCCGGACTGACTAGGGTGACCGGCACCCGCTCGCGCCCTGCCGAGGCGAGCCCGACCAGACGTAGGAACTGCCCGTGGCCCTCCCTCCCCTCACTCCCGAACAGCGCCAGGCCGCCCTCGAGAAGGCAGCGGCCTCCCGCCGGGAGCGGGCCGAGGTGAAGAACCGGCTGAAGAACTCCGGAGGCTCGCTGGTCGACGTGCTCCACGAGGGCCAGGCCAACGACGTCGTGGGCAAGATGCGGGTCATCGACCTGCTCTGCTCGGTCCCCGGCGTCGGCAAGGTCCGGGCCCGCCAGCTGATGGAGCGGCTCGGCATCGCCGAGAGCCGCCGGGTGCGGGGCCTGGGCACCAAGCAGGTCGCCGCGCTGGAGCGCGAGTTCGCGCCCCGCGACGACGCGTGATGACCGGCCCCGCAGCGCGCCTGGTGGTGCTCGCCGGCCCGACGGCCGTCGGCAAGGGCACCGTCGCCGCCGCCGTCCGCGAGCGGCATCCCGACGTGTGGATCTCGGTCTCGGCCACCACCCGGCCCCCGCGTCCGGGCGAGGTCGACGGTGTGCACTACTGGTTCGTCTCCGAGGCGGAGTTCGACCGCCTGGTCGCCGAGGACCAGATGCTGGAGTGGGCCGTCGTGCACGGGCGGCATCGCTACGGCACCCCGCGCGGCCCGGTGGAGGAGGCGCTGGCCGCCGGGCGGCCCTCGCTGCTGGAGATCGACCTGCAGGGCGCTCGCCAGGTGCGAGCCTCCATGCCCGATGCCCTGTTCGTCTTCCTCAAGCCGCCCTCGTGGGACGAGCTGGTCCGCCGCCTGGTGGGCCGCGGCACCGAGTCCGACGAGGAGCGGACCCGCAGGCTGGAGACCGCCGTGGCCGAGCTGGCCGCCGAGCCGGAGTTCGACGTGAGCATCGTCAACCACGAAGTTCACGCCGCCGCGGACGAGTTGGTAGCCTTGATGACAGCCCGCGCGTGACCGCGCGGCCGTCCTGCTGCCCACCTGGTCGCGGACGCACCGATCCACTCGAGTGAGGCTTTTCTTCGTGGCTGCCCCCAACTCCGCCGCCGAGGGCGTGACCAACCCCCCGATCGACGACCTGCTGACCAAGACCGACAGCAAGTACCAGCTGGTCCTCTACAGCGCCAAGCGCGCCCGGCAGATCAACGCCTACTACTCCCAGCTCGGCGAGGGCCTGCTGGAGTACGTCGGCCCGCTGGTCGACACCCACGTCCAGGAGAAGCCGCTCTCGATCGCGCTGCGCGAGATCAGCGACGACCTGCTCACCATCGAGGAGGTCGACCCGGCGGAGCTCGCCGCCGAGGAGGAGGCGCGGGCCCGCGCCGCCGCCGAGGCCGCCGAGCTGGCTCAGGGCGACGCCGACTTCGGCGCCGGCTCCTGACCTCACCGGCACCATGACCGACCGTCCGCGGGTCGTCGTCGGGGTCGCGGGCGGGATCGCCGCCTACAAGGCCTGCGAGCTGGTGCGCCGCTTCACCGAGAGCGGCCACGACGTGACCGTCGTCCCCACGCAGGCGGCCCTGGAGTTCGTCGGCGCCCCCACCTGGGCGGCCCTGTCCGGGAAGCCCGTGGCTGCGGACGTGTGGAGCAACGTGCACGAGGTGCCGCACGTCCGGATCGGGCAGGAGGCCGACCTGGTCGTCGTGGCGCCGGCGACCGCCGACCTGCTCGCGCGGGCCGCGCACGGACTGGCCGACGACCTGCTCACCAGCACCCTGCTGACCGCCCGCTGCCCGGTCGTGCTCGCTCCCGCGATGCACACCGAGATGTGGGAGAACGCCGCCACGGAGGCCAACGTCGCCATCTTGCGCGAGCGCGGCACGCTGGTGATCGAGCCCGCCGACGGACGGCTCACCGGCAAGGACACCGGACGCGGCCGGCTGCCCGACCCGGCAGAGATCTTCGAGACCTGCGTCGGCGTCCTGCAGCGCTCCCGCGACGCCGACGGCACGTTCGCCCGCGATCTGGTCGGGCGGCGCGTGGTGGTCAGCGCGGGCGGCACCCGCGAGCACCTCGACCCGGTGCGGTTCCTGGGCAACCGGTCCTCGGGCCTGCAGGGCTACGCGCTGGCGCGGGCGGCCGCCGTCCGCGGCGCCGAGGTCACCCTGGTCGCCGCGAACACCGAGCTGCCCGATCCCTCCGGGGTGACCCTGCTGCGGGTCGGCAGCACCGCCGAGCTGCAGGACGCCGTCCTCGCGGCGGCGGCCGACGCCGACGCGGTGGTGATGGCGGCCGCACCCGCCGACTTCCGGCCCACGAAGGTCAGCGACACCAAGATCAAGAAGGCCGGCGACGGGTCGGCGCCGACCATCGAGCTGGAGCAGAACCCCGACATCCTCGCGGGCATCTCCCACGACCGGCCCCGCCCCGACGCGGTGATCGTCGGCTTCGCCGCCGAGACCGGCGACGAGACCGGCAGCGTGCTGGAGCTGGGTCGGGCCAAGCTGGAGCGCAAGGGCTGCGACCTGCTGGTCGTCAACGACGTCGGCGGCGGCCGGGTCTTCGGCGAGGCGGACAACCAGGCGGTGATCCTCGGACGCGACGGCACCGCGGTCGACGTACCCCGTGCCTCGAAGGTGGCCGTGGCGCACGCCATCTGGGACCAGGTCGTCCGGCTTCTCGCCCGCTGAGACGCCCGTCCGGATTCCGGCGGGCACGTGCCGACCGATATCGTGGCGCCGTCCCGTCCGCCCGAGCCACAAGGAGCCCCAGTGCCCGGACGTCTCTTCACCTCCGAGTCCGTGACCGAGGGTCACCCCGACAAGATCGCGGACCGGATCAGCGACACCGTCCTCGACTTCCTGATGGCCCACGACGGGGACAGGGTCAACCTGCGCACCGCGGTGGAGACGCTCCTGACCACCGGCCTCGTGGTCGTCGCCGGCGAGGTGCGGACCAACGCCTACGCCCCGGTGTCGGAGCTGGTCCGCAAGGTGGTCTCCGAGGACATCGGCTACGACTCCTCGGAGAAGGGCTTCGACGGCAACTCCTGCGGCGTCCAGGTGGCGATCGGCAACCAGTCCATCGACATCGCGCAGGGTGTCGACGACGGTCACGAGGCCCGTGTCGGGTCCTCGGAGGACGAGCTGGACAAGCGCGGCGCCGGCGACCAGGGGCTGATGTTCGGCTACGCCTGCGACGACACCCCCGAGCTGATGCCGCTGCCGATCATGATCGCCCAGCGCCTGGCCGAGCGGCTGGCCGCCGTACGCAAGGACGGGACGCTGCCCTATCTGCGCCCGGACGGGAAGACACAGGTGACGATCGAGTACGACGCCCAGGACGAGCCTGTCCGGGTCGACACCGTCGTCCTCTCCACCCAGCACGCCGACGGCATCGAGCACGCCGACCTCGAGCGCGACATCAAGCAGCACGTGATCGACGAGGTGCTGCCGGCCTTCGACATCCCGCACGAGGACTACCGGCTGCTGGTGAACCCGACCGGCAAGTTCGTCATCGGCGGCCCCATGGGCGACGCCGGGGTGACCGGCCGGAAGATCATCGTCGACACCTACGGCGGCATGGCCCGGCACGGCGGCGGTGCCTTCTCGGGCAAGGACCCCTCGAAGGTGGACCGCTCGGCGGCCTACGCGATGCGGTGGGTGGCCAAGAACGTGGTGGCGGCCGGGCTGGCCCGCCGGTGCGAGGCACAGGTCGCCTACGCGATCGGCAAGGCCGCGCCGGTCGGGGTGTTCATCGAGACCTTCGGGACCGGGGTGATCCCGGACGAGGACATCCAGCAGGCCGTCCTCAAGTGCTTCGACCTGCGCCCGGCCGCGATCATCCGCGACCTGGACCTGCTCCGGCCGATCTACGCCAAGACCTCCGCCTACGGCCACTTCGGTCGCGAGCTGCCCGAGTTCACCTGGGAGCGCACCGACCGGGTGGCCGACCTCAAGGGCGCCGCCGGCCTCTGAGGCTGTCCGCGGCCGCTGGTAGGAATGCCGCCATGAGCGGCGAGGACGCGGAGGACCAGCCCGGGCTGTTGCCCGAGGGTGCCCTCGCCGGTGCTCGCGCCCAGGTGGCGCGGGCCCGCTCGGCGACGGCGGCGCGCCCCGAGGCCCGAAAGAAGCAGGCCGAGCCCGCCGCCACCGACCCGGTCGCGGCGGTGCTGGTCGACGTCCCCCTCGCCCATCTGGACCGCCCCTTCGACTACCTCGTTCCGGCCGCGATGGCCGAGGACGCGGTGCCCGGCGCCCGGGTGAAGGTGCGCTTCGCCGGGCAGGACGTCGACGGCTTCGTGGTGGCCCGCCGGGAGCGCTCCGAGCACGCCGGCCGGCTGCAGCCGCTGCGCCGGGTGGTCAGCCCCGAGCCCGTGCTGCTGCCGCCGGTGGAGCGGCTGGTCGGCGAGATCGCGGAGCGCTACGCCGGGTCCCGGGCCGATGTGCTCCGCCTGGCCGTGCCTCCGCGGCACGCGACCGCGGAGAAGGCCGCCCCGCTCGATCCCCGTCCACCGTTCACCCGCGACGTCGAGGCGGCCGAGACCGCCTGGGCCGGACACGAGCACGCCGGGTCGTTCCTGGGGCACCTGGCCGCGGGGGAGTCGCCGCGCGCGGTGTGGACCGCGGCTCCCGGGGCGGACTGGCCGCAGCTGCTGGCGCACGCGGTCGCGGCGACGTACTCCTCCGACCGTGGCGCGCTCGTCTGCGTCCCCGACCACCGCGACGTGGCGCGGCTCGACGCCGCGCTGACCGAGGTCCTGGGGGAGGGCCACCACGTGGTGCTGACCGCGGAGTCCGGGCCGTCCCGGCGCTACCGCGACTTCCTGGCCGTCTCTCGAGGTCAGCGCCGGGTGGTGATCGGCACCCGGGCCGCCGCGTTCGCGCCGGTGCACGACCTGGGCCTGGTGGCGATGTGGGACGACGGGGACGACCTGTTCGCCGAGCCGCGGGCGCCGTACCCGCACGCGCGCGAGGTGCTGCTGACCCGGGCGGTGCTGGAGGACACGGCCGTCCTGCTGGGCAGCCATGCCCGCTCGGTCGAGGCGCAGCACCTGGTCGCATCCGGCTGGGCGCACGAGCTGGCGCCCTCGCGCGACGTGGTCCGGGAGCGGGTGCAGGTCGCGGTCGCCGGTGCGGACGACGTGGCGCTGGCCCGGGACGCCTTCGCCCGCTCCGCACGGGTCCCGCAGGAGGTGCACCAGGCGATCCGGCGGGCGCTGGAGTCCGGGCCGGTGCTGGTGCAGACGCCGCGCTCGGGCTACGCGCCCGCCCTCGCCTGCGAGCGCTGCCGCACCCCCGCCCGCTGCCGGGTCTGCCACGGTCCGCTGCGGCTGACGTCGCCGACGGCCCCGCCCTCGTGCGGGTGGTGCGGGCGCATGGAGACCGACTGGTCCTGCGGCGAGTGCGGCTACCGCGGCCTGCGGGCGCCGGTGCTGGGGGACCGGCGCACCGCCGAGGAGCTCGGCCGGACCTTCGCGCCGGTGCGTGTCGTCACCTCGAGCGGCGACAAGGTGCTCGCCTCGGTGCCCGACCAGCCCGCGCTGGTGGTGGCGACCCCGGGCGCGGAGCCGGTGGCCGAGGGCGGGTACCCGCTCGTGGTGCTGCTGGACACCTGGCTGGCACTGGCCCGCCCGGACCTGCGGGTGGGGGAGGAGTCGCTGCGCCGGTGGCTGGCGGCCGGCGCGCTGGTCCGCCCCGGCGGCCGGGTGCTCGCCGTCGGCGACTCCACGAGGCCCGAGCTGCAGGCGCTGGTGCGGTGGGACCCCGCGGGGTACGCCGCCCGCGAGGCCGCCGAGCGCGCCGAGGCCCATCTTCCGCCGGCCGCCCGGGTCGCCACGGTCACCGGCGAGCCGGCCGCCGTCGAGGAGGCGCTGGCCCTGCTCGACCCGCCCGACCCCACCGAGTCGCTCGGCCCGGTCCCGCACGGCGACGACGGCGAGGTCCGGGTCGTGCTGCGCACGCCCCGCCGCCAGGCCCTCGCCCTCTCCCGCGCGCTCGGGGAGATGCAGCGCCTCCGCTCGGCGCGCAAGCTGGCCGCCGTCCGCGTCCAGGTCGACCCGGCGTCGCTGTGAGGTGAGGGGTCGTTTCCCCGGTGCACCGGGGAAACGGTCACTTCCCGGCTGAAGTGCCGCCTGGGAAGTGACCGTTCTCCCTGGGAACCTCAGCCGGTACGGCGCACCGGGTTGATCGGTCGGGCGCCGCCCGACCCAGGTCGGGACCGCACCCGCCGACTCCTAGACTGGAGGCATGGCCATCCAGCCCATCCGCCTCTTCGGCGACCCGGTCCTGCGCAAGCCCGCGATCGAGGTCGTCGACTTCGACAAGGAGCTGCGGCGGCTGGTGGAGGACCTCACCGACACGATGATGGACGCCCCCGGCGCCGGGCTGGCCGCGCCGCAGCTGGGCGTGGGGCTGCGGGTGTTCACCTGGTACGTCGACGGCGAGCTCGGCCACCTGGTCAACCCGTCGCTCGACCTGTCCGAGGAGATCCAGGACGGCCCCGAGGGCTGCCTCTCCCTGCCCGACCTCACCTTCGACTGCAGGCGCGCGCTGTCGGTGGTCGCCAAGGGATACGACATGCACGGCGAGCCCGTGGTGATCGAGGGGAGCGACCTGCTGGCCCGGGCGATCCAGCACGAGACCGACCACCTCGACGGGATCCTGTTCATCGACCGGCTCGACGCCGACGCCCGCAAGGCGGCGATGCGCGAGATCCGCGAGTCGGAGTGGTTCGGCCTGGAGAAGCCCACGGTGAAGCTCAGCCCGCACCCGACCAACGGCTTCGGGCTCTGAGCCGGTGCGGATCGTCTTCGCCGGCACCCCCGAGGTCGCCCTTCCCGCGCTCGACGCGCTCGCCGGGTCCCAGCACGAGCTGGTCGGCGTCGTCACCCGGCCCGATGCTCCCGCGGGCCGCGGGCGGAGGCTCGTGGCCAGCCCGGTCGCCGTACGCGGCGAGGAGCTCGGCGTCCCCGTGCTCAAGCCCGAGCACCCGCGCGACCCCGCCTTCCAGGACGCGCTGCGCGAGCTCGCGCCCGACTGCTGCCCGGTCGTGGCCTACGGCGCGCTGCTGCCCGAGTCCGCGCTCGCCATCCCCGAGCACGGCTGGGTCAACCTGCACTTCTCCACCCTCCCGGTCTGGCGCGGCGCCGCCCCGGTGCAGCACAGCATCTGGGCCGGCGACGAGGTCACCGGCGCCACCACCTTCCGGATCGTCAAGGCGCTCGACGCCGGCCCCACCTTCGGGGTGATGACCGAGCGGATCCGGCCGACCGACACCGCGGGGGACCTGCTCGCCCGGCTCGCCGAGGGCGGTGCCGGCCTGCTCGTGGCCACGCTCGACGGGATCGAGGACGGCTCGCTGGAGGCGCGCCCCCAGCCCTCCGACGGCGTCTCCTTCGCGCCCAAGGTGACCGTCGAGGACGCCCGGCTGGACTGGACGCAGCCCGCCGAGGTGCTGGAGCGGCAGATCCGCGCCTGCACGCCCGCACCCGGCGCGTGGACGACGTACGACGACCAGCGGCTCAAGCTCGGCCCGGTCACCGTCACCGACGACACCGACCTGGCGCCCGGCGAGGCGAGGGTCGGCAAGAGCGCCGTGGAGGTCGGCACCGGCACCCGCTCCGTGCGGCTGGGCGAGGTCAAGGCGCACGGCAAGCGCCAGATGCCGGCGGCGGACTGGGCGCGCGGCCTGCGCGAGGAGCGGCTCCGGCTGGGCTGAGGTCGCCCGGGTCCCCCGACACGCCGTACACACTTCCGGACCTGCACCGGGGGAGCGCCGGGTTGGTAGGTTTCCCCACGGTCACGGGGGTGGAGCGAGAGGATGCCCATGTCTTTCCTGGATCGCGAACACACGATCGCGCCGCACAGCTACAACCGGTGGCTCATCCCGCCCGCCGCGCTGGCGGTCCACCTGTGTATCGGTCAGGTCTACGCCACCAGCGTCTACAAGAGCTCGCTGGTCAACCACTTCGACGCCTCGCTGACCTCGATCGGCTTCATCTTCTCCATCGCGATCGTGATGCTCGGCCTCTCCGCGGCCGTCTTCGGCACGTGGGTGGACAAGGGCGGTCCGCGCAAGGCGATGTTCACCGCCGCCTGCTTCTGGGCCTCGGGCTTCCTGGTGGGCGCGCTCGGCATCGCCACCGACCAGTTGTGGCTGCTCTATCTCGGGTACGGCGTCCTCGGCGGCATCGGCCTGGGCATCGGCTACATCTCGCCGGTCTCCACCCTGATCAAGTGGTTCCCGGACCGTCCCGGGCTGGCCACCGGCATGGCGATCATGGGCTTCGGTGGCGGCGCGCTCGTCGCCTCGCCGCTGTCCCGGCAGCTGCTGTCGTTCTTCGACCCGTCCTACGACCCCAGCGACTCCACCTCGCTGGCCAGCGGGCACGCCCTGACCATGCTCTTCGTGGTGCTCGGCATCGCCTACTTCCTGATCATGATGATCGGGGTGGCGAACATCCGCGTGCCACCGCCGGACTGGAAGCCCGAGGGCTTCGACCCGTCCACGGTGAAGCAGAAGGCGATGGTCACGCAGAACGACGTGTCGGCCAACAACGCGATCAAGACCCCGCAGTTCTGGCTGCTGTGGATCGTGCTCTTCGGCAACGTCACCGCCGGCATCGGCATCCTGGAGCAGGCCGCGCCGATGATCCAGGACTTCTTCCGCGGCCCGGGCGGCGAGTCCACCGTGGCGGTCGCGGCGGCGGGCGGCTTCGTCGGCGTGCTGTCGCTGTTCAACATGGCCGGCCGCTTCGTCTGGTCCACCACGTCCGACATGATCGGCCGCAAGCCGATGTACATGATCTACCTCGGCGGCGGCATCGTGCTCTACGTCCTGCTCGCCCTGCAGGGCTCCACGGCGACCGCGATCTTCGTGCTGCTCGCGGCGCTGATCATCTCGTTCTACGGCGGCGGTTTCTCCACCGTCCCGGCCTACCTGCGCGACCTCTTCGGCACCTTCGAGGTGGGCGCGATCCACGGCCGGCTGCTGACCGCCTGGTCGGCCGCCGGCGTGGCCGGGCCGCTGATCATCAACGGCTTCCTCGACGCCGCCGGCGGCGCCGTCGCTGACCGCGGAGGCCTACCGCCCCGCGCTGTTCACCATGGTGGGCGTCCTCGTGGTCGCGTTCATCTGCAACCTGCTGATCCGCCCCGTCTCGGAGAAGTACGCCGAGGACATGACCGAGCACCGGGCCGAGATCGAGCGCGACCGCCAGGCCAGCATGGCCGCCGAGCAGGGTGCCGCGGCGTCCGCCAGCGGGCTCCGACTGGTCCTCTCGTGGGCGTTCGTCAGCGCCCTGCTGGCTTACGGCGTGGTGATGACCGCGATCACCGCCGCCAAGCTGTTCACCGGCTGACCGGTGCGGCTCACCCGACCCGGCACAATGGGCCGGGTGAGCCGGCCAGCGACCCCCGAGGACGTCGAGGAGATCTGTCTCGCCCTGCCCGAGACCGAGCTCGGCGTGACCTGGGGCGACGTACCGACCTTCGTGGTGTGGCAGAAGCCCAAGCCGCGCGGGTTCGTGCTGTACCGCAAGCCGTACGCGAACGCGGTCGACCCCGCGACGGGGGAGCCGTACGACGACCTGCTGGTCGTCCAGACCCGGGGTGCCGCAGACAAGGAGGCCCTGGTGCAGGGGCCGGGGCCGTTCTTCACCATCGACCACTTCGCCAGGAGCAACGCCGTCCTGGTCCAGCAGTCCCGGCTCGGCGAGCTCGACGTGGAGGAGCTGCGCGAGGTGCTCACCGAGGCGTGGCTCAGCGTGGCGCCGCGCCGGCTGGCGCAGGAGCACTTCCCCGATGCCTGACCGGCGACGCCGCCGGCCGCGGGTGGACCCGCCGCGCCGGGCGGCCTACGACGTGCTGCGCGCGGTCCGGGTGGACGGCGCCTACACCAACCTGGTCTTGCCGCACGTGCTCGCCGAGCGCGGGCTGAGCGGCCGGGACGCCGGGTTCGTCACCGAGCTCGCCTCCGGCACGCTGCGCCGGCGAGGCACGTACGACGCGATCCTGGCCGCGTGCGCCGACCGGCCGCTGACCAAGGTCGACGCCAAGGTGCTGGACTGCCTGCGGCTGGGTGCGCACCAGCTGCTCGCGATGCGGGTACCCGCCCATGCCGCGATCTCCACCACCGTCGACCTGGCCCGCGACCGCGCCGGCCACGGCGCCGGCGGCTTCGTCAACGCCGTCCTGCGCCGGGTCTCCGAGCACGACCTCGACGCCTGGCTCGAGCGGGTCGCCCCCGCCGCGGCCGACGACCCCGTCGGTCACGCCGCCGTGACCCACTCGCACCCCCGCTGGGTGGTCGAGGCCCTCGCCGCGTCCCTCCACCCCGCCCACCCCGCCGAGTCGGCGCCAGTTCACCCCGAGTCGGCGCTTGTTGACGCCCAGTCGGCGCCAGTTCACCCCGAGTCGGCGCTTGTTGACCCCGAGCTGGACGCCCTCCTGGCCGCTGACAACGCCCCGCCGCGGGTGGTGCTGGTCGCGCGCCCCGGCCGGTCCACGCGCGAGGAGCTGCCGGGGGAGCCGACCCCGCTGTCGCCGTACGGCGTCGTCCTGGAGAGCGGCGACCCGGGGGCGGTGCCGGCGGTCAACGAAGGCCGGGCCGGCGTCCAGGACGAGGGCTCCCAGCTGGTCGCCCTCGCAGCGGTGCGAGCACCGGTCGAGGGCCGCGACGGGCGCTGGCTCGACCTGTGCGCCGGCCCGGGCGGCAAGGCCGCGCTGCTCGCCGGCCACGCGGGGGAGCGCGGAGCCGGACTCCTGGCGAACGAGGCCCAGCCGCACCGGGCCGGACTGGTCGCCCGCAACCTGCGCGGCGCTGACGGGGTGACGGGCGTGGTCGCCGCCGACGGCACTCGCCCGCCCTGGCTGCCGGAGACCTTCGACCGCGTCCTCGTGGACGCGCCCTGCACCGGCTTGGGAGCGCTGCGGCGGCGGCCCGAGTCGCGCTGGCGGCGCACTCCCGAGGACCTCGCCGGGCTCGTCGAGCTCCAGCGCGCGCTCCTCGGCTCCGCGCTCGACTCCACACGGCCCGGCGGAGTGGTGCTCTACGCGACCTGCTCGCCGGTGCTCGCCGAGACCCGCGGCGTGGTGGAGGCCGTGCTGGCCGACCGGGACGACGTACTGCTGGAGGACGCCGCCCCGCTCCTCCCCGAGGTGAGCGACGCCGCCGGCCCGCTGCCCGGCACGCTGCAGCTGTGGCCGCATCGACACCGCACCGACGCCATGTTCATGGCGCTCCTGCGCCACACCCCCTGACCCGGGGCGGCGATCAATCGGCCAGGTGCCGCAGGTAGGCCTCCGGCGCGTCGAGGAAGCGCCGCCAGTGCTGAACCAGGTCCAGGTCCGCCCACGAGGCCTCCCGCAGCCCCCACTCGCCGACCTCCAGCAGGTGCGCGCCCGGCATCGCGGCGAGCACCGGGGAGTGGGTCGCGCACAGCACCTGCCCGCCGAGCGCCGCCACGTTCTGGAGTACGGCGACCAGCGCCAGCGTGGAGGAGAAGGACAGCGCCGCCTCCGGCTCGTCGAGGCAGTAGAAACCGGCGTCGTCGAAGCGGCTGTTCAACACCGCCAGGAACGACTCCCCATGGCTGAGCTCGTGGAATCGCGGGTCGTGCCGGGAGCGGTGATCGTCCATGTAGGTGTACCACCCGTGCATCGTCTCCGCGCGCAGGAAGAACCCCCACCGCGAGGCGCCGACGCCGCGCCGCACGGACAGGCTCGGACCCAGGGGCGACTCGGTCTCACGGGTGGTGTGGATGCCGTGCGTCGAGCCGCCCTCGGGGGAGAGGCCGTAGGCCATCGCCACGCCCTCGACCAGCGTGGACTTGCCCGTCCCGTTCTCCCCGACGAGCAGGGTCACGCCGGGCCGCAGGTCCAGGCCCTCGTCGAGCACCTGCCGCACCGCCGGGATGGTGACCGGCCAGTCCTGGCGCCCCAGTCGCGAGCCGGCACTCTCCTCGACCCGGATGACCGGCGGCTGGTCGAAGTCCACGCGGGCAGCATAGGCGCCGACCAACTACGATGGAGGTTCGTAGCGGAGGAGGAACGGTGCAGGGACTGGGCTCGCTCGAGGCCGTGGTGATGAAGTGCCTGTGGGCGCACGACGACCCACAGCCGGTGCGCACCGTGCACGAGCACATCTCCGAGGACCGGGACATCGCCTACACCACGGTGATGACGGTGATGGACAACCTGCACCGCAAGGGGATGGTGACCCGGACCCGGGTCGGCCGGGCCTACCACTACCTCCCGGCCCAGACGCGGGAGGAGTACACCGCCTCCCTGCTGGAGGACGCGCTCGCCGACGGCGGCGATCGACAGCACGTGCTGATGCACTTCGTCGACCGGCTGGACAGCTCCCAGCTCGACGCGCTGCGCCGGGCCCTCGGCCGCGCCGAGGAGGGGGCGACGAGGTGACGGCTCCGCTGGTGCTCGGGCTGCTGGCGCTGGTCTTGATGACCGTCGGTCAGTACGTCGTCGCGCCGGCGCGGTGGCCGGAGCGTGCGCCCCGCCTGGCGATGGCGATCTGGCAGGCCCTGGCCTTCTCCGCGCTCGCCTCGCTGCTGCTCGCCTGCGTCGCGCTGATCCTGCCCGGCATGTCCGTGGCCGCGACCGTGGGCGAGATCGGCCGCGCCTGCCTGGTCGAGCTGCGGCAGCAGTACTCCACCGTGGCCGGCGGACTGGTGAGCAGCATCGGCATCGGCTTGACCGCCGTCCTGGCCGGGCGCGTCGCGATCGGTCTGCTGGGCGGGCGGCGTACGGCGGCCCAGGCGCGGCGAGGGCATCTGGAGGGCCTCTCGCTGGTCGCCGAGGAGTCCGGGGACGGCAGCTACACCGTCCCGCACGGGACGCCCGCGGTCTACTGCGTCCCCGGCCAGCGACGGCGCGAGGCCGGGACGATCGTGGTGACCACGGGGGCCCGCGCGGCGCTGAGCCGCGCCCATCTGGCGCTCGTGCTGCGCCACGAGCGCGCCCACCTCAGCGCCCGGCACGACCGGCTGGTGCGTCGCTCCGGTGCGCTCGCCGCGGCGCTGCCGTGGATCCCGTTCTTCGCGGTCGCACATGCGCAGATCGCCCGGCTCGCCGAGATGCACGCCGACGACGCCGTCGATCCTGCCGACCGGCTCCGCCTGGCCGAGGCGCTCTATGAGCTGGCGGCCGCGGGCTCGCCCAGCACCGGCGCCGCGGGGTCGCCGCGGCAGCCAGAGGGGCTGCTCGCGCCGTTGGCCTCGGCCCCCGAGCGCGCCGTACGCCTGCTCGGACCGCGTCGACCGCTGCGCGCCGCGACCTCCGGCCTGCTCGCGGTCGGAGTGGCGGTGATCGCGCTCGCTCCGGCGACCGCGGCCTTCGTGCCGTCGACGCAGGAGATGACGGTGCTGGCGCACCACTGCTGCGACCAGGGGCCCACGCCCTGAGCCGGGCCGGTTGCTACTATCCGACCTAGTATTTGAGGGCGCCGTCCGGTCCCTCCAGGGACGAGTCGAGGTAGGTGTCCGATGTCGGAGCAGGAGCCCAGGTCCTCCTCGCGGCGCGAGCGGGCTGCGGCGGAGCTGCAGCGGCAGAGGCGACGTGAGCGGCGCCGCGTCTACTGGCTGATCGGCACCGGTGTCCTCGTCCTCGTCGGCTTCGCGAGCGTGCTCGTCGCGGTGCAGCGGATGGAGGCCGACGACCCCGCCACGGCGTCCGGAGGGTCGGCCGGCCTGTCCGCCGTGAAGACCTACAAGGTCTCGGCGAACCACGTCACCGGCCCGCTCGACTATGAGCAGTCGCCGCCGGTCGGGGGCGACCACAACCCGGTCTGGCTCAACTGCGGGGTCTACGACACCGAGGTCCCGAACGAGAACGCCGCCCACTCCCTGGAGCACGGCGCCGTCTGGCTGACCTACCGCCCCGACCTGCCGGACGCGGACGTGGAGCAGCTGCAGGAGGCGCTGCCCAGCACCTACGCCATCCTGAGCCCGTATGAGGACCAGCAGGCGCCCGTGGTGGCGTCCGCCTGGGGGACTCAGCTGGAGCTGAAGGGGGCCGACGACCCGCGGCTGGGCGCGTTCCTCGACAAGTACGTCCAGGGCGAGCAGACCCCCGAGCCCGGCGCCGCCTGCACCGGCGGCTCGGACGGCACCATGCCGCTGGACCTCGGTGGGGGGATGTCAGGTTCATGAGTCGCCTCTCGCGTGCCGGCAACATCCCGCCGCTCGTGGTCGTTCTCGCCCTGGCCGTCGCGGCCGTGGTGGCGGCGGTCTCCGTGCTCTTCGCGGCCTCCGCCGCGGAGGAGGACGCGACCGCGATGCCGGGGAACGCGAGCCCGGAGGCCGGCTTCGCCCGCGACATGATGATGCATCATGCGCAGGCGGTGGAGATGGCGCTGATCGTGCGTGAGAAGTCCGACGACCCCGAGCTGCGGGCGCTGGCCTACGACATCGTCACCTCCCAGCAGCAGCAGATCGGCCAGATGTACGCCTGGCTGGACTTCTGGGGCCTCCCTCAGACCTCGGACCGACCGCCGATGGCGTGGATGAAGGGCGGTGAGGACATGCTGCTGCCCGACGGGCGGATGCCGGGCATGGCCTCCGAGGCCGACCTGGCCCGCCTGCGCGAGGCGGAGGGCGTGGCCGCCGAGAGGCTCTTCCTGCGGCTGATGATCGCCCACCACACGGCCGGTGTGCACATGGCCCAGGGGGTGCTCGACGTCACCGACCGTCCGGAGGTGACCACGCTCGCCCGGGCGATCGCCCGCTCGCAGCAGGCGGAGATCCGGGTGATGCGCGACCTGCTGGCGGCGCGTGGTGGCGCGCCCGCCGATCCCGGTTCTCCGGCGTCGCCGAGCCCCTCGGAGGGCTCCGGCGACATGTCCGGCCACGACATGTCCTCGATGGGGTGACAGTGACGACGACGACAAACCCGCCGACCTCCCCGCGGCAGGTCCGGTCCCCGCGCGGTGCGCTGCTCGGCGTGACCGGGGCCGGTGTCGCTGTCGCTGTCGCCCTGGCCCTGCTGGGGTTGGTGGGTCAGCTGACCCCCGAGGTGGAGCCCGGCCTTCCGGTCCCCGGTACGGCGACCCAGGCGGGGCTGCCCATCGCGACCGCCCTGCGCGACATCGCCACCGCGATCACGCTCGGCAGCCTGCTGATGCTCTGCTGGTCGCTGCCCGCCCGCACCCGGGCCACGCCCTCGTCCGACGACGCGGTCTGGCTGCGGGTGACCTCCCTGGCGGCCATGGCCGGCTGGGCGTGGAGCGGGGCGGCCGCCGCGGTCTTCGTGTTCGCCTACTCCGACCTCGCCGCGGTCCCGCTGAGCGAGCCGATGCTGTGGTCCTCGCTGACCTCCTTCGCCACCGAGTTCGAGCTCGGCCGCTACCTGGCGCTCAACCTCGGGGCTGCGCTGTTTGTGGCGATCGGCGCGTCCATGGCCCGGACCACCGGCGGCATCGCGGTGGTCGCGACGGTCGGCGTGGTCGGTCTGTGGCCGGTCGCGCTCACCGGACACGCGGCCGGGTCGCTCAACCACGACATCGCGGTCACCGCGCAGATGTTCCACCTGCTCGGGCTCAGTGTGTGGCTGGGCGGGCTGGTCGCCCTGCTGGTGGTCGCCGGGATGCGCGAGGTCGGCCTGGCCGCCGCCGTACGTCACTACTCCACCCTGGCCCTGTGGGGCTTCGCCCTCACCGCCGCCTCCGGTCTGGTCAACGCGCTGCTCCGGGTCGACGCCTGGTCGCAGCTGGCGACGACGTACGGCCTGGCGCTGCTCACCAAGGTGCTCCTGCTCGCCGCCCTCGCGGCCGCCGGCCTCGCCCAGCGTCGGGCCGCCATCGGCCGGCTCGAGGCCGGACGGCCGCGGACGTTCCTGCGGGTCGCCGTGCTCGAGGTCCTCACCATGGCGGCTGCCGCCGGCCTGGGTGTGGCGCTGGGGCGGATGCAGCCCCCCAACGGGCTCAACCCCGCGCCGCTGCAGACGGTCGAGTCGCTGATCTACTACCGGCTGCCCGGGCCGCTGGACTGGCCGGGCTGGGTGACGACCTGGCGGCTGGACCCGCTGTGGGCGCCGGTCGCCGTCGGTGCGGTGGTCTGGTACCTCGTGGCCGCCGTACGCCTGCGCCGCCGGGGCGACGCCTGGTCGTGGGGCCGCACCGCCGCGTGGGTGATCGGCTGGGCGCTGCTGCTGTGGTCGACCAGCGGGTCGCCGGGCGTCTACGGCAAGGTCATGTTCAGCATGCACATGGTGCAGCACATGAGCATCGCCACCGGCGTGCCCGTCTTCCTCGTGCTCGGCGCCCCCGTGACCCTGCTGCTGAGGAGTACGCCGGCCCGGCGCGACGGCACCTGGGGTGCCCGCGAGTGGACCCTGCGGATCGTCCGGTCGCCGGTCTCCCAGATCCTCGGGAACCCGCTCGTCGCCGCGGCGTTCTTCGTCGGCAGCCTGGTGGTCTTCTACTCCTCGGGGCTCTTCGAGCTCTCGCTGCGCTCGCACACCGGGCACGTGGTCATGGTGATCCACTTCCTGGTCGCGGGGTACCTCTTCGCCAACGCCGTCGTCGGCGTCGACCCGGGCCCCAAGCGGCCGGCGTACCCCATGCGCGCGCTGCTGGTGATGATGGTCTTCGGCTACCACGCGTTCTTCTCGGTCTCGCTCATGGCGCGGAGCACCGTGATGGCGGCCGACTGGTTCCGCCTGGTGGGCCCGGACTGGGTCTCCTCGCTGGCCGAGGACCAGTACCTCGGCGCCTCGATCGGCTGGGCGCTCGGCGACTACCCGCTCGCCGTGATCGCCGGTGCGCTGATGTGGCAGTGGGTGCGCGCCGACCACGCGGAGCAGCGCCGGCACGACCGTCAGGCCGACCGCGACGGCGACGCCCAGCTGGCGTCGTACAACGCCTATCTGCAGTCGCTCGCCCGCTCCGAGGACTCGCCCCGCCGCTGACTCCCGGCGCCCGCCCGCGCGCGTGGTGCGCCGGTCGCTGGATGGGAGGTTGCTGAGCCACGTCGTACGGCGGCGCGGAGGTGGGTGGGCTACCTCCGGTCGGCGGGCGGGCCGGAGATCACCAGGTGACCTCGTCGCACTGCTTGGTGGGGGAGGACTCGGTCTGCAGCGTGGCGTGCTGGATCTTGTAGGTCTGGGACAGCACCTGCTGGGCGCGCGTGAGCGCCTCCTGGGCATCGCCGTCGCCGACCACGAGGTGGGCGGTGGCGACGTTCATGCCCGAGGTGAGGGTCCAGATGTGGATGTCGTGCACGTCCTGCACGCCGGGGATCTCCTCCAGGTCCGCGACGACCTGGTCGAGGACGACGCCCTCGGGGACGTGCTGCCCGAGCACCGCCAGCACCTGGCGGCCGAGAACGACGGCGCGGACGGCGACGAAGACGCCGATGGCGAGGGCGACGACGGTGTCCCACACCGGCTGGTTGGTCCACCCGACCAGCAGCGCCGCGACGACGACGCCGACACTGCCCGCGGTGTCGGCGATGACCTCGAAGTAGGCGCCCTTGACGTTGAGGGACTCGCTGGCCCCCTGCCGGAGCAGGTACATCGAGATGACGTTGATCACCAGGCCGAGCGCACCGACCACCAGCATCGGGGTGGTCTGCACCTCGACCGGCTCGCCGATCCGGCTGATCGCCTCGACCACGACGTACGTCGCGACCCCGAGCATGATGAGCACGGTGAAGCCCGAGGCGAAGATCTCCGCGCGGTAGGAGCCGTAGGTCCGCCGCCCCGTGGTGTCGGGCCGGGTCGCGATCTTGGTCGCCAGCAGCGCGGCGCCGAGGGCGACGGCGTCGGCGGACATGTGGCCGGCGTCGGAGATCAGGGCCAGCGAGTTGGTCAGGATTCCGTAGACCAGCTCGACCACCATGAAGCCGAAGACCAGCACGAAGGTCATCGCCAGCCGGCGGCGGTAGCGACCACCGACGTGGCCGGCTGCGGCACCCTGGCCGTGCCCGTGTCCTGCACCCATCAGTGAGCCCTCCTCGTGGCGTGTCTGACTACTAAGCAGGATAGTAGCCCTTGGGGCTGACTACGGTGACACCCATGGCGTCCCCGTTCACCGAGGTCGAGGTCGACGACCGCGTGGTCAAGGTGACCAACCCCGACCGCGTCTACTTCCCCGAGACCGGCGCGACCAAGCTGGACCTGGTCGAGTACTACCTCTCCGTGGGCCCCGGCATCGTGAACGCGCTGTGGGAGCGGCCGTGCATGCTGCACCGCTTCCCGAAGGGCCTGGACGGCCCGAAGGTCCACCAGAAGCGGCTGCCGCAGGGGGCGCCGGACTGGGTGGAGACGGTGCGGCTGCACTTCCCCCGGTGGAACCGGACGGCCGACGAGCTGTGCGTCACCGAGCCGGCCGCGGTGGTCTGGGCGGTGCAGATGTCGACGGTGGAGTTCCACCCCTGGAACAGCCGTCGCGGCCACACCGAGGAGCCGGACGAGTGGCGGATCGACCTGGACCCCGGCCCCGAGTGCCCGTGGTCGACGGTGCAGCGTGTCGGCGGCGTCGTGCACGAGGTGCTGGACGAGCTGGGCGCGACCGGCTACCCCAAGACGAGCGGGGGAGCCGGGCTGCACGTGTACGTGCGGATCCCGCCCGACCACGGCTTCAAGGACGTACGGCGGGCCGCGCTGGCCTTCGCCCGCGAGGTCGAGCGCCGCGCCCCGGAGGACGTCACGACGACGTGGTGGCGCAAGGACCGCGATCCCGCGCAGCTGTTCGTGGACTACAACCAGAACGCCCGCGACCACACGATCGCGGCGGCCTACTCGGTGCGGGGCGTGCCGGACGGCCGCGTCTCCGCCCCGCTGCGGTGGGAGGAGGTCGCGCAGGTCGAGCCGCGCGACTTCACCATGGACACCATGCCCGGGCGCTTCGCCGAGCTCGGCGACCTGATGGCCGACATCGACGACCACCCCTTCGACATCGCGCCCCTGCTGGAGTGGGCGGACCGGGACGAGGCCGCCGGGGCCGAGCCGCCCGCGGACCCGGAGTGAGCCGGGGCCCGGGCACCCGAGGGGCGCGACTACCCTCGCCCTCGTGGGTATCCAGATCACGCCGAGCATCCTGAACGCCGACTTCGCCGCGCTGGGCGCGGAGGTGGCGCGCATCCCGAACGCGGACTGGGTGCACGTCGACGTCATGGACAACCACTTCGTGCCGAACCTGACCTTCGGTCCGCCCATGGTGGAGGCGCTCTCGCGCAGCACCGACCTGCCGCTGGACGCGCACCTGATGATCGACGACTGCGACAGCAACGCGATGAGCTACGCCGAGGCCGGGGCGCGCAGCGTCACCTTCCACATCGAGTCGACCAAGGCGCCGATCCGGCTGGCCCGCGAGCTGCGCGGCCACGGCACGCGGGCGTCGATGGCGCTGAAGCCGATGACCCCGATCGAGCCGTACGCCGAGCTGTTGCCCGAGCTGGACATGGTGCTGGTGATGACCGTGGAGCCGGGCTTCGGGGGCCAGCGGTTCCTCGACCTCTGCCTGCCCAAGATCCGCCGTACTCGTGAGCTGGTCGAGCGCTCCGGCGGCGAGGTCTGGCTGCAGGTCGACGGCGGCATCTCCCTGGACACCATCGGCCGGTGCGCCGAGGCCGGAGCCGACGTCTTCGTCGCCGGGTCGGCGGTCTACTCCGCCGAGGACCCCGACGCGATGGTCGAGGCACTGCGGGAGAAGGCCGAGGCCGCCGCGCCGTGAGCCCTCTCACACGCTGAGCGCCCAGGGATGTGGCAGGCTGTCCCCGACAAGAGCTCGCGTGCTCTGGGGGCGGTGAAATTCCGCACCGGCGGTGACAGTCCGCGACCCGTCCACAGCCAGTGGCCGGTTGACCAGGTGGAACTCCTGGACCGACGGTGAGAGTCCGGATGAGAAGCGCACGCAGGGTCTCGCCGCCCGCAGCGACGAGCCTCCGTCGAAGCCCCCACCAGCACCGTGGGAGGAACCGGAGGCAGAGCAGATGACCACACCGCAGGCGGACGCGGAGGAGCGGGCGATGCGCCGCGCCCTCGAGCTCGCCGCGTCGGTGGGCCCGCAGGTGCTGCCCAACCCGCGCGTGGGGTGCGTCCTGCTCGCACCCGACGGCTCCGGGGTCGCCGAGGCCGCCCACCGGGGGGCGGGCACCCCGCACGCCGAGGCCGCCGCGCTCGCCCTGGCCGGTACGGCGGCCCGGGACGCCACCGCGATCGTCACCCTGGAGCCCTGCAACCACACCGGCCGCACCGGCCCGTGCGCGCAGGCGCTCCTGGACGCGGGAGTGCGGCGCGTGGTCTTCGCCCAAGACGACCCGAACCCGCAGGCGGCGGGCGGGGGAGAGACGCTGCGCGCGGGGGGTGTCGAGGTGGCCTCGGGCCTGCTCGCCGACGAGGCGCGGGCGCTCAATCCCGCGTGGTCGCGAGCGATGGAGCTCGGCCGGCCCTTCGTCACCTGGAAGCTCGCGACCACCCTGGACGGCCGCAGTGCCGCTGCGGACGGCACGTCGCGGTGGGTCTCCTCGCTCGCCGCGCGACGCGACACCCACCGGCTCCGCGCGCTCAGCGACACCATGCTGGTCGGCACCGGGACGGTCATCGAGGACGACCCGCGGCTGACCGTGCGCGCCGCCGACGAGGCGCCGTTGGAGCGGCAGCCGCTGCGCGTGGTGATGGGCGAGCGCGACCTCGACCCCGGCCGGAGGATCTTCGACGAGGCCGTCGTCGGCGGGTCGCTCCACCTGCGCACCCGCGACCCCCGCGCCGCGCTCGCCGCCCTGTGGGAGCGGGAGCGGCGCCATGTCTTCCTCGAGGGCGGCCCGACGCTGGCCGCCGCGTTCCTGCGGGCCGGGCTGGTCGACGAGGTGGTCGCCTACGTCGCGCCGATGCTGCTCGGCGACGGACGCGCCGCCGTGGGGGAGCTGGGCATCGAATCGATCGCCGCTGCGTTGCACCTCGACGTCACCGACGTGCGGGTGCTGGAGCCCGCGGCGCCGGGGGAGGACACCAACCTGCGCATCACCATGAGAGGAACCGCCTGATGTTCACCGGAATCGTCGAGGAGCTCGGCGAGATCGCGTCCGTGGAGGAGCAGGGCGACGCCGTACGCCTCACCGTCCGCGCCGACACGGTGCTGGAGGGTACGGCGCCCGGCGACTCGATCGCGGTCAACGGCTGCTGCCTGACGGTGGTCTCGACAAGCTCGACCGGCGAGGGGAGCTCGACCGGCGAAGACGGGGGCTCGACCGGCGAAGACGGGGGCTCGACCGGCGAAGGGCTGTGGGTCGCCGACGTGATGCAGGAGACGCTGGACAAGACCTCGCTCGCGGGCGCCCGCGCGGGCGACCCGGTCAACCTGGAGCGGGCCGTGACCGCGGAGAAGCGGCTCGGCGGGCACATCGTCCAAGGGCACGTCGACGGGGTCGGCGAGATCCTCGCGCGCACCCCCAGCGAGCACTGGGAGGTCGTGGAGATCTCCCTCCCGCCGGGGCTGGCGCGCTACCTGGTCGACAAGGGGTCGATCACCGTGGACGGGGTGAGCCTGACCGTGGTCGAGGCCGGTGAGGAGAGCTTCACCGTGAGTCTCATCCCCGAGACCCTGGCGCGCACCACGCTCGGCGAGCGCCGGCCGGGCGACCGGGTGAACCTCGAGGTCGACATCCTCGCCAAGCACGTCGAGCGGCTGCTGGCCGCGGACCGGAAGGAGCGGGCATGACCCTGCTGGAGTGGCTGATGAGCGGCACCATCGCGGTGCCCGGCGGGAGTCTCGCCGTGCCCGAGGTCGTGGGCAACGCCTTCGGCCTGGCCAGCGCGATCCTCGGCATGCGCCGCGTCGTGTGGGCCTGGCCGGTGGGCCTGGTCGGCAACGCCCTGCTGTTCGTGGTCTTCGCCAGCGGCGAGCTGAGCGGCGTCGTCAGCGAGCCGCTGTGGGGCCAGGCCGGGCGGCAGGTGTTCTTCGCCCTGGTCGGCGCCTACGGCTGGTGGCGCTGGTCCGCCGTACGACGCTCCGGCGGCGCCGCCGACGGGCGCGCGATCACGCCGCGCTGGGCCACCTGGCCCGAGCGGGCGCAGCTGCTCGCGCTCGGCCTGGTCGGCTACGCCGTCGCCCACGAGGTCCTGGTGCGGATCGGCTCGTGGGGTCCCGCCACCGAGGCGTGGATCCTCGCCGGCTCGATGCTGGCGACCTACGGCATGGCCCGCGGCTGGGTGGAGTTCTGGCTGGTGTGGGTGCTGGTCGACGTGGTCGGGGTGACCACCCTGGTCCGCGCCGGCTACTACCCGACGGCCGCGATGTACCTCGTCTACGCCGTCTTCGTGGTCCTCGGCTTCGTCGTCTGGTGGCGAGCCAGCCGGGCCCTGGCGCCGGCCCCTGTCCCCGTCCGGAGTGAAGGAGCAGTGCTGTGAGTGTCCGACTGGACCCGGTCGAGAGGGCGGTGGCCGACATCGCCGCCGGCCGCCCCGTGGTCGTCGTGGACGACGAGGACCGGGAGAACGAGGGCGACATCATCTTCGCCGCTGCCAAGGCCACGCCGGAGCTGATGGCGTGGACGATCCGGCACAGCAGCGGCGTGATCTGCGCGCCGATGCCGGCCGAGATGCTGGACCGGCTGGAGATCCCGCTGATGACGCCGCACAACCGCGACGCCTACCGGACGGCGTACACCATCTCCGTCGACGCCCGGGACGGCGTGAGCACCGGCATCAGCGCCGCCGACCGGGCGCACACGGTGAAGACGCTGGCCGACTCGGCCACCGAGCCGTGGGAGCTGACCCGGCCCGGGCACGTCTTCCCGCTGCGCTACCGCGAGGGCGGGGTGCTGGTGCGGCGCGGGCACACCGAGGCCGCGGTCGACCTGTGCCGGATGGCGGGACTGACTCCGGCGGGCGTGCTGGTCGAGGTGGTCAACGACGACGGGACGATGAAGCGGGCGCCCGAGCTGCGGGAGTTCGCCGACGAGCACGGGATCGCGATGATCTCCATCGAGGAGCTGGTGCGCTACCGCCGCCGCCACGAGATGCATGTCGAGCGGGTGGCCGAGACGACGCTGCCGACCGAGTGGGGCGACTTCGCCGCCTACGGCTACCGGATCACCATCGACGACTCCGAGCACCTCGCGCTGGTCTACGGCGACATCTCCGGGGACGAGCCCGTGCTCACCCGGGTGCACTCGGAGTGCCTCACCGGCGACGTCTTCGGCAGCCACCGCTGCGACTGCGGGCCGCAGCTGCACGAGGCGATGGAGCGGATCGTCGCCGAGGGTCGGGGCGTGGTGGTCTACCTCCGCGGGCACGAGGGCCGCGGCATCGGGCTGGTCGCCAAGCTGCAGGCCTACGCGCTGCAGGACGGCGGCCGCGACACCGTCGACGCGAACCTCGACCTCGGGCTGCCGGCCGACGCGCGCCACTACGGCACGGCCACGCAGGTGCTGCGCGACCTCGGGATCGGGTCGGTGCGGCTGCTGACCAACAACCCGGACAAGACCGCGGCGCTCACCGAGTTCGGCGTACCCGTCGCCGAGCGGGTCGCGCTCACCCCGCGCCCCAACGCGCACAACATGGCCTACCTGCGGACCAAGCGGGACCGGATGGGCCACCAGCTGCAGGACCTGCCGGACCTGGCCGTCGACCACCAGGACGAGGCCGCCGACGGCTCTGCCCCCACCGACGAAGGAGAGGCCGCCGACGGCTCTGCCCCCACCGACGAAGGAGTCCGATCGTGAAGCACGGAGCCCCCGCCGCCCCGACCCTCGACGCCTCCGGCCTGCGGGTCGCGGTCGTCGCCGCGCAGTGGCACCAGGTGGTGATGGACGGCCTGCTCGACGGTGCCGCGCGCGCCTGCGCCGGCGCCGGCGTCACGCCCGACGTGGTGCGGGTGCCGGGGACCTTCGAGCTGCCGGTGGCCTGCGGGCGGCTCGCCGCGCAGGGGTACGACGCCGTGGTCGCCCTCGGCGTGGTGATCCGCGGCGGCACCCCGCACTTCGACTACGTCTGCTCGGCCGCCACCGACGGCCTCACCCGGGTCGCGCTGGACCACTCGGTCCCCGTCGGCTTCGGGGTGCTCACCTGTGACACCGAGGAGCAGGCGCTGGACCGCGCCGGGCTCGAGGGCTCCTCGGAGGACAAGGGCCACGAGGCCGCCTCGGCGGCCCTGGAGACCGCGCTCACCCTCCGCTCGCTCGGCTGACCTGTCCCCTCGCAGCCCCACTCGTTCCATGTAACGCACAGTTCGGTGAGCCTGTTGAGCGGTAGAGCACTCGACAAGCCCACCGAACTCTCGACAAGTCGAGCAGGGGTACGGCGGGTCACGAACCCCGCGACGGCCGAGCATCGGCCCGGAACCGGTCTAGGCTGAGCAGCGTGACGCCCCTGGGGATGGTCTTCGGAGGACTGCTGCTGGTGGTCCTCGACTTCCGGATCGACTGGTTCGACGTACTGCCCGACGTGATCGGGTGGCTGATGGTCATCGCCGGACTGAACCTCGTCCGCGGGCGGCACCCGGGTCTCCTCGGCGCCTTCATCGCGAGTTGCCTGGGCCTGGTGAGCTCCCTGGTGCAGTTGCTCCCCGACGGCGAGCTCACGCCCCTCGTCGCGGTCGGCGAGAGCGTCGCGCAGACCGGCGTGGTCTTCGGTGTCTGCACCGCCCTGATGACGCTCGGGCCCGAGCCCCGCATCCGGAGCCAGGCGGGCCTCGTGCGGTGGCTCGATCTCGGGCTGGCTCTGATCGGCGTGGTGCTGGCGCCCCTGCTCACCGGCGCGCCGACGCTGTCCTTCGCCGCCGCGACCGGACCCGCGGTCGGCGTCTTCCTACTGCTGGTGGTGGCGGCGATCGTGGTCTTCGTGTGGTTCATGCTCCTGGTGTGGGCCAGTCGCGAGGCGGCGGACCTGCAACGCTGAACCGGAGCCGGCTAGCGAGGTACGTCGGCCCACTCGTCCTCGAGCACCGCGTAGGTGACGCCGTCGATCCACCCGCGGGTGCGGTGCAGGGAGTCCCGGCGGTTGAGCGCCTCGCGCCGCATCCCCAGGGTGCTCATCAGGGCGAGCGAGGCGACGTTGTCGGCGAACGCGTAGGCCACCACCCGGCGTACTCGCGTGTGCTCGAACACGGCACCGATGACTGCCCGCATCGCCTCGGTCGCCAGCCCCTGCCCCTGCACCGCCGGGTCCAGGATCCAGCCGACCTCCGCCTCGGTCCCGGCCGCCTGCGAGCGCACCTGCTCCTGCGCCCACGCGTCCAGCACCGCGAGCTTGAGGTCGCCCACGACCCGGCCGTCGGTCTCGACCACCAGCCGCTGGGCCAGCCCGGACGGCTCGGCGAACTCCTCGCGGTAGCGCTCCCACGGCGAGCAGGGATACATCATCCACTCCAGGACCCCGTCCTTGCGGTGGTAGGCGTGGACGGCGGCAGCGTCGCGGGCGGTCGCGCGGCGGATCGTGAGCCGCCGCGTGCGCAGCGGCCAGGGGATGCGGTCCAGGGGATCCTCGCTCACGCGGGGAGCCTAGGGCCGGTCGCCGGTGGACCGCCACGAGGATTCGGAGCACCGGGCCCTAGGCTTGTCGCCCGTGAAGACGTTCGATGAGCTCTGGGCCGAGCTGAGCGAGAAGGCGGTGACCCGCCCGGAGGGGTCGGGCACCGTGCGGGAGCTCGACGCCGGCGTCCATGCGATCGGCAAGAAGCTGGTCGAGGAGGCTGCGGAGTCCTGGATGGCCGCGGAGCATGAGGGCTCCGAGCGAGCGGCCGAGGAGATCAGTCAACTGCTCTACCACGCCCAGGTGCTGATGCTCGCGAAGGGGATCAGCCTCGACGACGTCTACGCCCACCTGTGAGGTCACCCATGCTCCGCATCGCCCTACCCAACAAGGGCAGCCTGTCCCAGGCCGCCTCCGACATGCTCCGCGAGTCCGGCTACCGCCAGCGCGGCGACTCCAAGGAACTCACGCTCACCGACGCCGAGAACGGCGTCGAGTTCTTCTACCTCCGCCCCCGCGACATCGCGCTCTACGTCGGCGAGGGCACCCTGGACCTCGGCGTCACCGGCCGCGACCTGCTGCGCGACTCCGGCGCGAAGGCAGAGGAGGTGCTGGAGCTCGGCTTCGGCACCAGCCGCTTCCACTTCGCGGGCCCCCAGGGCCGGTTCGCCACGGTCGAGGACCTGGCCGGCCAGCGGATCGCGACGTCCTACACCGGCATCGTGTCGACCTACCTCGAGCAGCGCGGCATCGAGGCCACGGTGACCCGGCTCGACGGCGCCGTCGAGAGCAGCATCCAACTCGGGGTCGCCGACGCGATCGCGGACGTCGTGGAGACCGGTACGACGCTGCGCGCGGCCGGGCTGGAGGTCTTCGGCGAGCCGATCCTCACCTCCGAGGCGGTGCTCGTCTCGCGGTCGGGCACCGACCTGCCCGCCGGCTTCGAGGTGTTCAAGCGGCGCCTGGAGGGCGTGCTCGTGGCCCGGTCCTACGTGATGATGGACTACGACATCCCCGAGGCCCAGGTGGCGGCCGCCTCCGCCCTGACGCCGGGGATCGAGAGCCCGACGGTGGCTCCACTGCAGCGCGAGGGCTGGGTCGCCGTACGCGCGATGGTGCCGCGCAAGGGCGCGCAGCGACTGATGGACGACCTCTTCGAGCTCGGTGCCCGCGGCATCCTGCTCACCGACATCCATGCCTGCCGCCTCTGAGGCCGGGCTCCCTCGGCGGTTCCGGCCGCTGGGGGTGCGCCTGGCCGGCTGGTTCTTCGGCACCCTGTTCGTCGTGGTGTGCGCGGTGATGTGGATCGGTCTGGGCGCCGAGCTGCGCAACTCGTTCCTGTTGCGCTACCAGTTGACCATGCTGGGGATCGTGGTCGCGCTCGTGCTGTGCCTGCATGCGCTGATGCGCTGCCGGATCGACGCCGACGAGAGCGGGCTGAGGATCGTCAACGGCTACAGGTCACGGCACCTGGACTGGGCCCAGGTCGTGGACGTGTCGCTGCCGCCGGGCGCCCCGTGGGCGATCTTCGACCTGGTGGACGGCAGCACCGTCTCCGCCCTGGGGATCCAGGGCTCCGACGGCGCCCGCGCGCGCCAGCAGGTGCGCGAGCTGCGCGCGCTCGTGAACGCCGCGGGCCCGGGCGACCGCTAGGCCGGGGCCTCAGCCGGCCGCGATGCCCCAGCTGACCGAGTGCTCGTCGCCGGGCTGCCCGGCCGGCGCGAGCACCACGAGGTCCTCCCCGGAGCGGAAGGCGTCCGGCGGCGCGGTCATCGGCTCCACCGCGACGGAGCGGCGCGGGGTGGCGGAGTCGTCGGCGGTGTACACCTGCAGCCAGCGCACCCGGTCGTCGCCCCACAGCGTGGTCGCCGCGCCGCCCGGCTCGCGCAGGGTGACGCTCACCCGGCCGTCGACGTGCTGCAGGTCGCCGTACGCGTCGTCGAGGACCGTCCCCCGCAGCGGGCGCGCCACCCGGAAGTCGTGCTCGGTGCCGTCGACCGGGACCGAGCGGACCGGGAGCTTGCGCTCGTCCACCTCCAGGCGCCGCCCCGCCGGCAGGGTCAGCTCCCAGTCGTCGATCGCGCCCGCGGGACCGGCCAGCAGGTAGGGGTGGGCCCCGGCGGCGCACGGCGCGGGGGAGGGCGACATGTTGGTCGCGGTCTGGGTCACCGTCAGCCCCTCTGCCGAGAGGTCGTAGAGCACGTGCAGGTCGAGCGTCCAGGGGTACCCGGTCTGCGCCATCAGCCGGTAGACCAGCGACACCGAGGCGTCGGTGTGCTCCTCCAGCGTCCAGGCCGCCCAGCGCACCAGGCCGTGCGAGGCGTTGTGCCGCTTCGGCTCGCTCAGGGCCAGCTGCTGGGTGCCGTCGAACTCGTAGGCGCCGTCCCCGATCCGGTTGGGCCACGGCATCAACAGCTGCCCGCGCCCGCCGGAGGGCATCGCGTCCGCGGCGAACCCGTCGACGAGCGGGCGGCCGTCGTGCTCCAGCAGCCGCAGCGCGGCCCCGCATTCGGTCACCACGGCGCGGTAGCCGCTGGTGCCGATCTCGTACTGCTCCCCGGTCGGTGCCACTCCAGCCATGCGGCCGACCCTATGTGGTGCGGCAGATGACAGGCTCAGGTCGTGAGGAGTACGTCGGCACGCTCGCGGGTCCGCTCGCGCGCGAAGTGCTCCGCCTCCCGCTCGGCCCACCGCTCCCAGTGCGGGGCGAAGGCGTCGCCGTCGCGGGCCAGCCCGCGCGCCATCCGGACGTCCCGGTCGGCCTCGACCCAGGCGATCGCCGAGGCGTAGGCCGCGGCGGGTCGTGCCCCCGCGGCGACCCCCTCCACCACCAGGAGCGGGGTCGCCGGCACCGGCACCCACTCCGCGAACTGCCCCGTGTGCCAGTCCCACCGGTGGTAGGCCGCCGGCCGCCCCTGCGCCAGCGGCTGGAGCACGTCGGTGACCAAGGCGTCCAGCACCGCGGCGAAGCCCCCGTCCCAGCCCTCCAGCAGCTCGTCGAGATGGAGCACGTGGGCGGGGCCGCGATGTCCGAGCTCGTCGGCGAGCGTGGTCTTCCCGGACCCCGACGGGCCGTCGACGCAGATCAGCCGGCCCGCGCCCAGCAGTGCCGGTCGCGACCGGGCCAGCGCCAGGAGCCTCCCGGCTCTCGTCACTGGATGCCGCGCCGCCGCAGCAGCTCCTCGATCTCGTCCAGCTCGCTGTCCCCGGTGCCCTTGCGGCGGGGCTGGACGGCCTCGCCGGAGCCGGCTCCTCGCGGCTCGGCGAGGACGGCCCCCGACGACCCGCGAGGTCCCTCGGGAAGCGGCGTCCGTCCCTGGCCGCGGGCCAGCTGGCGGGCGCGGAGGTAGCCGGAGAGGACGATCAGCACAGCGGCCGTGCCGGCCAGCCCCACGCCCGTCCACACCCGCGGGTCGAGCACCAGGCTCGTGGCCCACCGGCTCACGGCACTGCCGATCTCGGTGAACATCCGCAGCGTCCCGGTGAGCCACGCGGCCGCGGGCAGCAGGGTGAAGCCGAGGGCGCGCAGCCCGTTGGCCGCACCGCGGCGGCGGAACGCGACGACGGTCCACACCACGCCGAGCACGGTGAGGACCACGGTCAGGGCGGCCCAGGTTGCCTCGTCCACATCACCAGCCTTCCACATGGCACCCACCGGGATGCGATCATCGGGGCATGGCTCGGGGCACAGACGACGGCGCGGCGCGGTTCGAGGGGGCGGACATCCCGCAGCCGACGTTCGCCGAGGACACCGGAGACGCCGCACCGCTGGTGGCGCGCGCCCTCGCCGACTACGCCCTGGACGCCGGGGCCCTCCCGGAGGCCCTGGTGGCGCTGCAGTCCAGCCGGCTGCTCGTCCCGGTCGTTGCCGTACTCGGGGAGGGCGGGCCCGGCGAGCACGGGTCGGAGCAGGAGAAGGACAGCGAGATGGCGACCGTGCTCATGCAGGGCGCGGACGGCCGGCTGGCGCTGCTCGCCTTCACCGGCATGGACGCGCTGGCCCGCTGGGACCGGTCGGCCCGGCCGGTGCCCGTGGCCGCCTCCGACGCCGCCTCCGCCGCGGTGACCGAGGGCGCCGCCGCGATGGTCGTCGACATCGCCGGGCCGGTCCCGGTGACGGTGGAGGGCGACGACCTGCACGGCTTCGCCCGCGGCTGGACGCTGGCCCGGCTGGGGGACCGCACCGCCTGGGTCCAGTGATTCGGCGGACGCGGGAATCTCAGGTAGCCTGTCGACGTTGACCGATCAGTTCGGCCTGCCCTGGGCGGACCGAGCCGATCATTGCAAGCGGGGACGAAGCATCCACCCGGATGTGGGATCCTCCACCCGCACCGACCGCCGAGGTCGTCGGGTCCAGGGTCCACGCCGCAGTGCGTGCACGGTGCGAGCCGTCCACGTGGGCGGCGCCGAGGCTTCCGCTTGCAGCCAGCGGAAGCCTTTTTCATTGGAGGACACATCAGCACCGAGCTGCGCATCAACGACCGGATCCGGGTACCCGAGGTCCGGCTCGTCGGACCCAACGGCGAGACGGTCGGCATCGTGCCGACCGCCGAGGCACTCAAGCTTGCAGGCGAGGCCGACCTGGACCTGGTCGAGGTCGCGCCGACGGCACGGCCGCCGGTCTGCAAGCTGATGGACTACGGGAAGTTCAAGTACGAGAACGCCCAGAAGGCCCGTGAGGCCCGCCGCAACCAGACCAACGTGATCATCAAGGAGATGAAGCTCCGCCCCAAGATCGACCAGCACGACTACGAGACCAAGAAGGGTCACGTCGTGCGGTTCCTCAAGGCGGGCGACAAGGTCAAGATCACCATCATGTTCCGTGGCCGCGAGCAGCACCGCCCCGAGCTCGGGTTCCGGCTGCTGCAGAAGCTGGCCGAGGACGTGGACGACCTGGGCTTCGTCGAGTCGGCGCCCAAGCAGGACGGCCGCAACATGATCATGGTGCTCGGCCCGCACACCAAGAAGGCCGAGGCCAAGACCCAGATGAAGGCCGCCAAGCAGCAGAAGGCGGCCGACCGGGCGGCCGAGGAGGCCGACGAGCGCGCCCACCGGGCCGCAACGGCCGCCGCGCACAAGGACCAGCCGAAGAAGGAGCGTCGTCGGTCGGAGAACCTCGACCCCGACATCGACCTCTGAGCACCTACGACGTCCGCCGAGCTAGGAAGAGAAAGAAGCATCATGCCCAAGAACAAGACGCACTCCGGCGCGAAGAAGCGGTTCCGGGTCACCGGGTCCGGCAAGATCCGCCGCCAGAAGACCGGCCTGCGCCACAACCTGGAGAAGAAGCCCTCCAAGATGACCCGTCGGATGTCCGGCACCACCGAGGTGGCCAAGTCCGACGTCAAGCGCGCGAAGAAGATGCTCGGCCTCTGAGCCTCGCATCGGTGACCGAGCCGGTCACCTCGGTGGTCGAGCCGGTCACCTCGGTGGTCGAGCCTGTCGAGACCACACCCCTCAGCACCCGAGCAGCAACAAGGAGTCACACACCATGGCACGCGTCAAGCGGGCAGTGAACGCCCACAAGAAGCGCCGGACCACTCTCGAGCGCGCCAGCGGCTACCGCGGGCAGCGCTCGCGCCTCTACCGCAAGGCCAAGGAGCAGGTCACCCACTCGCTGGTCTACAGCTACAACGACCGGCGCAAGAACAAGGGCAACTTCCGCAAGCTGTGGATCCAGCGGATCAACGCCGCTGCCCGCGCGAACGGCATGACCTACAACCGCTTCATCCAGGGTCTCAACCTGGCCGGCGTCGAGGTGGACCGCAAGGTCCTCGCCGACCTGGCGGTCAACGACGCCCCGGCCTTCGCCGCGCTCGTCGAGACCGCGAAGGGCGCCCTCCCCGAGGACGTCAACGCGCCCAAGGCCTCCTGAGGTCGTGACGCCGACCCCCCTGACCGCGGGCAACGCCCGGGTCAAGGAGGCCAGGAAGCTCAGCCGCCGTCCGGAACGCTCCGGGCGGCGGCTCTTCCTTGCCGAGGGCTGGAAGGCGGTCGAGGGCGCGGTCGCCGCGGACGCGCTCGTCGAGGTCTTCGCCACGCCCGCGGCGGCGGAGTCCTCCGCCGACCTGCTCGCCGGCCTGCCGGTCACGCTGGTCGACGACCGGGCGATGGCGGGTCTCTCCGACGCCGTCACCCCGCAGGGCCTGGTGGCCGTCTGCCGCTTCGTCGACACCGCCACGGACGGGGTGCTGGCGGACGGGCGACTGGTCGCCCTGGCAGCCGACGTACGCGACCCCGGCAATGCCGGGACCCTGCTGCGCACCGCGGCGGCCGCCGGCGCCACGGGCGTGGTGCTGGCCGGCCACAGCGTCGACCCCTACAACCCCAAGACCGTCCGGGCCAGCGTCGGCAGCCTGTTCCGGATCCCGTTCGCGCTGGAGCCCGACCCGCTCGGTGCGGTGCGGGTCGCGCAGGGGGCGGGGTACGCCGTCCTCGCGGCCGACGGCGCCGGCGAGGTCGACCTCTTCGACGCCGACCCGCTGCTGGCCGGACCCACCGCCTGGCTCTTCGGCAACGAGGCCTGGGGGCTGCCCGCCGAGCTCGCCGCGGCCGCCGACCACCGGGTCCGCATCCCGCTCCGCGGCGAGGTGGAGAGCCTCAACCTCTCCACCGCCGCCGCCGTCTGCCTCTTCGCCTCCGCCCGCGCGCAGGGGTGAGGGGTGGTTTCCCCGGTTCACCGGTTAATCCTTCACTTCCCAGCCGAAATTTCAGCCGGGAAGTGGCCGTTTCGCCGGTGGACCGGGGAAACGGCCGGGCTCAGCCGGCCGCCCGCGGCGCAGGTACGGCGTCCCCGCCCAGCAGCCCGCGCCGGCGGAGCGCGGGCATCACGCCCTCGGCGAACCAGTAGGCCTCCTCCACGTGCGGGTAGCCGGAGAGGATGACCTCGTCGATGCCCAGCCGGTGGTAGGCCGCCAGCGACTCCGCGACCTCCTCGTGGCTCCCGACCAGCGCCGTACCGGCGCCTCCGCGCACCAGGCCGACGCCGGCCCAGAGCCCGGGAGCGACCTCCAGGTCGTGGGCGGAGGTGAAGGTCGAGCGACCACCGCGCAGGGCGGACATCCGCTGCTGCCCGGTGGACTCGCTCTGCGCCAGCGCCTCCTGGGCCCGCGCGACGGTCGCCGGGTCGAGCCCGTCGAGCAGCCACTGGGCGTGCTGCCAGGCCTCCTCGGAGGTGTCGCGGGACAGGGTGTGGACGCGCAGGCCGAAGCGGAGCGTCCGCCCCTCCGCGGCGGCCAGCTCGCGCATCCAGGCGATCTTCTCCGCGACCTGCTCCGGCGGCTCGCCCCAGGTGAGGTAGACGTCGGCATGCTTCGCCGCCACTGGGCCCGCCGGCCCCGAGGAGCCGCCGAAGTAGATCGACGGTGCGGGGTCGACCCCGCCGCTCACCAGTGCGCCCCGGACGTCGAAGAACCGGCCGGTG